>CAYYUQ010000081.1:0-15437 GCA_964474945.1 uncultured Halopseudomonas sp. | reverse complement strand
TACGTACGGTTCTGTGAGAGGGATGAGGCGGCGACGCCTCACCCTACTCGATGTGACCAGCTGACATTGTCAACGCAGGTTATTCCGGTTTCGTTCCGGGGAGATTCAATTTCTTCATCCGATACTTCTCCCTGTGTTCGGTCATAGCGGTCTGGTGGAGCCCGCCTCCGGTGCTACAGCATGGCACCGGAGGCAGGTAACCCAGGATCAGCTTGCAGCGTAATAACCGAAGATGGATTTCACTTCCAGGAAGTCCTCAAAACCGTAGTGGCCCCACTCACGACCATTGCCAGACTCCTTGTAACCGCCGAACGGTGCGTCGTTATCCAGTGGTGCGCCGTTCAAGTGAACCATACCGGTGCGAATCTGGCGGGCAACGTTGCGGGCGCGATCCAGGTCAGCGGATGAAACGTAGCCAGACAGGCCATAACGGGTATCGTTGGCGATGCGGATGGCATCCGCCTCATCTTCATAACCGATGATGGACAGTACCGGCCCGAAGATTTCTTCCCGGGCAATGGTCATATCAGTGGTGACATGGCTGAAGATGGTCGGTTTCACGTAATAGCCCTTGTCCAGACCCTCAGGGCGACCAAGGCCACCGACCACAACGTTAGCGCCTTCCTCGATGCCCTTGCCGATCAGATCCTGAATCTTGCTCCACTGCGCCTTGGAAACAACCGGCCCGATGGTGGTATCCGCTGCATCAGGATCTCCGGCCTTGACCTTGCCGGCAACTGCCTTGGCGATGGCAACGACCTCATCCATACGGCTATTGGGTACCAGCATGCGGGTAGGGGCGTTACAGGACTGACCGCTGTTGTTCATGCAGGACATGACACCGTGAGCGACGGTCTTCTCGAAATTGGCATCATCCAGCAGAATGTTGGCGGATTTGCCACCCAATTCCAGTGCAACCCGTTTGATAGTCTCGGCACCGTTTTTCATGACCTGCCGACCGGCACCGGTTGAGCCGGTAAAGGACATCATGTCGATATCCGGGTGGCCGGACATGGCCGAACCGACCGTGGGGCCGTCACCATTGATCAGGTTGAATACGCCGGCAGGTACGCCGGCTTCGTCCAGCACTTCCGCCAGCAGCAGGGCGGACAGCGGGGCGACTTCAGAGGGTTTCAGTACCATGGTGCAGCCGGTAGCCAGCGCCGGTGCAATCTTGCAGGCCAGCTGGTTGACCGGCCAGTTCCAGGGGGTAATCAGGCCGCAGACGCCAATCGGCTCCTTGACCACCAGGGTGTTGCCGATGCGCTCCTCGAATTCGAATTCCTTCAACGCCTTCAGAGCGGCAGCAAAGTGACCAGTGCCTGACGGAGCCTGAGCATATTTGGACAGCTTGGCTGGGGCACCCATTTCCAGGGTAATGGCTTCGGCGAACTCGGCGCTGCGGCGCTGATAGATTTCCAGAATACGCTCCAGCAGCGCGATACGCTCTTCGCGACTGGTCTGTGAATAGCTTTCAAAGGCCTTGCGGGCCGCAGCCACAGCGGCATTCACATCCTGTTCACTGCCCATGGCAATGGTGGCGACTACTTCTTCGGTAGCCGGGTTGATCACGTCAACCGTTTGCGTGGTGCTGGGCTCAACCCACTGGCCGTTGATGTAAAATTGTTTTTCGTGGCTCATTGGTAACTCCTGATGGGGCATATTCTTGAAGTGCGTGAAAGATACACGCAAATCTCTTCTGTATCAGCTGTTTTGACCTTGAAACACCCAAGAAGAACACGGCGGCGCTTTGACTTCAAGCCTCGGGCCGATGTCTCTATACTATGCGCCCGAGAGAGCCGGAGAAGGCGGGGTAATAGTTGACTAAATTGGTTGGATATTGCATAGTTCGGTTTCAGAAAATCGGACGCGGGGATCGTTATGCGACTGACCACCAAAGGCCGTTACGCGGTTACTGCCATGTTGGATCTGGCTCTGCACGAAGAGCAGGGGCCTATCACTCTGGCTGATATTTCCCAGCGCCAAGGCGTATCGGTGTCCTACCTGGAACAACTGTTTGCCAAGCTACGCCGCAGCAAGCTGGTGGAAAGTATACGCGGGCCTGGTGGTGGTTATCGCCTCGCTGGTGGTGCTGCAGCTGTCAGCGTGGCTCAGATTGTCGAAGCGGTTAATGATTCGATGGATGCCACCCGCTGCCTGGGCCAGGGTGACTGCCAGCATGGCGAGGTTTGTCTGACCCACTATTTATGGACAGATTTGAGCGCACGCTTGCGTGACTTCCTTGGTGAGATAACCCTTGCCGATCTGGTTTCCCGTGATGATATCCAGCAGGTGCGCACCCGCCAGGATCGGGGCAATTGCTCCCGGCCGAGCAGCGACAACCTGGAACGCATCATCTGACCCGGCGGCTTGCCGCACCAATTTGCGTAATACCCGCAGAGGTATTGCAGCCTGACATAAAGTGCAGTCATGTACTGACCTGACTGCGAGATTGAGGTGATACCGTGACTCAAGAAGTCGAGAACCTGATCAAGACGGAATACGCTGCCGGCTTCCATACCGACATTGAATCCGACACCCTTCCGCCCGGTCTGAACGAAGACGTCATTCGCTTCATCTCTGCGCGCAAGGAAGAGCCGGAGTGGATGCTGGAGTGGCGCCTGAAAGCCTATCGCGCCTGGCTGGAAATGAAAGAGCCGACCTGGGCGCATGTCAAGTATCCCGAAATCGACTTCCAGAGCGTATCCTACTTCTCTGCTCCCAAGAGCATGGCCGACCGCCCGAAAAGCCTGGCCGAAGTCGACCCCGAGCTGCTGGCTACTTATGAAAAGCTGGGCATTCCGCTGCACGAGCAGGAAGCGCTGGCAGGCGTTGCGATGGATGTGGTGTTCGACTCGGTATCCGTGGTGACTACCTTCCGTGAGAAGCTGTCCGAGGCAGGCGTCATCTTCTGTCCAATCAGCGAAGCGATCAAACATTATCCAGATCTGGTCAAGAAATACCTGGGTACCGTCGTTCCGCAGAAGGACAATTACTACGCTGCGCTGAACTCGGCAGTATTCTCCGATGGCTCCTTCGTTTATATCCCCAAAGGCGTGCGCTGCCCCATGGAGCTGTCCACCTACTTCCGCATCAATGAATTGAATACCGGACAGTTCGAACGGACGCTGATCATCGCCGATGAAGGCTCCCACGTCAGTTACCTCGAAGGCTGCACCGCGCCAATGCGTGATGAAAACCAACTGCACGCAGCGGTAGTCGAGCTGGTGGCATTGGATAATGCCCAGATCAAATACTCCACGGTCCAGAACTGGTACCCGGGCGACGCCGAAGGCAAGGGCGGTATCTACAACTTTGTGACCAAGCGCGGTGTAGCCCATACCAACGCAAAGATCTCCTGGACCCAGGTAGAAACCGGCTCAGCCATCACCTGGAAGTACCCCAGCTGCATCCTCAAGGGTGACAATAGCGTGGGCGAATTCTACTCCGTGGCCCTGACCAACAACTTCCAGCAGGCCGATACCGGCACCAAGATGATCCACCTTGGTAAGAACACGCGCTCAACCATTGTTGCCAAAGGGATTTCTGCCGGCCGGAGTAATCAGGCCTACCGTGGTCTGGTACGTATCAACCCGGGCGCCGAAGGGGCACGAAACTTCACCCAATGCGACTCGCTGCTGATTGGTGACCGTTGCGGTGCGCATACCTTCCCCTACATCGAAAGCAAGAATCCAACCGCCGTGATTGAACACGAGGCCACCACCTCCAAGGTCAGCGATGACCAGATGTTCCTCTGTCAGCAACGCGGTCTGGACGCCGAAAAGGCCGTCTCCATGATCGTTAACGGTTTCTGCCGTGAGGTGTTCAAGGAGTTGCCGATGGAGTTTGCGGTAGAGGCAGGCAAGTTGCTGGAAGTCAGTCTGGAAGGCTCGGTGGGTTAACCCGAGCCGAGAGCGCTGACACGACCAATTCAATACAGTTTATCAGGCAGAATATATGTTATCGATCAAAGGGTTGCACGCTAAAGTTGAAGAGAAAGATATCCTCAAGGGGCTGGATATCGAAATCAAACCCGGTGAAGTACACGCCATCATGGGGCCGAACGGCTCGGGCAAGAGCACACTGGGTAACGTGCTATCTGGTCGTCCCGGTTATGAGGCCACTGCCGGCAGCGTGTCCTTCAAGGGGCAGGATCTGTTGGCGCTGGACACCGAGGAGCGGGCGCGTAACGGTCTGTTTCTGGCGTTCCAGTATCCGGTCGAAATCCCCGGCGTCAGTAACATGGAGTTCCTCAAGGTTTCGGTGGACGCCAAGCGTAAATACGCTGGCTTGCCGGAACTGTCCGCTGTCGAGTTCATGAAACTGGCGCGGGAAACCAGCAAACGTGTGAATCTGGATGCTAACTTCCTCAAGCGCGGAGTAAACGAAGGTTTCTCCGGTGGGGAGAAGAAGCGCAACGAGATCATGCAGATGATGCTGCTTGAACCCGATCTGTGCATCCTCGACGAAACTGACTCCGGACTGGATATTGACGCCCTGCAAGTGGTCGCAGACGGGGTCAACTCCATGCGTGACGGTAAGCGCAGCTTTATCGTGGTGACCCACTATCAGCGTCTGCTGGACTACATCGTGCCGGATTATGTCCACGTGTTGGCCGACGGCCGCATCGTCAAGAGCGGTGATAAGAGTCTGGCATTGGAGCTGGAAGCCAAGGGCTACAGCTGGTTGGAAAACGGAGAAGGCTAACGGCATGACTGACTTTCAACAGCAGGCCCTGCAGTTGGCAGCACAGCAGTCCAGCCCCCATTGGCTGGCAGCGTTGCGTGCCACTGGCGCCGACCGCTGGTCAAGCGCAACATGGCCGACCCGCAAGAACGAAGCCTGGAAATACACATCGCTGCTGGCTTTGCAGAACGATAATCCCGCCCGCTGGGCCAGTGTCGATAATTGCGCCTGGCAGGAAGCCATTGATCCCATCGATGTGGATGCGACCCGTCTGGTGTTCATCAATGGGCATTTTCGCCCGGAGCACTCCCATGAGCTGCCTGCTGGCGTAGTGCGCTTCAGCGAGGCTGATGCCCATCAGCAGCAATTGATTGTCCGGCATCTGGGTAAGGTCATGGATAGCTCGCAGCACCTGTTCGGCGCATTAAGTGATGCTGTAGCTGGTGAAGGTGTGTTGATTCACGTATCCCGTGACCAGAAATTGGACAAGCCGGTATATGTGGTCAACGTCTCTACCCCTGAGGCGCAGCCTGCCATGAGCAGTCAGCGCATACTGGTGGTATTGGAAGACAGCACCGAAGCCGAGTTGATTGAACACTACGTCTCCGGTAACGAACAGCAGAACCTGTTCGTCAGCAGCTTCACCGAGGTGGTGGTAGGCAACAATGCGCAGATCCAGCACTACCGCATCAATCTGGAGCAGGAAGACCTGTTGCATGTGGGCGGAGTGCATGTAGACCTGCATCGCGACGCGCGCTTCCTCGGTTTTACCCTGGCTCAGGGCAGTCGCCTCAAGCGTATTGATTACCACGTCAATCACCGTGGCGAGGGTGCGCATCTGGGCTTGAATGGCGTTTATCTACCGCGCAACAAGCAACTGATCGACTATCACACCAACGTTGAGCATCGTGTGCCGCGCTGTACCACCGATGAGGTGTTCCGCGGCATCATTGGCGACTCGGCCAAGGCGGTGTTCAACGGTCGTATCCATATCCACCAGGATGCACAGAAGACCTTGGCGGAGATGAGTAACCGCAACCTGCTGACCTCGCCTACTGCGGAGATCAACACCAAGCCTGAGCTGGAAATTTACGCCGACGATGTGCGTTGTGGTCACGGTGCGACCATTGCTCAGCTGGATGAGACCTCGATCTTCTATCTACAGAGCCGTGGTGTCACCCGTGCTGACGCCGTGCGCATGTTGAGTTTTGGTTTTATCAATGAGCTGCTCAACCAGGTACCGGAGCAAGCCATCCAGGATTACCTGCGCCCCAGACTGACGACGCTGTTCGGTCAACAGGGCGGCGAATTGGGGCAGATGAGCTATGAGTGAGCTGGCCCGGGATACCCGCAGCGTTTTTGACGCCGAACGGGTGCGTCAGGACTTTCCGATCCTGCACCAGCAAGTACATGGCAAGCCGCTGGTGTATCTGGACAACGCCGCCACGACGCAGAAGCCCGAGGCGGTCATTCAGGCGATTGTTGACTACTACCGCCAGGATAACAGCAACGTGCACCGTGGTGCCCATGCGCTGGCCGAACGCGCCACCGAGAAGTTCGAGCAGGCACGGGTCAAGGTCGCAGGATTGATCAATGCTGCTGAGGCACGGGAAATTATCTGGACGCGTGGCACCTCGGAGAGCATCAACCTGGTTGCGGCCAGTTGGGGGCGTAGCCAGCTGAAAGCCGGTGATCGTATTCTGGTATCGGCCATGGAGCATCACTCCAACATCGTGCCATGGCAGATGATCGCCGAGCAGATGGGCGCCACGGTAGAAGCCATACCGGTGGATAACGCCGGCACGCTGGATCTGAGCGCGCTTCAGGGCATGCTGGATGAGCGGGTACGGATGATCGCCTGCGGACATGTATCCAATGCACTGGGCAGCCTCAATCCGGTTGAACATATCATCGAAATGGCGCATGCGGTTGGCGCCCTGTGCCTGGTCGATGGCGCGCAGGCCATGAGCCACCTCCAGGTGGACGTGCAGGCGCTGGATTGTGATTTTTATGTATTTTCCGCGCACAAGATGTTCGGCCCCACTGGTGTCGGCGTGCTCTATGGTAAAGCCGCGTTGTTGGAAGCCATGCCGCCGTATCAGGGTGGTGGTGAGATGATCGAAACGGTCAGTTTCGCCGGTACGACCTATAACCAGTTGCCTTATAAATTCGAGGCGGGCACACCGGATATCGCTGGCGTAATTGCTCTGGGTGCGGCGGTCGATTACCTGCAAAGCATCGACCGCGAAGGCGCTGAGGCCCATGAGAGGGATCTGCTGGCCTATGCTGAAGCCAAGGCGCGGGCCATGCCCGGTATCACCCTGGTGGGAACCGCAGCACAGCGGACTGGTGTGCTGAGCTTTCTCATGGACGGTACGCACCCGCATGATGTCGGTATGTTGCTGGATCAACAGGGTGTGGCAGTGCGTACGGGTAACCATTGCGCGCAACCCATCATGGATCAGTTGGGCATTCCCGGAACGGTGCGTGCCAGCTTCTGTTTCTACAACACCAGAGCCGATATCGATCGTCTGTTCGAGGCTCTGGCCAAGGCAAAACAGTTTCTTGTCGAGGAGTAGGAAAATGACTGTTCAAGCATTTGATCCGTCCAGCCAGGTGGTCTCGGTCACGCCGGCGGCCCTGGAACATTTCCGTCGACAGGTAACCCGCGAGGCGGGTAAATCAGTCCGTCTGAGCGTGAAGAAGAGCGGTTGTACCGGCTTCATGTACGTCATTGATATGGTCGAACAGGGTGCCGAAGGCGACTTGCATTACCAGTTGGATGAGCAGGTCGAGCTGCTGGTAGATGCCGACAGTCTGAATGTCTTGTCCGGCACCGAGATAGATCTGGTCACCGAAGGTATTAACCGCCAGATCCGTTTTACTAACCCCAACGTCAAAGACCAATGTGGTTGCGGCGAAAGCTTCAGTGTGAGTTGAGATGGAAAGACCCATGGTAGTGGCGCGGGCTGAATGTCCTGCGCGGCGAGTTCCCGATGGCACTCCGCTGACGATTCCGAAAGATACCTTTGTCACCATCACCCAGGCGCTGGGCGGTAACTATACGGTGACCTATAACGGCCAAATGGTACGGGTAGACGGCACCGATGCGGACAAGCTCGGGCTTGAGCCTGAATTGCTCAGCTTTCCACCAGCAACCGATGAGCTGATTCGGGAAGAGAACGTATGGGCCGCCCTGAAAAGCGTCTATGACCCGGAGATCCCCGTGGATCTGGTCAACCTGGGCCTGATCTATTCGGTCGACATAGATCAGAGCGCTAAACGGGTGGACATCAGCATGACGCTGACCGCGCCCGGTTGCGGCATGGGCCCGGTGCTGGTGGGTGATGTGGAATACCGCGTGCGCCTTGTGCCGAACGTCAGTGAAGTACATGTCGAACTGGTATTTGATCCACCGTGGAGCCGGGAAATGATGAGCGAAGAAGCTCAACTCGCAACCGGCATGTTCTTCTAAGGGCGCAGCATGAGTCAATTTGGCACCGACATTACCAGCGACGATATTCTCGACAACCTGGCATTCTTTGACAGCTGGGAAGATCGTTACAAATACATCATCGATCTGGGCCGTGAATTACCCCCGCTGGATGAACAGCATCATACCGAGCAGAATATTGTTCGTGGCTGCCAGAGCCAGGTATGGCTGACCAGCCGGGAAGAGGGCGGCAAGCTGTATTTTGACGCCGATAGCGATGCCTTTATCGTCAAGGGACTGCTGGCAGTGGTTTTGGCTGCCTACAACGGGCAGACGCCTGCGGCCATTCTGGCTTTTGACATTGAAGACTACTTCGCTCGGCTGAACCTGTTGAAGCATCTGAGCGTGACACGTGGCAATGGATTGCGTGCCATGGTCAAACGGATACGGGATACCGCACAAGCATTATATTAACAATGGCATACACCCATTGTATGGGGCAGGGTTCGCGGTAGCCTGGCCACAGCATCAATGAACTCTCCCGCCAGGTGGGGCAGCGCTTCGCGCAACCAGCGCGGTGCGCGGGCATGTGGTTCACGCGCAGTAATCGCCGACTGAAGACAGGGCAAAATAACATCTTCGATGTCACTATGGTATCATTTTGCCTTCGTACATCGCGGAGTGATTGTTTTGCGGTCACCGGGCTTGACGCTTTCCTGGCTTTTGCGAGTCTTATTGCTTGTTACCCTGCCATCTGCGCCCGGTATCGCGTTCGGCTTGAGCGTGGCCTTCATCAATCCCGGCAAGACCGCGGAGCCTTATTGGACGATGGCCAACGAGGTCATGCAGCAGGCGGCGGCCAGCCTGGATGTCGAGTTGGAAATCCTCACCACTGAGCGCGATTATCTGGCTCAAATCAGCTTGATCGAAGAATTGGGGCAGCGCTCAGCCGAATCCCGTCCTGACTATCTCATTATTGCCGCAGAAAAATCCATGTTGCCGGGACAGTTGGAGGCCGCCGATGCTGCAGGCATTCCGGTTTTTCTGGCATTCAATTCGGCTCTGGGTGACCGCGAGAAAGTGGGCTATCCCCGGCAACGCTTCAGTCTCTGGCTTGGCAGTCTGACCCCGGATGCAGAAGAGGGCGGATACCTGGCAGCCAGAGCGCTCATTTCGCATGCCATCAAGGCGTTACCCGACGATTCCTCTTTGGGGATGATTGCGCTGGCGGGGGACCGCTCCACGCATACCTCCCGCCAGCGCAACCAGGGATTATTGCGGGCATTGGAAGAATTCCCCCAGGTGACATTACATCAGCAAGTGTATGCCGACTGGTCATATGGCAAGGCGCTTGGGCAATCCACTCACCTGCTGCGTCGTTATCCGCAGGCACAACTGGTCTGGAGCGCCAACGATCTGCAGGCGTTTGCAGTAATCGAAGCCATACATGCAAGCGGTCGAGTGCCGGGTAAGGATGTGTTTGTCTCGGCGGTCAACGCCACAGAAGCCGCGCTTGAGCATGTATTGAGTGGAGAACTGACCGCCTTGACCGGAGGCCACCATATGGCCGGTGCCTGGGCCATTGTGCTCTTGTATGATTATCATCACGGGCTGGATTTTATCGACAACTCGGGTAACGGCGAGTTGCAATACTCCATGTTTTCGCTGATCGAGCAGCCCAGCGCCAGATATTTACTTGAGCGGCGCAGGCAGGGACGCAGCCTGGATTTCTGCCCCTACAGTCGAGCATGCAACCCAGCGCGTGACCAATACGACTTTTCCTTCAACAGGTGGCTGGATATTCAATGACAAAGCGAACTCGTTTCCGCTCGTTCAGCCGTCGATTGCTTGTCCGCCTGATGCTGTTGGCCTTGATCGCCATGATGATGGCGTCCATCGCTCAGGTATTCTTGATCAGCCACGCGGTAAAGCAGCAACAGAACACATTGCTGAGTGACCTGACCGCGACCCAGATTCCGCTTCTGCAAAGTGCCCTGTGGGATATCGAATTGGCAGCGCTGGAACGGCAGCTTGAACGGCTTGTTGAATTGGCTGATGTCGCCGCCGTTCGGTTGCAATCGGAAACAGGGCTGGACATGCGCTTCGGCGCCCCCACCGATGGGAGCCCGGCAGATACCCGGCTGGTCATTTATTCGCCCATGGACGAGAGCCAACAGATGGGCGAGCTGCATATCCATTTCCACAAGGCCCGTCTGGCTCAGCTTATTCGTAATTCAATATTTCAGCGGATTCTTGAGTTCTCGCTCTATACCCTTGTTTTATTTGCTATTTTGTTCCGCGCTCTGTATCGAGATATCGGGCGGCCGCTGCAGTTAATCGCTGAGTATGTGGCGACACTCAAACCGCAGAAGAATGCGCCACGCTTGACCCTGCCGCGCCGCAAGCGGGACTGGCACGATGAGATGGATCTGATCTCCGAGGGCTTCGATACCCTGCACCAGGGCATGCAGCATTACGCCGAACAGCATGAAACGGCCATTGAGCAGCTGGCTCGGGAGCGCGACAACCTGGACGGCCGGGTGGCGGAACGCACCTCGGAGCTGGCTTATCTGAACGGCTATCTCAAGCTGATTTCTGGTACCAGTCTGAAATTGATGCATCTGCGAAAATCCCAATACCCGAAGGCCATGACCCAGACCTTACAGTCCCTCGGTCAGTACCTGCATCTGGATGCCTGCGCATTGTTGGACAATGAGCAAATGCGTGTCAGTTGGATGAAGGAAGAAGATCCGCGCTGGTTAGCACAATTCGAGCTGCCGCACGTGCCCGAGTACGCTCCAGGCTGGTCGGTCTCAAGGTCAGGTGAGCGCAGCCTTGTCGTTGCCTTTTCCAGCCCGCAGCGAAAATTCGCTTATGCGGTGCGCGGTGTGACCACAGCCGATGTTGATCCTGAGCGGGAAAGCCTTTTACAGGGCGTAGGGCAATGGCTATTCAGTCTGCTACAGCACTGGGATCATGTTATTGGTCTGGAGCATGCCCAGGTGGAATTGCTGGAAATGTCCCGTACCGATCCGTTGACCGGGCTCGCCAACCGCCGACATTTTGAACAACATCATCTCGATGAGCTTCATCGTGCACAGCGGATGGGTTATCCGGTGAGTCTCTTGATGCTGGATGTGGATTCGTTCAAGGCATTCAATGATCTCTATGGACATGCCGAGGGAGACGCCTGCCTGGTCTCGCTGGCTACGCTGATCAAGAGCCGCTTCAAGCGCAGTGGCGAACTGGCCGCACGCATGGGGGGCGAGGAGTTTGCAGTTCTATTGCCCGGGGTGGATCTGGACGCGGCGCATGAGGCGGCGGAGACGCTGTGCCGTGCCATCCACGACCTCAATATACCGCATGAAGGGTCAAGCTGGGGCAGAGTCACCGCCAGTATCGGCTATGCGCGATGGAGCGTAGAGCAGGGCGGTGATACGGAACAGATTATCGACAGTCTGATGCGCAGCGCGGATAAGGCGCTTTATGAGGCTAAGCGTCAGGGCAGAAACAAGGTGGTCGCTGCCCGTAGCGCCGCTCTCAGCGGCGAGCAATGATCCAGACAGCGTGGATAATGCCTGGGATATAGCCCAACAGGGTCAGCAGAATATTGAGCCAGAAGGCACCGCCAAATCCGACCTGCAGAAAAACCCCCAGTGGCGGCAGCAGGACAGCGGCGATGAGTCGTAGAATATCCATGTATACACTCCTGATCTATTAGAATCCGCAGCCCAATCAAGCTGGGCTGCTTCATTCTGACTACAACGACAGGCTCTGGTTCCGATGTGAGTGGCTTCCGAAAGCAAAACGCCCACAGAAGCGGGCGCATTGTTGAAGCATAATACGATCAGAAATCGACGGTGGCGGAGAGCCAGAGGCGGCGGCCTTCTTCAATGGTACCTGTGGCCGAGCGGCCGATCTGGGCGTAATCCGAGGCCCAGGCCTGGGCTCCGGTACTGTCGGTATAGACCTGTCCGGTAAGGAAGTCCTTGTCAAAGACGTTATAAACCGCAGCATTCAGCGTTACATTTTCGGATGCCCTGAACGAGCCACCGAGATGGAATACTTCATAGGCTTTCAAGTCGTTCAGTGCACGTTCACCAGCCGCGAGACTGGCACTGCGCTGGGTAAAGCGTGCGCGTTCGCCACGGTACTCGCCCTTTAAATACAAGCCGAGGCGGTCGGTAGCCTGCCAGTTCAGACTGGCATGTGCCATATGCTTCGGCGTATTGGTAAGCGGAGCCCCTTTATCCTCACCGGTTTGCTGCTCGCTGTCGGTATAAGTGTAGTTACCTGAAACTGACCAGGTTGGTGCAAACTGCCAGCGGGCGGCGAACTCCAGCCCACGGGCTTTCGCTTTACCTATATTGATTTTCTGCGAGCACAGGCCATTATCGTTCCCGGAACAAAGTGGGTGGCTGATCTCCGGTCCGTCTTCAATTTTGTCCTTGAACTTGTTGTGGAACAACGTGGCGTTGGCATTAAAACCATTGAGGTTGTCGTAATAGGCGCCTATTTCGTAGTTGGTACTTTCTTCCGGATCCAGCTCGGGATTACCTATTGTGATGACGCGACCTTGCCCGGTTGCACCGTTGATACCCTCATGTAACTCGTTCAATGACGGGGTTTTGTAGCCCTTGCTCACTCCGCCCTTGAGGGTCCAGTTGTCATTGGTATTCCAGACCAGGTAGGCGCGTGGGCTGACATGCCCACCGAAGGCCTCATGATCATCGTAGCGGGCCCCCAGGGTAAGCCCCAGACTGTCCAGCAAGCGCCATTCATCCTCTGCAAAAAGGGCCCAGGTTTTTTGCTCGAAGTCTTCGCCGGCGTAGCCGTCAGTCATTTCAGCTTTCCACCATTGGCCGCCTACCGTGGCAATATGTGAATCACCGACAGGGGCAACCAGCTTGGTGTCGAAAACCAGATTGGTAGTTTCCAGTTCACGATCGGAGCCGATAATTGCCGAAGGCACAGCCGGGACAGGGCTACCATAATCACCACCGGCGTTGTTACCTGGAATGGTACGGCCAAGTGTCTCTGTCTTGTTATGCATCAGACTGCTGTCCCAGATGCCGAAACCGAGTCGTCCGGTATGAGTCAGGGCAAATTGATCCCGCTCAAATCGCAGTTCGTCGTCATAACCAGAGATCCTGCCATCGGGCACCACATCCAGGTTGCCCAACTGGCTTTCATCGTTGTTATAGACCTGGCGACTACGCTCGTAATCCAGCGAAAAGTCGTGGTTCTCATGCGGTGTCAGAGTAAGCCGCCCACCGATGGTGTTAGTGCGCCCTTCGACCGGCGCCGCGCCACGCTTGCTCACCTCGGAGTTATCGTCAAATTTCAGGTCGGTTTCGCCGCGATCATAGAGACTGCCACGCACCTGAAGGCCAAGTAATCCGTCAATCAGAGGACCGCTGGCAAAAATACTGGTTTTGGTTGCGTCACCATAGTCGCGGTTTTCCTGAAAGGTATGATCCAGACTCATGGAGCCCGCCCATTCGGTGCCTACCTTCCTGGTGATGATGTTGATCACACCGCCCATGGCATCAGAGCCGTACAGTGTCGACATGGGCCCGCGAATGACTTCGATACGTTCAATAGCAGACATTGGCGGTATAAAACTGGTGGAGGTCTCACCAAAACCATTGGGCGTGATATCACCTGCGGCATTTTGGCGCCGACCGTCAATCAGGATCAGGGTGTACTTGCTTTCCATACCCCGGATGCTGATGTTCATACCACCCGTCTTGCCGTTACCCTGCCGGACATCAATGCCCTCAACGTCTTCCAGCGCCTGTGCCAGGTTGCCGTAGCGCTTGCTACGCAAATCATCCTGGCTGATCACGCTGATACTCGCCGGCGCATCAGTGATCTTCTGCTCAAATCCGGAAGCAGTGACGACAGTATCGGCCAGCCGTACGGTGTCCTGGTTTGCCAAGGCAATGCTGGTGGCCAACAGGGCGAGGGTGCCAACTACAACCTGAGAGGTTTGCAGAGCGGTGGGGTTCCGGGACATCAAAAGCTCCTTTTTGTTGAGAATGGCTGACTGATGTAATGAGTACTGGTTACCGGCAGCTATTGATAAGCGTTATCAACTGCGAGCAATAATACATATCGTTCAGCAAAGTTCAACAGAATATTTCAGAGCAGGATGCGACAAATAACCGCTTGATCGAGAGGACGATTTGGTTATGGGCGTGGAAATCCATGGATGGCTCCGTGGGCGCAGAAATGCGCGGCGAACCAGGTGCGTTGGAGAGTTTCTAACTGGAGGGCGCGGCGTTCGATTGGGTAGACCCGAACGCCGGTAGATACTATTTGAGCCGTCGCTCGATGCCCATATGGACGAGAATCTTTGCCGAAATCTCTTCTACAGAAAAGTGAGTGGAATTGATGTGCGGAATGTTTTCCCGGCGGAACAGGTTTTCCACTTCGCGGATCTCGAACTCGCACTGGGCGAAGCTGGCATAGCGGCTGTTCGGACGGCGCTCGTTACGGATACTGGCCAAGCGCTCGGCATCAATGGTCAGGCCGAACAACTTGTTCTTGTGAGGTTTGAGCGCGGCAGGGAGCTGCAGGCGTTCCATGTCTTCGTCGGTCAACGGATAATTCGCTGCACGAATGCCGTATTGCAGTGCCATATACAGGCAGGAGGGCGTTTTGCCGCAGCGTGAGACCCCCACCAGGATGATGTCGGCTTCTTTATAATGGTGGGTGCGCGCGCCATCGTCGTTATCCATGGCGAAGTGCACTGCATCGATACGATCCTGGTAGTTGCTGTTGTGCTGGATGGAGTGGGACTTGCCTACCGAATAGGAGGAGCCTGCACCCAGCTCCTGCTCCAGCGGCGCGAGGAAGGTGGAGAAGATATCTATTATGTGACCGGTGGATTTCGTCAACTCCTCGTGGATTTCACGATTCACCACGGTCTCAAAAATAATCGGTCGCTGACCATCTGTCTCGGCAGCGGCATTGATTTGTTGTACCATGTCCCGCGCTTTTTCCACGGTATCGACATAGGGCCGCAATAGTTTGCGGAACTGGATGTTCTCGAATTGCGAGAGCAGGCTCTGCCCAAGTGTCTCAGCAGTGATGCCTGTACCATCGGAAATGAAAAAAGCAGTGCGTTTCATGCGTGAAACCTTAAGATATCGAAATTTATGGGCTGATATGCCGGGCCCTTGTAGTACGGTAAGCGTCAAAGTGGCATTGTGGCGCATTTGTGACGTGCAGACCAGACGGCAAAGCCTGCGCTGCCAACCTATTCATTGATTGACGGAGAGATCACCTTGCTAGAGTACGTAGTGTCCTTTGA
>CAYYUQ010000080.1:0-15521 GCA_964474945.1 uncultured Halopseudomonas sp. | reverse complement strand
GCACGTGGGGGTGGCGCAGCACGCGCCTGATAGCGGCACCGTGCCGCGTGGTTAGCCAAAGCCTTGTCAGCTTTGAGCCAAGCGCGTGCTTCTCCCGTTCGGCTACGCTGGTCTTGGATGGAGCCGCGATATGAGCCGCCACGACGATGACCGCTTCCGCCTCCGTCCGGGCGCGCCTAAGCAGCGCGGTGATGCCTTCATCAATCAGGTTCTTCGCCAGACCAGCAAGGCAGGCGCAAAGGTCGTCAAGGCAGGCAATCGTCCTGGCGCTCGGCTGGGGCGTGGCCACGTTGCGGCGCGCTTTACCGGCGCATCACTGACGGCGGGTTCCCGGCGCGTCACCATAAAGACCCGGCTGGTCAATCTCGCCAAGGCGGGCGCGCGCTCGACCGCCACGCATCTGCGCTATATCGAGCGCGAAGGCGTGGGGCGCGAGGGAGAGCCGGGTAGAGCCTACGACCCCATGACCGATGATGCTGACCTGTCTGCCTTTGAGGAACGGGGCCGGGAGGATCGGCATCAATTCCGCTTTATCGTCTCGCCCGAGGATGCCGACCAGCTCGATGACCTGCGCACCTACACTCGTCACTTTATGGATCGCATGGAAGCCGATCTGGGCACCCGCTTGGAATGGGTGGCCGTCGATCACTGGAACACCGACAACCCGCATACCCACATCGTCCTGCGTGGAAAGGATGACACCGGAAAAGACTTGATCATTTCCCGCGACTACATCAGCCAGGGTATGCGCGAACGGGCCTCGGAACTGGCGACTGACTGGCTGGGGCCGCGTACTGAATTGGAGATCCAGCGCAGCATGGCCCGCGAAGTCGATCAGGAGCGATGGACGGGACTGGATCGTACCTTGCAGCGCGAGGCCGTGAATGGCCTGGTGCGATCCGAACGGCTGGAGGCAGTACCCCGGCTGAAACGCCAGCGCCTGTTGCTGGTGGGCCGCCTGCAACACTTGCAGCGCATGGGGCTGGCCAGCGAAATGCAGACCGGAGTATGGACTGTCCATGCCGATGCAGAACCCACGCTGCGGGCGATGGGCGAGCGCGGCGATATCATCCGTACCATGCAGCGGGCCATGAGCGGCAAGCAGCGCGACCTGACCGTGTTCCAGCCTGGCGAAGACGGCCGTTCGATCATTGGCCGTGTGGCCGGTAAAGGATTGGCCGACGAGCTATACGACAAGGGCTATCTGATCGTCGATGGCACCGATGGCAAAGCGCACTATGTCGCGCTGCCACCACGCACGGAATTGGAGCAGTACCCGACGGGTGCAGTGGTGGAAATCAAGGGCTCAAGCGCTCCACGCGCCGCAGACAAGACCATCACGGCAATGGCCGTCAATGGTATCTACCGAATCGACCATCATCTGGCCGTTGCCAAGGCTCAACCGCACCCCGAGCGTGATCCAGGCGAGGTGGTTAAAGCCCACGTGCGACGGCTAGAAGCCCTGCGTCGCGCTGGCCTGGTGGAAAGACAGATTGAAGGTGTCTGGCACGTGCCGCAGGACTTGCCCGAGCGAGGCCGTCAGTATGACGCGCAGCGCCTGGGCGGTGTGGCGGTGGAACTGAAATCGCATCTGCCCATCGAGCGGCAGGCTCGCGTGATCGGCGCTACCTGGCTGGATCAGCAGTTGATCGGCGGCGGTAAGGGGCTGGGGGATACGGGTTTTGGCAGTGAGGTCAAGGAGGCACTGCAACAGCGCGGCGACTTCCTGGTCGAACAGGGGCTGGCCGAGAAGCGCGGGCAGCGTGTGATTTTGGCGCGCAACTTGTTGGCGACGCTGCGCAATCGGGAACTGACGCAGGCCGCCAAGGACATTGCCGCTGATACCGGCCTGGAGCATCGACCGGTAGCTGACGGGCAGCGCGTGGCTGGTATCTATCGGCGCAGTGTCATGTTGGCCAGCGGACGTTACGCCATGCTTGATGACGGCATGGGTTTTAGCCTGGTGCCGTGGAAACCGGTGATCGAACAGCGGCTGGGACAGCAGCTTACTGCGACCATACGTGGTAATGGTGTGTCGTGGGAGATTGGGCGGCAGCTCGGGCCTTCGGTGGGTTAGCCAGCCGGAGCAGGCTTCATTCGCATATGCCTTTCCTGTAGTAAAACGACGGCAGTGGTAGCCGCCATGAAACCGACGGCCGCCCACAACACACCGCTGGCCAGCCCATGATCCAGTAGAAAGCCAAATAGAATCGGGCCAATGACACCGCCCACGTTGAAACCGGTGGAAACAATTCCGAAAGTCCTACCTTCTGCGCCAGCCGGGGATGCGGCGCGAACCAGCATGTCGCGCGAAGGTGCCACCAAGCCGGTCAAAAAGCCCGTTGCCCCCAGAGCGGTGGCAAGCGCCACGGGCGGCAGTGGCATTCTGATCACCAGCACGACAATGAAGGCCGCCAACGCGAAAGCTGCTGCCGCTACATAACCGTGCTTGTCGGTGCGGTCTGCCAGCACACCGCCCGCCAGCACGCCAAAGGCACTGGCGAACAGGAAGACAGTCAGTGCCACGTTGGCTGCCGGTAGCGCTACATCAAAGCCCTGAACTAGGGCCGACACCGAGAATTTCTCAATGGCGCCGGTGCTTAGACTGAGCAGAGTAAAAAGCAGTGTCAAGATGACTAGGGTTATCACCGGCGTGGTAGCCGGGCGAGTCTCGGTTTTACGCGGTTCGGGGATACTTGCGCCCGTCGCCCTGTCAGACAACGGCGATCCGATGATGACCATAACCGCCCACGCCAGCAGTCCTGCTAGGGCCGCGATAACAAAAGACCAACGCGGTGCCATAGCCAGTGCCACGCCGATCATGATGGGAGGTGCCAAGGCACCACCCAGGAATCCCGCGAACGTATGAATCGAGAACGCGCGACCCATTTTACTGGAGGGAATGCCGCGCGATAGCAGCGAATAATCGGCTGGGTGATAGACGCCGTTTGCTAGGCCAGCGAGGATCATAGTAGCGAGCAAACACGGGTAGCTCGGGAATACAGCGACCAGCCCAAAGCTGATCGCACCCAGTAAAAGCGCGGCCATCAGCATCTTTCGTGCCCCCAGCCGATCTACCATGAATCCAAGCGGGGCTTGCACCAGTGCCGATACGATGTTGAATAGACCAATGGCAATGCCCAGTTCGACAAAGCTGACCTGCATCGCGTCGGGCAGTAATGGCAACATGGCAGGCACCGCCATGATATGCAGGTGGCTGACCAGATGGGCAATGGATACTTGTGCTAGCAACCCGTTGGACGACAACTTCATGCGTGAACCTCGCTAGTCCGATTCATGGCGATCAGCGACACAGTGCATGCAGAATATTCGCCAGTTTTTTGACGGCAATTTCCATTTCGTGCGGGGCGTGGGCGGCGAATCCCATGAGGAAGCCAGACTTATGCCGACTTGACGCATGCAGTGCCGTCAAGCCCAATAGGTCGATTCCAGCCCGACGCGCGGAGTCCACAGCCTCGTTTTCGGGGATGTCGCGGATGAACACACAGGGCATTTGCATCCCGCCAGCGGGCACCCGTGGCTCCACGAACTCGGCCAGATGCTGGCGCACCAACCGCGCCAACACGTCTCGCCGTTCGGCATAGAAGGCACGCATGGTACGGACATGCGCGCCGAAGTGACCGCCTTCGATGAAGCGTGCCAGCGTGAGCTGCGGAATGGGCGCACTGTGCCCATCCAGTAGGGTGCGGGCCACCGTCATGGGTGCCACCAACGGTGGCGGCAGCACCATATAGCCGATGCGCAGGCCGGGGAACAGAGACTTGGTGAAGGTGCCGATGTAGATTGTCCGCTCATGGGGATCGAGCCCCTGCACACAGGCGGTGGGTTTACCTGCGTAATGGAACTCGCTGTCGTAATCGTCCTCGATGATCCAGCCCTGATGTTGCCTGGCCCACTCAATAACGGCCAGTCGCCGATCCAGCGCCAGTGTTGCCCCGGTCGGGAACTGATGCGAGGGCGTCAGGAATACCGCCTTGGCTGAATCGCTGGAGGTCTGCGCCGCATGAGTCAAATGCTCCACCAGCATGCCATTGGCGTCGAGTGGCACTGGTACGCATTCCAGGCCAGCAGCGTCGAATGCTTTGCGCGCTCCTTGATAGACCGGATCTTCAATAAAAATCTTGTCGCCCGCATCAAGCAATACGTTGGCGCATAGCGTCATAGCTTGTTGCGAACTGGTCAGCACCAGTACGCGCTCGGGTGTGGCATGCGCTCCGCGCTCAAGGCTGACGTAATCTGCAATGGCCCGCCGCAATGGTTCCATCCCTTGCGGATCACTGTGTGTCAAAACCTGAGTTCCATATTCCTTGAACACCTGCCGCTCCAGGCGTTCCCAAATCTGAAGGGGAAAGTTGCGCGTTTCCGGTACGCCTGGAGCGAATGGGCGTGGAGCCAGAAAGTCGCGCAGGCCACCACCCTGGAACATCGTGCTGCCGCGCTGGCTGATGCGCAGTGTTTCATTGCGAGTTCCCGTGCGCCGCGCCGTGCCTCGTCCGGGGAGACGTTTTGCCCGTTCAGATACGAAGCTGCCGCTACCAACACGCCGCTCAATGAAACCTTCCGCATGCAACTGGCTATAGGCCGACTCGACCGTATCTCGGGAAACACCCAACGATTTGGCTAGAGCACGAGAGGCAGGCAGCGGCTTACCGACGTCAAGCGCGCCATCCAGGATCAGTTGCCGGATACCTCGCTGTATACGCGCATACATCGGCAAGGTGCTATGTGCAGGGTCGCCAATCCAGGCTTTGACGGACTCTAATTGGGCATGCTTAAACAATTGGTCTGCATCACTTTAATAAAATGGTGGGGAACATCCATCCATTTTAAGGCTATAAATTCGTTTATCAACTCTATCCGTCAAATTGTTTTAGGAGCCACTGTCAGACCATGCCATCCGTCCCCTCATCTTCATCTGTTCGTTGGAGCGATCTCACCCATCCCGTCGTGGCCGGTCTGATCTCGGTCATCGTCAACTACGGCGGTACGTTTATTTTGGTGTTCCAGGCCGCCAAGGTAGCTGGTCTCAGCCCAGAGCTGACGGCGTCATGGGTGTGGTCGATTTCCATCGGCGTGGGTGTGACAGGGATTATTCTGAGCTGGGTTTCCCGTGAACCGATTATCACGGCTTGGTCTACACCGGCGGCCGCATTTCTCGTCACAGCACTGGCGACCACGCCCTACGCGGAAGCGGTCGGTGCCTACTTGATTTCAGCCGCCGCCTTTGTCGTGCTCGGGCTCTCAGGCTGGTTCGAGCGAGTCATTCGGCTGATTCCGCCAGGCGTGGCGGCCGGGTTGCTGGCAGGCATCTTGCTCCAGTTCGGTATCGGGGCTTTCGGCGGCATGAGCATCGACCCATTGCTGGCGGGGCTCTTGATCGTTGCCTATGTGGTGCTCAAGCGTTTCACCGCACGCTATGCGGTGGTGGGTATTCTGGTGTTGGGGCTGGCCTTCTTGCTTATTCAGGATCGCGTCGATCTATCGGGGCTGACCTTGAAGCTGGCTGCACCGGTTTTCACCATGCCCGAGTTTTCGCTCAACGCCTTGCTGAGCGTGGCGTTGCCGCTGTTCCTGATCACTCTGACCGGACAGTACATGCCGGGCATGCTGGTGCTGCGCAACGACGGCTTCAGAACCAGCGCCAACCCCATCGTGACGATCACCGGACTCGGCTCGTTGCTGATGGCACCATTCGGTTCGCACGCCTTCAACATTGCCGCAATCACGGCGGCTATCTGTACCGGTCGCGAGGCGCACGAAAACCCGGACAAGCGTTGGATCGCCGGTATTGCTGCTGGCGTGTTCTACATCCTGGTCGGTGTATTCGGGGTGACGCTGGCTGCGGTATTCATGGCCTTCCCAGCAACCTTCATCACTACGCTGGCCGGCTTAGCGCTGCTGGGCACCATCGGCGGCAGTCTTGCCAGCGCCATGGCGGATGCCAAGGCCCGCGAAGCGTCGCTCATCACTTTCCTCGCGGCAGCCGCCAACATCACCTTGCTGGGTATTGGTGGCGCGTTCTGGGGCTTGGTGATCGGCTTGGTGGCTTATGCGGTTCTTAATGGCCGGTTGCCACAACCAGCACCGAAATCGATCATGGCTTCAACACCGGCCAACAAGGGGGTGAACTGATGTCAGTACCTTCCGACACACAGACCCATCACGACCAACACGGTCGGTATCCAGAAGCCCTCACGGTTGAGGATTTCCGGCGGAATCTGATGATGGTACAGGCGCGTATCGACGCGGCCTGCCATCACGCTGACCGTGATCCGGCAGCGGTGCGCTTGTTGCCAGTCAGCAAAACCAAGCCCGAGGCTAGCCTGCGCATGGCACATGCAGCGGGCTGCCAGATGCTGGGTGAGAACAAGGTGCAAGAAGCCTATCGGAAGTGGGAGTCCATGCAGGACTTGACCGACCTGGATTGGTCGGTCATCGGTCATCTGCAAACCAACAAGGCCAAGCTGGTGGCGCGCTTCGCCTCTGAGTTCCAGGCGCTGGACAGTCTGCGTGTAGCCGAGGCGCTAGATCGCCGCCTGCAAGTTGAGGGGCGCTCGCTGGATGTGTTTGTGCAGGTCAACACTTCCGGCGAAGCCAGTAAATACGGTTTAGCCCCCGTAGAGGTGCAGGATTTTATCCAGGCGCTTCCTGCGTTCTCGGCGCTGCGCGTGCAGGGTCTGATGACGCTTGCGCTCTACTCCGGCGAGGCCGAGCGGGTGCGCCAGTGCTTCGTACTGCTGCGCACTCTGCGTGATCGGCTGCGGCAGACCGCGCCCGCGGGCATCGGCCTGGATGAGCTATCAATGGGTATGTCCGGCGATTTCGAGATTGCCATTGAGGAAGGCTCCACCGTGGTGCGCGTCGGACAGGCCATCTTCGGTGCCCGCGCCTTGCCAGACAGCCACTACTGGCCGGGCGAAACACCAGAGGGATTGCTATGACCGGAGAAGCTCTTTTATCCGAACTGCACACACTGCCGCTGGATGTGGTCTCGGTGCAATCGCAAGTGGTCTATGGCCGGGTGGGAAACAACGTCGCGATTCCGGCTCTGGAGGCGTTGGGATTGTCGGTGGCCGCTGTTCCCACAGTGGTATTCAGCAACACACCGCACTACCCGACGATGCACGGCGGGGCGTTACCCATCGAATGGTTCGAGGGGTATTTGCAGGATCTTTCGGCACGCGGGGCGCTGCATGCACTTCGCGCCATTCTGGTCGGGTATCTGGGCAATCCGCGACAGGCCGATGCGCTGGCGCGTTGGATGCAGGCGCTGCTGAAAAAGCGTACCGACCTGCGCATCGTCATTGACCCGGTGATGGGTGATCACGATCACGGCCTATATGTCGATCCGAGTCTGATCGATACCTACCGTCGGGACTTGCTACCTGTGGCCGATGGGCTGACGCCGAACGGGTTTGAACTGGCGCACCTGACCGGGCTGGCGGTGAACGATGTCGAAAGCGTGGTCGCCGCTGCCCGTACGCTGCTGACTGGGCGCACCCAATGGATCGCGGTGACCAGTGCCGCACCCGATACCTGGGCACCGGACGAGATGCAGGTGGTACTTGTCACCCGTACACAAGCCGAAGTCATTGTGCATCCGCGCATCGACGTCACTCCCAAGGGCACCGGCGACCTGTTCTGCGCCACGTTGACCGGGCATTGGCTCAACGGGGCTGATCTGTCGGAAGCCGCTGTCCAGGCATGTCGCCATGTCGTTCAGGCATTGCGCCATACCCAACAGGCGCAATGCGCCGAACTGCTGCTGCCGCCGATGGCGGACAGTCACAACAACCGAAGAACAACGACACATGAGCGCGTCAGCAAATTCACCTACAGGATTTTCCCATGCAAGCTACCACTTCCCATTTGATGCGAGCATATGCTCGCCAACCCGTTTCTTTTGTGCGCGGCAGCGGTGCGCGACTTTGGGATGAACAAGGCGCGGAGTACCTGGATGCCATCGCCGGTGTCGCGGTTACCAGCTTGGGGCACGCCCATCCAGAGATTACTGCCGTCATCGCCGAGCAAGCAGGCATGCTGCTGCATACCTCCAACGTCTTTCGCATCGACTGGCAGGAGCGGCTGGGCGCGCGGCTGTGTGAGCTGACAGGCATGCAAAAAGCCTTCTTCTGCAATTCCGGTGCTGAGGCCAATGAAACCGCCCTCAAGCTAGCAAGGCTGCATGGTCACCACAAGCAGGTAGCGGAGCCGAAGATTCTCGTGATGGAGAATGGCTTTCATGGCCGTACCATCGCAACGCTTTCCGCCACTGGTAACCCTGCTAAACAACAAGGTTTCGAGCCATTGCTGCCTGGCTTCCTGCGTGTGCCGTACAACGACATCGAGGCGGTGCGCCGAGCAGCAGAACAAACCGCCGATATTGTTGCGGTGCTGATCGAGCCTGTGCAAGGCGAAGGTGGTATTCGCGTCGCCAGTGCCGACTATTTACGGGAGTTGCGTACTTTGTGCGATCAGCATGGCTGGTTGCTGATGCTCGACGAGATCCAGGCGGGCATGGGGCGCACCGGTGCCTGGTTCGGGCATCAACACGCAGGTATCACGCCGGACGTGATGACTCTGGCGAAGGCTTTGGGCAATGGTTTTCCCATAGGCGCTTGCCTGGCGCGTGGCGCAGCAGCCGACCTGTTCTCTCCCGGCCAGCATGGTTCGACCTTCGGCGGCAATCCGCTGGCCTGCCGAGTAGCTTGCACTGTGCTCGACATCATGGCGCGTGACCGGGTGCCTGAACGGGCTGCTGTGTTGGGCACTCGCCTACTCGCGGGACTACAGAAGGCATTGAGTAATCATCCGAACGTCACTGCTATCCGGGGTCAGGGGTTGATGGTGGGGATCGAACTGGACAGATATTGCAAGGAGCTGGTCGGGCGCGCCCTGGCCGAAGAGCACCTGCTCATCACCGTGACGCGCGACACCATTATCCGACTACTGCCGCCGCTGGTTTGCAATGAGATGCAGATCGACGAAATCGTGGCGCGTGTTTCTCGCTTGTTGTCGTCAAGCGGAGTGAACAGTACAGCAACGGCTGAGGCAGCCACGTCGATGGAGTCAGTGACATGACACAAAAACCCGAATACGACCAACCCGACGCCGAAGGCTTCTTCGGCCGCTTCGGCGGAAGCTTTATCAGTGAGACCCTGGCGCAGACCGTTGAGGAGCTACACATGGCCTATCAACGCTATCGCGCCGACCCCGCCTTCATTGCCGAGTTCGAGGAAGAGCTGGCCGACTACGTCGGTCGTCCCTCGCCGGTGTACTACGCCCGGCGTCTGAGCGAGGAAACAGGCGGCGCGCACATTTTTCTCAAGCGCGAAGACCTCAACCACACCGGTGCTCACAAGATCAATAACGTAATCGGCCAAGCCATGCTGGCGAGGCGTATGGGCAAGCGCCGCATCATCGCCGAGACTGGCGCAGGCCAGCATGGTGTTGCCACCGCGACGATCTGCGCCCGCTACGGCCTGGAATGCGTGATCTATATGGGTAGCGAGGACATTCAACGGCAGCGCCCCAACGTCCAGCGTATGGCGCTGTTGGGTGCAACGGTGATACCAGTGACTTCCGGTTCGCGCACTTTGAAAGACGCCATGAACGACGCAATCCGCGATTGGGTCACGAACGTCGATCACACCTTCTACCTGATTGGCTCGGTGGCTGGTATGCACCCGTACCCGACAATGGTGCGGGATTTTCAGACCGTGATCGGCAAGGAATGCCTGGTTCAGATACCCGTGTTGTTCAAGCGTTTGGGTATAACGAAACAACACCCGGATGCCGTAATCGCCTGCGTCGGTGGCGGCAGTAACGCCATCGGCATTTTTCATCCGTACATCGAACACGAGGCGGTGCGCCTGATCGGTGTCGAGGCGGCGGGACTGGGGCTGGATACCGGTCAGCATGCAGCGTCAATTCAGCGCGGCAGCCCCGGTGTATTGCACGGCAACCGTTCGCTCATTCTCCAAGACGACGAGGGGCAAATACAGGAAACTCACAGCATTAGCGCCGGACTGGACTACCCCGGCGTCGGGCCGGAGCACGCTTGGCTGCATGAAATTGGCCGTGCCGAATATGTTGGTGCCACCGATGACGAGGCGCTGCGTGCCTTCCATCTTCTCAGTCGAGTGGAGGGCATTATCCCCGCATTGGAGGCCAGCCACGCTGTCGCCCACGCAATTAAACTGGCGGCTACGCTGCCCAGAGAGCAGGCCATTCTGGTCAATCTGTCCGGTCGAGGCGACAAAGATATGGAGACGGTGATGGCCCAGGCAGGCGTCATGGGAGGTCGGTCATGAGCCGACTAGACATGACCTTCCAGCGCTTGCAACGGCAGGGGCGCAAGGCGCTGATTCCTTATGTCACTGCTGGCTACCCCAGCGCGGACATCACCCCAGCGTTGATGCATGTACTGGTCGAAGCCGGTGCCGACATCATCGAACTGGGCGTGCCGTTCTCTGACCCGTCAGCCGATGGCCCTACCATCCAGGCCGCCAGCGAGCATGCCCTGCGCCAAGGAATTGGTTTATCGCGGGTACTGGATCATGTGCGGCGCTTTCGCGAGTCGGACACCGATACCCCAGTAGTGCTGATGGGCTATGCCAATCCCATAGAGCGTTACGAGCTGTTGCGCCAGCCGGGTGCTTTCGCAGCGGACGCCGCCGGGGCGGGTGTAGATGGCATGCTGGTTGTTGATTACCCGCCGGAAGTCTCTGGTGACCTCGCCGAGCAATTGCGCCGCCACGGCATCGACTTGATCTTTGTGTTGGCACCGACATCCACAGAGCAGCGCATCCGACAAGTCGCCGAACGCGCCAGCGGCTATGTTTATTGCGTCTCCGTTAAGGGGGTCACCGGCACCACAGCGCTGAACCTCGATCAGGTACGCACCACGCTGGCGAACATCCGTCGCCATGTACGCATTCCCGTCGGCGTCGGGTTCGGCATCCGCGACGCCAGCACAGCCCGGGAGGTTGCGAAGGTAGCCGATGCCGTTGTGATTGGCTCCTGGCTTATCGAAAACCTGGCCGACAAGCCTGCGGCCGAGGCGCTGGCGGTGGCCAGCGACTTGATTTGCGACGTGCGTTACCAACTGGATCTGGACACGCCTAAGCCGAATCGCGCCTTCGAACCCCAATATCCCAAAACCTGAATCCCTGAACAAAGGATCAATACCATGTATGACACCACCCTGACCCTCACCGATTTCGACCCCGAGCTGGCCGAAGCCGTCCAGCGTGAAGAACTCCGCCAGGAAGATCACGTTGAGTTGATTGCTTCCGAAAACTACGCCAGCCCACTGGTGATGGCTATCCAGAACTCGGTGCTGACTAATAAATATGCCGAGGGTTATCCCGGTAAGCGTTACTACAGCGGCTGCGAGCATGTGGATGTGGTCGAGCGTCTGGCAATTGAGCGAGTCAAGACACTGTTCGACTGCGATTACGCTAACGTCCAGCCCCATGCTGGTGCTCAAGCCAATGCGGCGGTGTTCCTGGCGCTGACCAATCCCGGCGATACGGTAATGGGCATGAACCTGGCTCAGGGGGGGCACCTGACACATGGCAATCCGTCCAATTTCTCCGGCAGACACTACCAGATCGTGCCTTATGGGCTCGACCCCGAGACAGGTCTGATTGACTACGATGAGATGGAACGCATTGCGCTGGAAACCCGACCGAAGATGCTGATCGGTGGTTTTTCGGCCTACTCCCGCTACAAGGATTGGGAGCGCATGCGTGCCGTTGCCGACAAAGTGGGGGCCATCTTCTGGGTGGATATGGCGCATGTCGCTGGCTTGGTGGCGGCAGGCGAATACCCAGACCCATTGCCACACGCCCATGTAGTGACCAGCACTACGCACAAAACCCTGCGCGGCCCGCGCGGCGGCATTATCCTGGCTAAGGGACAGGACGACGATTTCTATAAAAAGCTCAATTCGGCCGTATTCCCTGGCATCCAGGGCGGCCCGCTGATGCACGTCATTGCCGCTAAAGCAGTAGCCTTCAAGGAAGCGCTGCGTCCTGAGTTCAAGACCTACCAGCGGCAGGTGGTAGCCAATGCCCGTGCAATGGCCGCAGTGCTTCAGCAGCGCGGCTACAAGATTGTCTCAGGTGGTACGGACAATCACCTGATGCTAATCGACTTATCTGCGAAGCCGTACACCGGCAAGGATGCGGACGCCGCGCTGAGCGAAGCTTATATAACTGCGAACAAGAACTCGGTACCCAACGATCCGCGCTCGCCATTCGTCACGTCGGGGCTGCGCATCGGTACGCCTGCCGTGACCACACGCGGCTTCGGCGTGGCTGAGTGCGAGCAATTGGCGGGCTGGCTGTGCGACGTGCTGGATGCGCTGGAAGCGGGTAGCAGTGCGATGACGACGGTTCGTGGAACGGTGCGGGAACAAGTGGTGAACTTGTGCCATCACCATCCTGTATACCGATAGCGGTCGACTGACCCATGGAACTGCGGCATCTGCGTTGCTTTCTGGCCGTGGCTGACGAGCTTCATTTCGCTCGTGCCGCTGAGCGTTTGCACATGGAGCAATCGCCGCTGTCCCGCGCCATCAAGGAATTGGAGGAAGAACTGGGGGTTGTGCTGTTTGCCCGCACTACCCGGAGCACGCGACTGACTCGCGCGGGCACACTGTTTCTTGAACATGTGCCTCGCGTGTTCGCGGCACTTGAGCAAGCCCGTGATAGCGTCAGGGCAGCAGCCAATGGTTTTCATGGTCAGTTACGCATTGCCTTGTCCGATGGCATTACGCCGTCGCGCTTGCCCGCCTTGCTGGCGCAGTGCCGCCTGGACGAACCCGAGGTTGATATTCGTTTGTTTGAGGTGCCGCTGGCGCAACAGATCAAGGGACTGATTGATGATATGTACGACGTGGGCTTTGCGCAGTCTGACGAAGTAGGCGATAGCATCCTCGCCGAGCCGGTCTGGTCTGACCCCCTGATGGTCGCAGTGCCTGAAAGGCATCCTATCCTGAGTCACAAACGTATTCCTCTGGACGAGGTGCTGCGCTATCCGCTGGTCATGTGCGATCCGGTGGTGTGCGAAGGTCACGCGCGCCAGATCGCCCGTGTGTTGCGCGCCGTGGATGCAGAGCCGCTGGTGGCTGAACAGGTTGCTTCTTTGGACTTGATGATGGCACTGGTGTCAGCAGGCTTTGCGTTGGGGCTGGCAGGCGCTTCGCAAATTACTGCCTGTCGTGAGCCTGGTGTTGTGGCCCGGCCTCTTGCTGGACGCTCGCCAGTGCTCACAACCTATTTGCTGTGTCTGAATGCTGAGCCTTCACAAACGCTGACCCGCTTTATCGAACGGGTTGGTGTCATCGACTCACCCGCCGACAGCAAACACGCCATATCTGGCAAACCTGATACCCCGGAGGAAGTCGAGCCATGAACAAGATCATGTCGTTGTTGTTTGTTGCTGTGCTGGCGGGCTGTGGCCCATCCGAACCTGCCGCCACCGAAACGGTAGAGTCACTGGTGGACGACCCCGTGCGGCTGAAGGAATTACGCCAGCAGTGCAAGTTGGATCGCGCCAAGATGGGCGACGCACTATGCAACCGCGTGGCCGAGGCCACACGCAAGCGGTTCTATGGCGACGGCAAGGTGCCGTACACGCCATCGGAGAACACACCGAAATTCTGATTGTTGGCAGTTAGCCTCACATTTTCTGTTTTTTCGCTCAACACGCCGCAACGCGCCTTCGCTTGCGGCGTTTTTCCTGCTTTCGCCCCTGCGCGAACTCATGCTTTTTTCTCGACCTTTCTCCCGATAACGGTCTTTGACCGGCACTGACCCGGCACCGATCCTCGTGATTGTGGCACGTTGTTGTGTCGCCTTTCAGCGCAAGGTTGCACAGGAGAATCGGAGGCCAGGCCATGCAGGGGACGAACGTGCTGTTCGGGCAGATTGCCGTCGTATTCGGCATCGTGATCGCCGGAGTGTGGAGCGCCACACAATGGACAGCCGCCGCCCTGGGTTATCAGCTACGCCTGGGTTTGCCCTGGTTTGATTTTTTCGGTACGCCGATCTATTACCCCTGGAAACTGTTCGAGTGGTGGTTCTTCTTCGATGCCTACGCATCGCACGTCTTTGATATCGGCGGTGCCATTGCCGGTGGCAGCGGTCTGGTGGCCGTGGTGGTTGCCATTGGTATGTCAATCTGGCGTTCTCGCCAATCCCGCCTGGTCACAACCTATGGTTCCGCCCGCTGGGCGGATGCGGTAGAGATCCGTAAAGCAGGGCTGACCAACCCGGCGGGTGTCTTTCTCGGCTTGCACGATGACCAGTACCTGCGCCACGAAGGCCCCGAGCATGTCTTGACCTTCGCACCGACACGATCAGGCAAAGGCGTTGGCTTGGTGGTGCCCACGCTGTTGTCATGGCCAGCCTCCGCCGTCATCCACGATATCAAGGGTGAGAACTGGCAGATCACCGCTGGCTGGCGCTCACGCTTCTCGCATTGCCTGCTGTTCAATCCCACTGATCCTCAGTCCGCTGCCTACAACCCACTGCTGGAAGTCCGTCGCGGCACGCATGAAGTGCGCGACGTGCAGAACATCGCCGACATCCTGGTTGATCCCGAAGGGGCGCTGGAGAAGCGCAACCACTGGGAGAAAACCAGCCATGCACTGCTGGTCGGCGCGATCCTGCATGTGCTCTATGCGGGTGAAGACAAGACGCTGCGCGGCGTTGCCAACTTCATGTCCGATCCGGCGTGCCCGTTTGAGCTGACATTGCACCGGATGATGACCACGCGGCACATGGGCGATGCACCGCATCCCGTAGTGGCATCTGCCGCCCGTGAAGTGCTGAACAAGAGCGACAACGAGCGTTCGGGCGTGCTGTCCACGGCCATGTCGTTCCTTGGTCTGTACCGCGACCCCACGGTGGCCGAAGTCACTTCCCGTTGCGACTGGCGTATCGCCGATCTGATTTCTGCCGAGCATCCCGTGTCGCTGTACCTGGTGGTGCCGCCGTCGGACATCAGCCGTACCAAGCCATTGATCCGGCTGATCCTCAATCAGATCGGTCGGCGGCTGACCGAATCGCTGGATGGCAGCGATGGCGTGGAGCGCCGCCACAAGCTGCTGCTGATGCTTGACGAGTTCCCGGCGCTGGGGCGTCTGGATTTCTTTGAATCGGCGCTGGCCTTCATGGCGGGCTATGGCCTGCGTGCCTTCCTGATTTCGCAGTCGCTCAACCAGATCGACAAGGCCTACGGCCAGAACCATTCCATTCTGGATAACTGCCATGTGCGGGTGACGTTCGCCACCAACGACGAGCGCACCGCCAAGCGCATATCCGAAACCCTCGGCACGGCAACCGAACTACGCGCCCAGCGCAACTACGCGGGCCATCGCCTCGCGCCATGGCTGGGCCACCTGATGGTGTCGCGCCAGGAAACGGCGCGGCCATTGCTCACGCCCGGCGAAGTGATGCAACTGCCCACGGATGAATCGGTGGTGATGG
>CAYYUQ010000079.1:0-16355 GCA_964474945.1 uncultured Halopseudomonas sp. | reverse complement strand
GTACGTACGGTTCTGTGAGAGGGATGAGGCGGCGACGCCTCACCCTACTCGATGGCAGAAATATTTGGCTGGAACTGCCACGAGGCGACGGTATCAAACGGGGACACACTGACTCTGTCGTTTCCACGCCATGATCATTACCACTCCAGGCTCAGAATCACCCAAGTGCGATCCGGACATGACGATTTTTGTGTCGCCCAAGGATCGGCTGGATTTTTACCGCCGGGAAATTCATCATGAAATCACCAACCTGTCGGGGAGAACGAACACCTACCTGACGGGGCAATCCTTCCTCGTCATCGCCTATGCTTCGTCCATGGCCAACACCAATCCTGACTGGGGGCCGATCTTTACGCTGATCATGCCCGCCCTGTTGGCCTCCTTTGGCGCTTTCAGCTCGCTCAGTGCCTGGCCAGGCATCAGGGCATCCTGCGACATTGTTGATCATTGGCAGCACAAGCAGATCCAGCTGTTGAAATGCGAGCCGGTGGTTGGCCCTGTGTACGATGATGCGCCCCTGTTTTCATCCTGGGAGTCGACCTATGACGGGCAGGATAAAGCGCTGAAATTCTACAAGCGCTCGCCGTGGCTCCTGGCGGGATTCTGGATAATCCTCGGTGTGTTTGCCTTGGGCATTCAGCTGCTGTGAATAACCGGAGGTCATGAAAAGCTACGCAGCACTGCCCGTCAATCGACGGGTGAAGGCAGGGCAGTCGCCGGGCTTTCCGCGCTTTCGCGCCAGCAGTCGCTTTTCCGGCTTCACCTACCCCGACCCAGCGGGTTGGAAGCTGGTGCAGAACGGCACTCGGGGCGCGACCTTCCGCCTGGGTAGCGGAAAGAACGCGATGATGATTCGCGCGCGGGGCCGGCATCGGTTTGATGAGTTCAAGCCAAACGATTTGACCCTGACCCGGCGCCGCAATCACGCCACCGGCAAAGATCAGTGGTACGCCTCGGTAACCCTCCGGGTGCCCGCATCAGCCTGTAGCCGCCAGCGCACGGGCGATGATGAGGTGGGTGTTGATCTGGGTGTCAATGACTGGGCCAGCTTCGATAAAGGAACTCCGATCGAAAACCCGCGCTGGCTGCGTGATGCGTTGCCCCAGTTGACTGGTCTGCAGCGCCAGCGGGCACGAAAGAAGCGGGGCTCACACCGGTACCGGAAGCTCACGCACCAGATCAGTCGGTTGCATCAGCGGGTCACCGACCGGCGCCGGGATTTCATTCACAAGCAGACCTCTACGCTGGTGCAGCGCTGCGCCCTGATCGCAACCGAAGAGCTGCAACCCCAGAATATGAGTCGCAGCGCCAAAGGCACGGTCGAAGCACCGGGTCGGCGTGTACGACAAAAGGCTGGACTCAACCGAGAAATCCTCTCTGCTGGGTTTGGCATGGCGCATCAGATGCTCCAGTACAAAGCGGAAGAAGCTGGTACTCGATTGCATCTGGCCAACACGCGCCAGTTAAAACCCTCGCAGCGCTGCTCGGCATGCTGGGCCATTGTGTCCAAAACGTTAAGTGAGCGCATACACAGCTGTGCTTGTGGCTGTGTTTTACCAAGGGATCAGAACAGTGCCAGGGTCGTGTTGCTCGACGCCTGGACACCGAAAGACACGCCTGGGGCGGGCGTGACGGCGAGAACGAAGCCTCTGTCTGCGAAAGCAGCCAAGCCTAAGTCTGTGACCCGTGAAACCCCCACTACAACCGCATGAGCGGTTTAGTGGCGGGAGAGTTCATGAAAACTCCTGTGAGCGCTCATACTGTCAGTGTCGTGCCGCAAGGCATCCTGGCAAGTCGGCTACGGCAGTTCACAGGGCGATTTCAGATGTCTGGCAATGGTATGCTGCAGTCCTTCAATATCCTTGAGTAAACGGCCTGGTCGGGAGACAGCTTGTGAATTGGGATCTGCAAAACCCCTTTATCGAGAATGTGCTGGTGCAGCCTGAGGATATAGACGAGCTGGGCCACGCCAATAACGCAGTGTATGTGCGTTGGCTGGAGCGCTGCGCCTGGCAGCATTCGAAGTCATTGGGGCTGGGGCTGCCCGAATACCGGCAGCTGAACCGTGCCATGGTGGTGGTGCGGCATGAGATCGATTATCTGGCAGCCGCCTATGAGGGTGAGGAGTTGCAGATGGCGACCTGGATTGTCAGTTGGGACAGCAAGCTGCGCATGACCCGCCGTTTTCAACTGGGCCGTCCCAGCGATGGCGTCACCCTGCTGCGCGCCTACACGACCTTCGCCTGCGTGGAGTTGAGCAGTGGTCGCCCAAGGCGCATGCCGGTGGAGTTCATTGAAGGGTATGGGCGGGCGATCGTCGAGCAGGAATAGGTACTCGGGGCTTGCCGGTTTGCCGCCTCACGGAAATAGCGGGAAATCCTGAGGTGCGATGGAGTGGTTAGCGAGAACACGGGAGATATCTGGGTGTGCGGCGAGGCTTTCACTCCGCCGCGTCATCGAACTCAGCGGTATTCGCACAGGTAGGCAGTATCCTGCGCTACCTGCAATTGAAAGCGACTGTTGGCAGGCACAGTGAATCGGCTGCCTGCGGCAAACTCTTCCCAGGACTCGCTGCCAGGCAGCTTCACCGTCAGCCTGCCGCTGATCACATGCATGATTTCCAGTTGGCTGGTACCAAACTCGTATTCGCCCGGCGCCATGACGCCCACGGTGGCAGCGCCTTCAGTCTGGGTAAAGGCGATAGAAGCAACTTTACCGTCAAAGTATTGGTTGACGTTGAACATATCAGAACTCCGGGATGAGTGTAGGTGAAGGAACCGCCGCCAATTATGCCTGCGGCGGCTTTCTCCGAACAGTGCCGTGATGCCTGCTATGATGCGAAATAGACGACTTATCCAGCGTAGTGATTTAAGGAGTAACCAATGGCAAACGTGGCCTTTGTTGGTTTGGGTGTAATGGGCTATCCGATGGCGGGGCATCTGGTCAGGGCTGGTCATGAGGTGACGGTTTATAACCGTACCACCGAAAAGGCCGGTCAGTGGGTGAATGAGCACGGTGGCCGCGCCTGTCCGACACCGGCGCAAGCGGCTGTCGAGCAGGATTTTATCATGCTCTGCGTCGGTAACGATCAGGATCTGGAAGAGGTCGTCAATGGCCCTCAGGGCGTTCTTGCCGGTGCGCGTAGCGGCTCGGTTATCGTTGATCATACTACCGCGTCAGCGGATGTGGCTCGCCGATTGGCGGGCCTGGCCCAGGCGCGGGGAGTGGGTTTTCTGGATGCGCCGGTGTCGGGTGGTCAGGCCGGTGCTGAGAATGGCCAGCTGACGGTCATGGTGGGTGGTGAGGAGGCTGTCTTTGACCTGTCGCGCCCGATCATCCATAGCTATGCCCGCATGATCAGCCTGATGGGCCCGGTAGGTAGCGGGCAGTTGACCAAGATGGTCAATCAGATCTGTATTGCCGGCCTGGTGCAGGGCTTGGCTGAAGCAATGAACTTTGCCCAATGTGCCGGGCTGGATGGTGAAGAGGTTGTTGCAGTCATCAGCAAGGGTGCGGCACAGTCCTGGCAGATGGACAATCGTCACAAGAGCATGCTTGCCGGCGAGTTTGATTTTGGCTTTGCCGTCGACTGGATGCGCAAGGATCTGGCAATCGTTATGAACGAGGCTCGTCGCAACGGCGCGCAGCTGCCGGTAACTGCGCTGGTTGATCAATTCTATGCCGATGTGCAGAACATGGGGGGCGGCCGTTGGGATACCTCCAGTCTGATTGCCAGATTGAAGCGTGGCGACGACTCGACAAACCCTATGAGCGGAAAATAAAATACACCGCGCCGAGCAGGCAGAGCCCAGCCCAGAGATAATCCATCTTCAATGGTTGATGCAGGAAGAACACCGCAAAGGGTACGAACACGCATAGCGTGATCACTTCCTGCATGATCTTCAGTTGGGCAATTGACAGCTCGGTATAGCCGATGCGATTGGCCGGCACCATCAGCAGATATTCAAACAAGGCGATACCCCAACTGACCAGCGCAGCGATGATCCATGGTTTGCTGTTCAGTGACCGCAGATGGCCGTACCAGGCGAACGTCATGAAGATATTCGACAGGCTCAACAGCAGGGCGGTTTGCGCCCAGACGGGTATATGCATGGTGCGGTTCTCGATCAGGCGTGATGGATTGCCCGGGACTGGGCAGAATTGAACATACAGAGGATTCCAGCTTCGATATGCAATGTCGAGAGGGTTGTGGTGCCTGTTGCGTGGCACCCTCGATTACGACGCCCATTCCCAGTATGCCTGACGGTAAGCCGGCCGGGGTTGCCTGCATTCATCTCACCGCCGACCGGCGCTGCGGCATATTCGGCTTGCCCCAGCGACCACGGGTGTGCGCGCAGTTCATGGCCGACCAAGACGTGTGCGGAAGCAGTGCCGATGAAGCAGTGCAGATACTGACCTGGTGGGAGCAGGCAACGGCCAGCTGAAGTTTAATCGGCCTGATACAGGCGTTCGCTGGTATTGGTACCGCAACCCATGTCGTTGCCGGGCGCGGCTCCCGCAAACCGATTCATCCTGCAAGCTATTGCCAATGTCACAGCCATAAAAAAACCCGCCGAAGCGGGTTTTTCCAGCAGTCTTACTTGTTCGGGTAATCGCGCTGGGTATGGCCTGTGTACAGTTGGCGTGGACGACCGATCTTGTACGGTTGGCTGATCATCTCGTTCCAGTGAGCGATCCAGCCTGGCGCACGGCCGGCAGCAAAGATCACAGTGAACAACTCGGTAGGAATACCGATCGCCTTGAGAATGATGCCGGAGTAGAAGTCGACGTTCGGGTACAGGTTGCGCTCGACGAAGTAGGGATCCTTCAGTGCAATCTCTTCCAGTCGCAGAGCCAGTTCCAGCTGCGGATCGTTGATACCCAATTCGCCCAGCACTTCGTCACAGGTCTTTTTCATCACGCGGGCGCGCGGATCGAAGTTCTTGTAAACGCGGTGACCGAAGCCCATCAGCTTGAATGGATCGTCCTTGTCCTTGGCCTTGGCAATGAACTTGTCGATATTGGAAATGTCGCCAATTTCGTCAAGCATGCGCAGAACGGCTTCGTTCGCGCCGCCATGTGCAGGCCCCCACAGCGCGGCAATACCGGCTGCGATACAGGCGAACGGGTTGGCACCGGAGGAGCCAGCCAAACGTACGGTAGAAGTGGAGGCATTCTGCTCATGGTCAGCATGCAGAATGAAAATGCGATCCATGGCACGGGCCAGGATCGGGTTGACCGGCTTTTCTTCTGCAGGGGTGTTGAACATCATGTGCAGGAAGTTTTCCGAGTAACTCAGATCGTTACGCGGATGCATCAGCGGCTGGCCCAGGGAATACTTGTAAACCATCGCCGCAATGGTCGGCATCTTGGAAATCAGGCGTGTGGCAGAAATCCAGCGATGCTGAGGATTGGTGATGTCCAGAGAGTCATGGTAGAACGCTGACAGGGCACCAACCATGCCGCACATGACGGCCATCGGATGAGCATCCCGGCGGAAGCCGTTGAGGAAGCTCTTCATCTGCTCATTCACCATGGTGTGTCTGGTGATTACGCCGGTGAATTCTTCTTTTTCCTGAACGGTTGGCAGTTCGCCTTTCAACAGCAGATAGCATACTTCGAGGAAGTCGGATTTCTCTGCCAGTTGTTCGATCGGGTAGCCCCGATGCATCAGGACACCTTTGTCGCCATCAATAAAGGTAATCTTGGATTCACATGAAGCGGTAGACATGAAACCGGGGTCGAAAGTGAATACACCCTCGCCAGTCAGGCCGCGAACGTCGATCACATCCGGCCCCAGAGTGCCGGAATAGACGGGCAGCTCTATGGGGGCAGCGCCCTCGATGATCAACTGCGCTTTTTTGTCAGCCATTGATGGCCTCCTGTTTTGCTGTATCGAAAGTGTGCCCCCCCACGCAGGGCCCGCATCACTATAAAGTCAAAAACCTGTTTGTCAATTGCGCTTGCTATTCTAGCTATAGAGATTGTCGATCGTTGCTATGCAAAGGTTTTATTGACAAAACACGATGCGCGCTTTTGACGCAGAGAAGGTTGCGGAAGGGGCCTGAAAGGCCGGTGGGCAGGCTTTATCGCGTTGTAATCTGACGACCAAGTCACTATACTCCTTGACCGGCAAAATGACCCTTTCGGCTTCTTCCATGAAGCTATGCCGCGCGTCATTTGGGTGTGAGTTGCACCTTCCTATAATCCAGCCCTGTCCACAGGGTAAAGAGTGTGAATATAGCCGTGAATAGCAAAAGACCTGTCAACCTGGATCTCAGGACAATCAAACTTCCTGTCACAGCCTATACGTCTATCGCTCACCGCATTTCGGGCGTCATTCTGTTCATCGCCATCGCAGGTCTGCTTTGGATGCTGGACACGTCGCTGAGTTCCGAAAGTGGCTTCGAGCAAGTTAAGGCCTGTCTGCAAAATCCCTTCGCCAAGCTGGTGTTGTGGGGCGTTCTGTCTGCGCTCCTGTACCACCTGGTGGCCGGTATTCGTCACTTGCTGATGGATACGGGTATTGGTGAAGGGCTGGAGAGTGGCCGACTCGGCGCCAAGCTGCTGATTGTCGTTGCCGCCGTTCTGATTGTTCTGCTGGGAGTGTGGATATGGTAACCAACGTCACCAACCTGTCGCGTAGCGGCCTTTATGACTGGATGGCACAGCGAGTGTCAGCTGTTCTGCTTGCGGCTTACACCCTGTTCCTGCTGGGCTATGTGGTTCTCAACCCGGGCCTGACCTACGCCGACTGGACTGCGCTGTTCAGCAACAATGCCATGCGTATCTTCAGCCTGCTGACGCTTGTGGCGTTGGCTGTGCATTCCTGGGTCGGCATGTGGACCATTTCCACCGACTACCTCACTCCCATGGCTTTCGGCAGATACGCCACCATCCTGCGCTTCCTGTTCCAGGTAGCCTGTGGTCTGGTGATGTTCGTGCTGTTCGTCTGGGGTGTGCAGATTCTTTGGGGTCTTTAAACAATGGCTAATATCCGTACTTTGACTTTTGATGCCATCATCGTTGGTGGTGGTGGTGCCGGTATGCGCGCAGCGCTGCAACTGGCCCAGGGTGGTCACAAGACTGCCGTTGTAACCAAGGTGTTCCCGACCCGTTCGCATACCGTATCCGCCCAGGGCGGCATCACCTGTGCGATCGCTTCTGCTGATCCAAATGACGACTGGCGCTGGCACATGTACGACACCGTCAAGGGTTCCGACTATATCGGTGACCAGGACGCGATCGAATACATGTGTTCGGTAGGCCCGGAAGCGGTATTCGAGCTGGAGCACATGGGTCTTCCTTTCTCCCGTACCGAGCAGGGCCGCATCTATCAGCGTCCGTTCGGTGGTCAGTCAAAGGACTACGGTAACGGTGGCCAGGCTGCACGTACCTGCGCCGCAGCCGACCGTACCGGCCACGCGCTGCTGCACACCCTGTATCAGGCCAACGTCAAGCACAACACTACCTTCCTTAATGAATGGTATGCCGTGGATCTGGTGAAGAACCAAGACGGTGCTTTCGTTGGTGTCATCGCCATCTGTATCGAGACTGGCGAAACCGTATACATCCGCTCCAAGGCTACTGTTCTGGCCACCGGTGGTGCGGGTCGTATTTATGCCTCTACTACCAACGCCCTGATCAACACGGGTGACGGTGTCGGCATGGCACTGCGTGCCGGTGTGCCGGTTCAGGACATGGAAATGTGGCAGTTCCACCCGACCGGTATTGCCGGCGCTGGTGTACTGGTTACTGAAGGCTGCCGTGGTGAAGGTGGATACCTGATCAACAAGCATGGCGAGCGCTTCATGGAGCGTTACGCTCCGAACGCCAAGGATCTTGCTGGTCGTGACGTTGTTGCGCGTTCCATGGTCAAGGAAATTCTTGCTGGTAACGGCTGTGGCCCGGATGGCGACCACGTGATGCTGAAACTGGATCACCTGGGTGAAGAAGTACTGCACAGCCGCCTGCCGGGTATCTGTGAGCTGTCCAAGACCTTTGCTCACGTCGACCCGGTTACCGCGCCGGTGCCGGTTGTTCCGACCTGTCACTACATGATGGGCGGCGTGGCGACCAACATTCATGGTCAAGCCATTACCCAGCAAGCCGACGGTACCGACAAGATTATCGAAGGTCTGTTCGCTGTAGGTGAAGTTGCCTGTGTATCCGTACACGGTGCCAACCGCCTGGGCGGTAACTCGCTGCTCGACCTCGTGGTATTCGGTCGCGCCGCTGGTCTGCACCTGGAAAGCGCGCTCAAAGAGGGTATCGAATACCGTGGCGCTTCCGAGTCCGACATCGACGCCTCCCTGGCTCGCCTGTCCGGCATCAATACCCGTACCACGGGTGAAGATGTCGCTCCGCTGCGTAAAGAACTGCAGAACTGCATGCAGAACTACTTCGGTGTGTTCCGTACCGGTGAATACATGCAGAAGGGTATCAGAGAGCTGGACGGCCTGCGTGAGCGCATTGCCAGCGTCAGGATCGACGATAAGAGCAACGCCTTCAACACCGCACGTATCGAAGCGCTGGAACTGCAGAACCTGCTGGAAGTGGCCGAAGCAACTGCTATCGCCGCTGAAGCGCGGAAGGAAAGCCGTGGCGCTCACGCTCGCGAAGATTTCGAGGATCGCGATGACGAAAACTGGCTGTGCCACAGCATGTACCATCCGCAGACCAAGCAGCTGACCAAGCGCGCGGTTAACTTCGCGCCGAAGACAGTGCCTGTGTTCGAACCCAAAATCCGCACATATTAAGGGGATCCGATATGTTGCAAGTCAGTATCTATCGTTACAACCCCGAGACAGACAAGTCTCCCTATATGCAGGATTTCCAGGTTGATACCGAAGGTAAAGACCTGATGGTGCTTGACGTTCTGCAGCTGGCCAAGGAACAGGACGCCGGACTGGGCTTCCGTCGTGCTTGCCGCGAAGGCGTATGTGGTTCCGACGGCATGAACATCAATGGCAAGAACGGCCTTGCGTGCATCACTCCGCTGTCCAGCGTAGTGAAGAACAACAAGCTGGTTCTGCGTCCGTTGCCCGGTTTGCCGGTAATACGTGACCTGGTCGTTGATATGAGCATCTTCTATAAGCAATACGAGAAGGTGCAGCCGTATCTGCAGAACGACACGCCGGCGCCGGCTATCGAGCGCCTGCAGTCGCCTGAAGAGCGGGAAAAACTGGATGGTCTGTACGAGTGTATTCTCTGTGCATGCTGCTCCACTTCCTGTCCTTCCTTCTGGTGGAATCCGGACAAGTTCCTCGGCCCGGCAGCCCTGCTGCAGGCATATCGTTTCCTGGCGGACAGCCGGGATACCGAGACCGAGAGCCGACTGGCAGCACTGGATGATCCGTTCAGTGTGTTCCGTTGCCGCGGCATCATGAACTGCGTGAGTGTCTGCCCTAAAGGGCTCAACCCGACCCGGGCTATTGGACATATCCGCAACATGCTGCTGCAAAGCGGCACCTGATCGAGCCGGGCTCATCAGACTAAGCTCTACTGGTGCCTGCATCAGGCTCCGGTAGAGTATTGAATTCAGGCCGCTGCTCACAAAGCGGCGGCCGATTTATGAAGCTTAACCAACAGGGGCAACGGGTAACACCCGAACTATCTGTCGGGGCCGGCAATATTCCGGTTTCGCGGAATGTGACAGAGCAGGGCGACTGGCAGGGACAATGCCGAGACCCCATCTGACTGTTCTGCACGGATGGCAATCTGATTGCCAATTAATGGTCTTTGCGCCAGGTGGTGTCCCCTTATAGAGGGTGACCTAGAATGCCAGACAGCGAAATGCAGCAGCTGTGGAGTACCTCTCACCTGTCCGGTGGGAATGCCTCCTACGTTGAAGAGCTCTACGAGCTCTATCTGCACGATCCGAACAGTGTCGCCGACGAATGGCGCAGCTATTTTGATAAGCTGCCTCAGACCAACGGCACCGGGTCGGACATTTCCCACTCCACAATCCGTGAGCACTTTCTGTCGCTCGCACGGAATCCCCGTCGCCCGCAAGCAGTCAGCGGCGGCCAGGTCAGCAGCGAACGAGACAAGAAGCAGGTTGGTGTATTGCGCCTGATTCAGGCTTATCGCATGCGCGGCCACCAGGCTTCCACTCTCGATCCACTGGGACTTTGGCAGCGGGAACAAATCGCTGATCTCACCCTGGCCGAATACGGTCTGACCGATGCTGACCTGGACACCGTATTCCACACCGGTGAACTGCAGATCGGCAAGGCAGAAGCCACCCTGGGTGAAATTCTTGAAGCGCTGAAATCGACCTACTGCGGCACCATCGGCGCCGAGTACATGCATATTGTCGATTCTGCCCAGCGTCGCTGGTTCCAGCAGCGTCTGGAAAGCGTGCGCGGCAAACCGCAACACTCCACTGACAACAAACGCCACCTGCTAGAGCGCCTGACAGCTGCTGAAGGGCTGGAAAAGTATCTGGGTACCAAATACCCGGGCACCAAGCGTTTCGGTGTGGAAGGCGGTGAAAGCCTGATCCCCATGCTGGACGAGATCATTCAGCGTTCGGGCTCCTATGGCGTCAACGAAGTCGTGCTGGGCATGGCTCACCGCGGTCGTCTCAACGTACTGGTCAACACGCTGGGCAAGAACCCACGTGACCTGTTCGATGAGTTCGAAGGCAAGAAGATGATTGACCTGGGCTCCGGTGACGTCAAATACCACCAGGGCTTCTCGTCCAACGTCATGACCTCCGGTGGCGAAGTGCATCTGGCGCTGTCGTTCAACCCCTCGCACCTGGAGATTGTTTCTCCGGTGGTTGAAGGTTCCGTGCGTGCCCGCCAGGATCGCCGCAAGGATCCGACCGGCGACAAGGTTGTGCCGATCAGCATCCACGGTGATGCGGCCTTCGCAGGTCAGGGCGTGGTCATGGAAACATTCCAGATGTCCCAGACCCGTGCCTACAAGACCGGTGGCACCGTACACATCGTGATCAACAACCAGGTTGGCTTTACCACCAGTCGCCAGGAAGATGCTCGCTCCACCGAATACTGTACTGACATCGCCAAGATGATTCAGGCGCCGATCTTCCACGTCAATGGTGACGATCCGGAAGCCGTGCTGTTTGTTACCCAGTTGGCTGTCGACTATCGCATGCAGTTCAAGCGTGACGTGGTGATTGACCTGGTCTGCTACCGCCGTCGTGGTCACAACGAAGCGGACGAGCCGTCTGGTACTCAGCCGCGCATGTACGCCGTCATTGCCAAGCACCCGACTACCCGCGAAATCTACGCCAAGCGTCTGGTTGAAGCAGGTGAGCTGAGCGAGCAGGAAGTGCAGGACCGCATCGAGGAATACCGCACGGCGCTGGACAACGGCGACCACGTGGTAAAAAGCCTGGTCAAGGAGCCGGACTCCAATTCCTTCGTCGATTGGTCTCCCTACCTGGGTCATGAGTGGACTGCGCGCCACGATACCCGCTTCGATCTGAAGACCCTGCAGGAACTGGCCAACCGCCTGACTGATCTGCCCGACGGCCTGGTAGTACAGCGTCAGGTGTCCAAGATCATCGAAGACCGCGTAAAAATGGCCGCTGGCGGCCTGGCCCTGAACTGGGGCTTTGCCGAAACCATGGCTTACGCAACACTGTTGCATGAAGGCCACCCGGTACGCATCACCGGTCAGGACGTGGGTCGCGGTACGTTCTCCCACCGCCACGCGGTACTGCATAACCAGAAAGGTGAGGGTGCCTACATCCCGCTGGCCAACCTCAGCGAGAACCAGCCGCGGCTGGATATCTACGACTCGCTGCTGTCGGAAGAGGCGGTATTGGCCTTCGAATACGGCTACGCCACCACCACGCCCAACGCGCTGGTGATCTGGGAAGCCCAGTTCGGTGACTTCGCCAACGGTGCGCAGGTGGTTATTGACCAGTTCATCACCAGTGGCGAGCACAAGTGGGGCCGTCTGTGCGGTCTGACCATGCTGCTGCCGCATGGCTACGAAGGTCAGGGCCCGGAGCACTCATCTGCCCGTCTGGAACGCTTCCTGCAGCTCTGCGCTGAGCAGAATATCCAGGTAGCCGTGCCGACCACACCGGCGCAGATCTACCATCTGTTGCGTCGTCAGGTGATCCGTCCGCTGCGCAAGCCGCTGATCGTTCTCACACCCAAATCCCTGCTGCGTCATAAACTGGCCATCTCCAGTCTGGAAGATCTGGCTGAAGGTTCTTTCCAGACTGTCATTCCTGAAGTCGATAACATCGATCCGGCGAAGGTGGATCGGGTAGTGATGTGCAGCGGTAAGGTGTACTACGACCTGCTGGAAAAACGTCGCGCCGACGAGAACGAGAATGTTGCCATCGTGCGTATTGAGCAGCTGTACCCGTTCCCTGAAGACGATCTGGCAGAGGTGCTGGCTCCTTACACCAACCTGAAGAAAGTGGTCTGGTGTCAGGAAGAGCCCATGAACCAGGGCGCATGGTACTGCAGTCAGCACCATATGCGTCGGGTATTGGCAGGGCACAGCGTCAGCAATCTGTATCTGGACTACGCTGGACGAGAGGCCTCCGCAGCACCGGCTGGCGGCTACCCCTCCGTTCATGCAGAAGAACAGGCGAAACTCCTGCAGGACGCGCTCTACGCTTGAGCCCGCTGCACAACCCAGTTTATTTAAGGATCGACAATGGCAATTGAAATCAAAGCTCCTACGTTCCCCGAGTCGGTTGCAGACGGCACAGTAGCAACCTGGCACAAGCAACCCGGTGATGCGGTCAAGCGCGACGAACTGATCGTCGACATCGAAACCGACAAGGTGGTACTGGAAGTTCTGGCCGAAGCCGACGGCGTGCTCGGTGAGATCATCAAGGGCGAAGGCGAAACCGTCCTCAGCGCTGAGCTGCTGGGCACCCTGAACGAAGGTGGCGCGGCCGCTGCTGCACCCAAGGCTGACGCTGCTCCGGCTGCCGCCGCTACACCTGCTGCTGCCGCTGAAAGCGAAGACGAGCAACTGCTGAACCCCGCTGCGCGCAAACTGGCTGAGGAAAATGGCCTGGATGCGGCGCAAATCAAGGGTACCGGCAAGGGCGGTCGCGTTACCAAGGAAGACGTGCTGAACGCTATCGAAGCGAAAAAAGCCGCTCCGGCCGCCGCGCCTGCAGCCAAGCCGGCTGCTGCCGCCAGTGTGTCCAGCGTTGTGCTGAGCGAAGGTGACCGCGTCGAGAAGCGCGTACCCATGACCCGCCTGCGTGCGCGCATTGCCGAGCGTCTGGTCGAGGCGCAGTCGAGCATGGCCATGCTGACGACCTATAACGAAGTCGACATGAAGCCGATCATGGACCTGCGCAAGAAGTACAAGGACCTGTTCGAGAAGAAGCACAATGGCGTACGCCTGGGCTTCATGTCCTTCTTCGTCAAGGCCGCGACCGAAGCGCTGAAACGCTTCCCGGAAGTCAACGCCTCCATCGATGGCAAGGATATCGTCTACCATGGTTACCAGGATATCGGCGTTGCCGTTTCCAGCGACCGTGGCCTGGTAGTACCGGTTCTGCGTAACACAGAGTTCATGAACCTGGCACAGATCGAAGGCACTATTGCTGAGTACGGTCGCAAGGCCCGTGACGGCAAGCTCTCCATGGAAGAGATGACGGGCGGCACCTTCACCATCTCCAATGGTGGCGTATTCGGCTCCCTGCTGTCCTCACCGATCGTCAACCCGCCGCAAGCGGCCATCCTGGGTATGCACAAGATCCAGGAGCGCCCGATGGCTGTTGATGGTCAGGTCGTTATTCTGCCGATGATGTATCTGGCGCTGTCCTATGACCACCGTCTGATCGACGGCAAGGGCGCGGTCAGCTTCCTGGTAGCACTCAAGGAGCTGCTGGAAGATCCGGCTCGCATGCTGCTCGACATCTGAGGTTTTACGATATCAAGTGGGGAGTTACCGGCGATCCCGGTAGCTTCCGGTTAACAGCTGTACATAAGTTGCAGCTGCACACAGAGGAAAGGTTATGAGCGATAAATTCGATGTAGTCGTTATTGGTGCCGGGCCTGGTGGTTACGTTGCCGCGATCCGCGCTGCCCAATTGGGACTCAAGACCGCCTGTATCGAGAAGTATCAAGGTAAGGACGGCAAGCTGGCACTCGGTGGTACCTGCTTGAACGTCGGCTGTATCCCGTCCAAGGCGCTGCTGGACAGCTCCTGGAAGTACCACGAAGCCAAGGATGCCTTCGGCGTTCACGGTATCAGCACGGGTGAAGTCAATATCGACGTATCGACCATGATTGGTCGCAAGGATCAGATCGTCAGGAACCTGACCGGTGGTGTCGCCGCGCTGCTGAAATCCAATGGCGTTACCGTATACGAAGGTCACGGCAAACTGTTGGCCGGCAAACAGGTTGAAGTCACCAAAACCGACGGCAGCACCGAAGTACTGGCCGCTGAGAACGTCATTCTGGCCTCCGGCTCGCGTCCGGTTGAAATCCCGCCGGCCCCGGTTGATCAGAACGTCATTGTTGATTCCACTGGTGCCTTGGAATTCAAAACTGTTCCCAAACGTTTGGGTGTTATCGGTGCGGGCGTAATCGGTCTGGAGCTGGGCTCGGTCTGGTCGCGTCTGGGCGCGGAAGTAACCGTTATCGAGGCGCTGGACAAATTCTTGCCAGCGGCCGATGAGCAACTGTCCAAGGAAGCACTGAAAATTTATACCAAGCAGGGCCTGAAGGTACTGCTGGGTGCCCGCGTAACCGCTTCCCAGGTCAATGGCGAAGAAGTCACGGTCAAGTTTACGGATGCCAAGGGTGACCAGGAACTGACCTTCGACAAGCTGATTGTTGCTGTGGGCCGTCGACCGGTTACCAACAACCTGCTTGCGTCTGACTCCGGTGTTACTCTGGATGAGCGTGGTTATGTCTATGTAGACGATCATTGCGCCACATCCGTACCGGGCGCATACGCCATTGGTGACGTGGTTCGCGGCCTGATGCTCGCTCACAAGGCGTCGGAAGAAGGCATCGTGGTTGCCGAACGTATCGCCGGCCACAAGGCGCAGATGAACTACGACCTGATTCCTTCGGTTATCTACACCCATCCGGAAGCGGCCTGGGTTGGCAAGAATGAGCAGCAATTGAAAGCCGAAGGCGTGGATATCAACGTCGGTATGGCTCCTTTCGCTGCCAGCGGCCGCGCCATGGCAGCCAACGATACAGCTGGTTTCGTCAAGGTGATTGCCTGTGCCAAGACCGATCGGGTACTGGGTGTGCACGTGATTGGGCCAAGCGCAGCAGAATTGGTTCAGCAGGGCGCTATCGCCATGGAATTCGGCACCAGTGCCGAAGACCTGGGCATGATGGTCTTCGCTCACCCGACGCTGTCTGAGTCGCTGCATGAAGCAGCGCTGGCAGTGAATGGTCAGGCTATCCATGTAGCCAACCGCAAGAAGCGCTGAGTAATCCTCCCGGGCTGTCAGGTGCATCTGTGATCAGATGTGCCGGCGGCCCGGTTGCAGATATAAGGCCTCTCTGAATAACGCTGCGCGAACAGCGCAACATCTATTCAGAGGTGCCCTGGCAAGGTCGACGGATCGACCACACCCTTCGGGGTGAACGGGTATGCAGGAACCAGCTTCCGGCAGCCTGATTGGTGGCAGTGGCGGGTACCGTCACTGTTATGAAATTCATACGAACAACGGTACAAATGAATGAACCTTCACGAATATCAGGGGAAGCAGCTGTTTGCTGAATACGGCCTTCCTGTCTCCAAGGGCATTGCTGTTGATACTCCGGAAGCGGCGGCTGCAGCTTGCGACACCATTGGCGGTTCAGAGTGGGTTGTTAAAGCCCAGGTTCACGCTGGTGGTCGCGGTAAGGCTGGTGGTGTAAAGCTGGTCAAGAGCAGGGAAGATGCCAAAGCGTTCGCCGAGCAGTGGCTGGGCAAGCGTCTGGTGACCTATCAAACTGATGCCGATGGTCAGCCTGTTGCCAAGATTCTGGTGGAATCCTGCACTGATATCGACCAGGAACTGTACCTGGGTGCCGTTGTGGATCGCTCCACTCGCCGTATCGTTTTCATGGCCTCCACCGAAGGCGGTGTTGAGATTGAGAAGGTAGCAGAGGAAACTCCCGAGAAAATCCTCAAAGCCACTATCGATCCGCTGGTTGGCCCGCAGCCCTACCAGGGCCGTGACCTGGCCTTCAAGCTGGGCCTGAAAGGCGACCAGATCAAGCAGTTCACCAACATCTTCGTCGGCCTGGGCAAACTGTTCGCCGACTACGATCTGGCCCTGCTGGAAATCAACCCGCTGGTCATCAAGAAAGACGGCAACCTGCACTGCCTGGACGCCAAGATCAACATCGATGCCAACGCTCTGTACCGTCAGCCCAAGCTGCGCG
>CAYYUQ010000078.1:0-16487 GCA_964474945.1 uncultured Halopseudomonas sp. | reverse complement strand
ATCTTAGATAGCTTGAATGTTCTCTGCCTGAAGGCCTTTCTGGCCTTGAGTCACGTTGAAGCTGACACGTTGGCCTTCGGCCAGGGTTTTGAAGCCTGAGCCGGTGATGGCGCTGAAGTGAGCAAACACATCTGCACCCGATGCTTGCTCAATAAAACCGAAACCTTTTGCTTCGTTGAACCATTTAACTGTACCAGTAACTGCTGACATAATCGTACCTACATATAGAATTTTGATGGCCCAATCGGACCGGTGTTGCCGGAAAGAGTCTATTACTAAAAAATACGGAACGATTATATGCTGAAGAGTTGCTAGCTACTGGCAGGGATCGAACAGGCTTTTACAATATAGATCAGAACTTCCTAACGAGAGCCACCTTACAGCATATGGCAGCCATGTCAATTTTTATGTTTTCAGGGATAACATTCTCGCGCCTCAATTGTCCCCCGTGAAGATGTCGATCTTCGACGAGGGACGGGTGCGTCTTACATGGAATTGCACCGGCAGTGGCGGAAAAAACCTGAAACCGCGCTCGGAATCAGTTGGCCACTACAGCGCATCAGTATCCCTTATTTGATGTTGACGCGTTGCTTTGCTGCCTGTTCAGGCTTGCCCTTGGGAACGTTCAGTTTCAGCACCCCATTATCGAAAGCGGCGTCGACATCGCTTTCCTTGACGTCATGGCCCACGCTGAAGCTACGTACATATTTTCCATAGCGGCGCTCCTGACGGATGATCTTGCCATCCTTCTCTTCCTTGTCCTCCTGTTTGGTCTCAGCTTCGATCGACAAAACGCCGTTCTCAATGGTGACATGAATGTCTTCTTTCTTTACGCCGGGCAGCTCGGCAGTCACTTCATAGGCATCGCCCTTGTCCTTCAGGTCGACGCGCGGCGAAAAAAAGCCGCTCTTGCCTTCGGCAGCTGTTGCCGGGGCAAAGAAGTTGTCAAAAAGGGAATCCATATCAAAAAAGGCATTGCGTGGTACCAGACTCATGATTGCTCTCCTTGGGTGTTTGGTCATGTTTGCTCCTACCGCATCAGAGCAGGGGAATGCTCTTGATGCCTATCAATCACGGCGCAAATCCTGTCCTTTCACCGCTTTCTCGGGTGGCGGCTATTGGGATTACGCATAAGGCGTCATTCACACTGTATAGACTATTATCCATAAAGGACAAATCTTGGATACCACTACGGTGGAGCTTCTCAATTAATGATGCCTCCCGGTTGGAGAGTGAAGATCTCGCGGGTTGAATCTGGAGGTAGTGATATATGGCGAAGAGCGGTAGTTGATTGTGCTGGGCGACTTCTTCCAACACCGACCCAGCCCGAGCGTGCCTTTTTGGCATAGTTTCCTGCGCCGTTTTTCTGGTGCCGTGCTTATCGGTGAGGGTGAGATGCATCCGATTGCTGCGCGCTCTGGCCGTTGATGCGCGCAGAGCCTACAGCCCCAGATACTCTGCGATTAAAAATGCCTCGCCCTTGCCCTCGTGCTTGCCAAAGTAGCTGACCGGCTCCCGGACACCGTCCTCGACATAACCCACTTCACAATCAACGTCATATTGCTCGGCCAGCCCGTTGAACAGATCCACCGGGAAGTTGAGGTGGGTGTTCTTCGTCACCGGCTGGCTGATGCCCAGCCGCCAGTCCTCGCAGTCGTCGCTCTCGCATTCATTGATCAAGGTGACATTGTGGGTGGCGTTAGCCTCGATGTATGCCTGCAGAGCGGCTTGCAGCTCCGGCAGGTTCTGCCTGAGTTTCTTCTCCTGCTTGTCCTCGAGGCGGTCGCAGGCGATCAGTAGATATATGAGCATTCGATTGTCCAGTCAGCTTGAGTGGCTACTTTACCATGAAGGCTTCATTCGTCTTTCATTCATCGTCATGAGAGAACGATCGAGGAAAAGCGGCCCGCCATGCGGTTGTTTATAAATAATTGATTCAGAGGCATGATGCTGACGCCGATGATTGCGACCCCTGAGTACCTTCTGTGAAGAAAATCCTATTTGTTCTGGCCTTCGCCTTTGGTCTGTTCCAACTTCAGCAGGGCGGGCATCTTGATGCTCTGCTTGATAGCGGCGGCTCTGCTCAGTCCGATTCCGCTGGTTACTCGAACCCGTCGGCGCAGGAACAGGAGCTGCAGAAGACGCTGGGGCGGATCAGCCGAAACGGGCCATTCCCTTACCAACGCGACGGCATCACCTTCGAAAATCGGGAGCGATTGTTGCCAAGCAAGCCGCGGGGATATTACCGGGAATACACAGTGGACACGCCCGGCTTGTCGCACCGAGGGCCGCGCCGGGTGGTGACCGGTGGTAACCCGCCTGTGGAGTTCTATTACACGGAGGATCACTACCGTTCCTTTACCCGAATCAGGGGGCACTGACATGACGATAGCACCTGACCAGTCCGTGCCAATCACCTGGCAGCCGAGGCACCAGCTTGATCAACCTGCCGTTGCACTGGATGCGAATGGCCAGCTGAACAAGTCGACGCTGTTGCGGGCGCTCTGTGGCGCTTTCAACTTTCCGGATTACTTCGGAGACAACTGGGATGCAGCCTATGATCTGTTACTCGATCATGTGGATCAGCTGGTAGAACCTGCGCTATGGCGCTTCTCGATTGAGGACGCATCCGAGGAGAATGAGGCTGATCTGGCGGACTGGATCCAGCTGATGACGGACGTTTGCAACTATGCCAACGCCCGTAAAATCCAGTTGCGGGTAGAGATATACGGGGAGGCCCGGTAGGCAGGGCAGTTCAGCTTGACGCTGACTGGACAGCGGCATTTTATCATCAGACAAAAAGCAAGCCGAGAACGCCTGCCGCCAATGCCACCAGCAGGATCGAGCTGGCCCAGCGCGCCAGTGGCAGGCCGCCAATTACCAACACTATCCCGGCCTTGACGGCGGTATTGGTCAGCGCAGCAAGGAGAATGCCGCGCACGGCGACGTCGTTGGCCAGTTCGCCCTTGGCTTGCTGCGCCAGCGCGATGGTTACGGCATCCACGTCGGCAATCCCGGCAATGACTGCGAGGATATAGACGCCCTCACTGCCAAACCAATGCTCCGCACCCTTGGACAATATGAAGATCAGCGCCAGGAACCCGGCCATGATCAATGCCTGTTGCAGATCCAGCGGGTTATGCATCGGTGGTGTATGGCCTACCGGCTGTTCGTCCCGGCGGCGTAACAGGATCCACAACAATGCCAGCAGGGGTACCAGTGCCAGCCCGAGCAAGCCCGGCAGCACGGGCAGCAGCAGTGTGCGGTTGACCACCGCGACTTCCAGCAGCAAACGTAACGCCATGGTGCCGCAGGCCAGGGCAATACCCGCTCCAAGCAGGGCGTTGCGGCTGCCATCCGAGCGCGCCATACGCGAGAAGGCGAGGGTCAATGCGGTGCTGGACGCGAGTCCGCCGAGCAGGGCGGTCAGCACTAGCCCGACACGGTCGCCCAACAGTCTGACGGCGAAATAACCAGCGAAACTGATGCTGGCAATCAGAATAACCAGCCAGCCGATTACCTGTGGGTTGATGCTGTCCCACGGCCCCATGGCCTCGTTCGGTAGCAGCGGCAAGATCACCAGCACGATCACCAGCAGTTGCAACGATGCATTCAGCTCCAGGCGGGACAGACTGCGCAGCAGCGTATGCAATCGCTCCTTGGCCCCGAGCAGTACTGCGGTAATCACCGCGGCTGTGGCTGCTTCCAGATACAGACCGTGCATGGCGAGCGCGCCAAGCAGGAAAGCCAGCAGCGCGGCTACTTCAGTGGTGGCTCCAAGGTCACCGGTGACCTTGCTGCTGTGGATGTAACCGACGATAAGCAGGGCGGTGACGCCCAGCAGCGCCGCCGCCAATATCCAATCCGAGGACAGCATGCCCAGCTGCGCGACCACCCCGCCGGCCAGACCCAGCAGACCAAATGTGCGGATGCCGGTTACTGTCTGATCGTCGATCTGCTGGTGCCGATCGATATCCAGGTTCTGAGACTGCCAACCCCGCTCGAATCCGATGATCAACCCTACCGCCAGGGCAATCAGCAAGCCCAGCAATTCCGTTCCGTAGTTCAATCCATTCATTGCTTGCCACCTGCCTTTACTTGTCCCTGCACCATACCCTTATAGTGCCCCATGGGCATGTCCAATTACAGGGTTGGTCGTAATCAGCTAGATTGAATTCTCCATCCTGAGGAGGCGTAGGCATGTCCCAGAAGGGCCAGCAGAAAAGCTATCTTGGAGTAGGCATCGCGATGGGTGTCGCCATTGGTGCAGTATTTGGTACTGTGCTGGACAATCTTGCGCTGGGCATTGCCATCTCGTTTGCGCTATCCAGCCGCCAGCCGGGCAAGGCCGACAAGTCTACTTCGGATGATGACAATGGTTCAGTTTGAGCGGCCTCAAGGCTGGAATTGCTAACCGGTGTGGGGGCAGACTATGCAAGTGATTATTTTAACAATGAAATTTTCTCTTCCAGGTTGTCGGTCGCTGAAGGAGAAGCGGCAGCGAATGGGTGGGATTCACGAGCGCTACGGGCGGCATCCGGCAGTGGCGGTATGCGAAAGTGGTGAGCGCGAACGGTTGGATGCGAGCGAGTGGAGTTTTGTTGTAGTGGGGACTTCAGCACAGGAAGTGGAGTCGTTATGCAGCGAGATTGAAGATCGGATACAGCGTACAGTCGAAGCCAGGGCGACGGACATGATTCGCGAAAGGTTGTAAATTTACGGGATTGACTGCCTGGTTGGGCTTGGCGTTCCTGAAGGGAGTCAGGCATTGCCAGGCTGCCAGTGGGCTGGAGATGGCTAGCGCCTGCGATACGCAGCAAGTTTCGGCTCGCCAGCCATTATCTTGGTACCATCTCAGATACAGGTACTGCCACCATCCACAGGTAATGCGATACCTGTGGTAAAGCCGGCTGCTTCCGAGCACAGATAGAGCACAGCAGCGGCGACTTCTTCAGCTTTGCCGATGCGGCCAATAGGATGCAGGGCGGCGGCCGATTCGGCTTTGCGGGGCTCGATCTCAACGGCACGGCGGAACATGTCTGTATCGATTACGGCAGGGCATACGGCATTGATGCGCACGCCTTTGCGAGCATACTCCACCGCTGCTGAGCGGGTCAGGCCCAATACAGCGTGCTTGCTGGCAGCGTAGATGCTCATTCTGGGCGCTGCGCCCAGCGCGGCGATAGAGGCAGTATTAACGATGGTGCCACCGCCGTGCTTGAGCATCAGCGGAATTTCAAAACGCATGCACTGCCATACGCCTTTGACGTTGACGTCCATGATGCGGTCGTACACTGCTTCGTCGCTATCGGCGATTTTGTGTTGTTCCAATTCCACGCCGGCGTTGTTGAAGGCGCAGTCCAGACGACCATATTCCTTTTCAACCATGGTCAGCAGTGCTTCTACTTGTTCGGCGTCAACTACGTTGCAGCTGCTGAATACGGCGTCGCCGCCGCGTTCGCGAATCCCTGCAACGACCGCCTCGCCGTTGACTGCGTCAATATCGGCTAATACCAAGCGCGCACCCTGTGCGGCGAAGGCTTCTGCGGTGGTCTTGCCGATGCCAGCTGCCGCGCCAGTGATCAATACGACTTTGCCCGAAAACGCTGAACTCATGAATTTATGCTCCTGAGCGATGGGCGCTGCCCCATGCAGCGCTCTGCCCACTCGGAGAGTACCAACGCGTGCGTTCTTTTGGGGCGGAATCAGAGGCGTTGTTCACCTGCCATGTCGTTGGCTGATAATTCGTTCTGGCGGGCGACTCCCTTTATCCCATCCGGCATTCACCCAAGTGCTCCATATTGCGCTTAATCAATTGATCTATTGGGCAATATGGTGAACCATCGTATTCGCTACACCCGCATTCTGCGGAGTAAGACAGGAGGTTTACCATGCCCATACGTGTTCCAGTCGAAGAATTCACTACCCCCGATCCCATCACGGCAGCGGAGGATATGACCGTTGATGATCTGCGGCTCCTGATGGAGAAGCATGGTATTCGTCACCTGCCTGTCGTGCGTGGCACTGCTGTGGTGGGTGTGCTCAGTGATCGGGATGTTCGGCTTTTCTCGGGTTTGAATGAGGCAGAAAAACTCCAGGTACGCGCCTCGGATATCATGGCCGTTGATCCTCTGTCGGTGAGCGCTGACACGCCGCTGGATGAGGTGGCGTATCTCATGTCGGAAAGAAAGGTCGGCAGTGTGATCGTCAAGGATGAGAATGATGAATTGCTGGGCATATTTACCGCTACCGATGCCTTGAATGCGCTGATCGAAATAGTCCGTGAAGGATCCTCCGCTGCCACGTCAGAGCAAGACCCGGAATGACGGAAGGAAAATCCAGAGATCCCCTGCACGGTGTCACGCTGGAGCAGATTGTCACCGCGCTGCACAGCCACTACGGCTGGGACGGTCTGGCCCAGCGGGTCGATATCAATTGCTTCAAGAATGAGCAGTCCATCAAGTCATCCCTTAAGTTTCTGCGCAAGACTCAATGGGCACGGGACAAGGTTGAGAAGCTGTATGTTTCAACTTTTCATGACAAGTATTATTAAACAGCCTGGGCAGTAACCAGACGTGAGGAAGAAGTAGTGATCAAGAGCCGTTATATACCCCTGGTGATAGCTTTTCTGATGTCCATCTACATGGTCAGCATCATGACGCTGGTAATTACCTGGGCGAACACCGGGCTTGCCGATGGCTTCGTTTCCCGCTGGTGGCGGGCGTTCTATATCGCCTGGCCTGTTGCGTTCAGCTTGATCATCGTCGGCTCCCCACGGATTACCCGTTTGGTTAATCGGTGGAAGAAGGATTGAGAGTCATGTTTTCTTAACGGGATGTTTTTTCCCGGTAACCGCCAGGTAACAGGCCACCGGCAGGCTGTCTGGATCGATCAGAACAGGGAGCCTGCGGCATGTATCACAATAAGTGGAAAGTCCTGACCATACTGGCTTCGGCCGTCACGCTGGCAGCGTGCAACAGCAGTAGTAGTGATAATAAGGATGAGCCTGAGGAAGCCGCCCAGCCGCTGACGTTGAATATCGCCCACGTCAACGACCACCATTCGCATCTTGATAGCTTGACCGCCCAGACGCTGACCCTGGGTGGCGAGTCCATTGAGGTTGAGCTGGGCGGCTTCCCGCGTCTCACCACGCTGTTCGCCCAGGCTGAAGCGCAATACGACAATCTACTCAAGCTGCACGCCGGTGATGCCATTACCGGCACCCTGTATTACTCCTTCTATCAGGGCGAAGCCGATGCCGACCTGATGAATACCGTCTGTTTCGATGCCTTCGCCCTGGGGAACCATGAGTTTGATGGCGGCGACGACGGTTTGAAGGTGTTTCTGGATCATCTGAACAGCGGCCCGTGTGAGACTGCCGTGCTGGCAGCCAATGTCAAACCCGCCATCGGAACGCCCTTGGCGCCCGCTTCGCAGTCCGACTACATCCAGCCCTATACCGTGAAGGAAGTGGACGGTACCCGCGTCGGGATCGTTGGTATTGATATCGCCGGCAAGACCAGCAATTCCTCCCGCCCCGCAGACACCACCGTCTTTGAAGACGAAGTAACGGCAGCGCGCCGGGCCATTGATGAGCTGCAGGCTGATGGCATCGAGCACATCGTTCTGCTGACGCACCAGGGTTATGAAAACGACAAGCGCATGGCGACTCAGTTGCCCGGCGTCGACGCGATCATTGGCGGTGATTCGCATACGCTGCTGGGCGACTTTGACGCCTTCGGTGTGGGCTCTGCGGGTGCTTACCCGACCGTGACCACCAACCTGGATGGCGATACCGTATGTATCGGTCAGGTCTGGGAATATTCCAAGGCGTTCGGTCTGATGACGGTCAACTTCGAGGCTGACGGCACGGTGTCCAGCTGTGAGGGCCAGTCTTCACTGGTGATCGGTGACAGCTTCAGCCGCGATGGCGAAGCCTTGAACGAGACGGATACCGCCAGCCTGTTGGCGCTGCTTGAGGATGTGCCGCAGATATCGGTCACCCAGCCGGATGAACGCGCCCAGCACGTGCTGAATAGCTATAAGAACCAGATGGCTGATAAGCGGGCGGAGTACATTGGCGAAGCGCTGGACTCTTTCTGTCTGGTGCGCATACCGGGGACTTCCAACCGCAGTGGTACTACTCCTGGTTGCACCGACGCCCATCTGCAGGGCAAGGGCAGTGATGCTGCGCAACTGGTCGCCGAAGCCTTCCTCGATGCCAGCCTGCGCGCCAATTTCTCATTGCAGAATGCGGGCGGTGTACGCACCCCGCTGGCTGCCGGTGAGCTGATCTTCGATGACGCTGCGACCATGCTGCCTTTTACCAACGTGCTGGTAGAGCTGGATATTACCGGTGCCGAAGTGATTGCCGCGCTGGAAGATGCGGTGGATAACCACCTTTCGCTTGGTGGTTCGGACGGCTCGCACCCCTATGCTGCAGGCCTGCGTTGGGATCTGGATATGTCGCAAGCCAAGGGCAGTCGTTTCAGCAACCTGGAAGTTCGTCAGGATGGCCGCTGGGTGGTGCTGGAGTCAGCCCGCAGCTATGTGATGGTGACCAACGACTTCATTGCTGAAGGCCGCGATGGCTATGATGCACTGAGTCGGGTGACGGCGGATGGCCGCAACACCAATACCTATATGCTGTATACCGACAGTCTGGTCAACTACCTGAAGAAGGTCGGCTCCGTACAGTTACCGCAGCGCGGTGAGTACTCCCACCAGCGGGTAATCGACAAGAACGGCAACCCGCTGCTCTGAGGGGAGTAGTGCCAAACATCCACCGGTCAAGCCAGTGAGGCAGGGCATTTTGCCCGGCAAATACCTCACTGGCGCTGGTAAAACAGCCCGCGACGCTGCCGGTATTCGAGTTGAGTCCGCGGGAGCTGCAGTCTGGGATTAGGTGCATACGTCGTTCTTCGCCTGACTGCGGTCGCGGCGTGGCAAGAGAGGCGCAATCAGGTGGGCATGTATTGATGAATGTTCACCTGATCTTTTGTGGCCAGGTAGTTACCGCCGTACAATCTGCCCGCGGTATATCTGTACTCCACTAGCCGGTCTGGCCTGTGGCTCGGCGTCATCTGTATTCGGTGTGCTGAGGAGCCGCTCGCGCATCGTCTCGAATAGTCCTTTTTCTGCCACCACGGTCTTTTGTTGCTTCGCGACGATCAATGCCAGTTCGCTGCCCAATTGGCGTACCTGAACGTCTGCGCTGGCTTCGCTGAGTTTGATCATCTGTGCGAGCGCGTCAGGCTCGCCCAAGTGCACCGTCACGCCAATGGATCGTTTTAAATGACGACGCAGGGTGATCATGCAGTCCAGCGTGGGTCTGTTGAATTGGGTTTCGGTGATCATCCTTCCACTCTCCTTTGCTGCCCGGCTGAAAGCCTGCATACAGCCATGTCACTGTTGCCAAGCAGAATACGTACCAGACTTGATGGTTATACGCATTGCGGGGCTTGCAGAGATGAAAGCGGCGCTGAAGAACGGGGTTGTTGGGATAACGTGCAACAACCTGGTGCGGGTATGCACAGAGTTGGCGCGTGGTCATGCGCGCCAACTCTGTGGAAGGGAGATAACCTGACCGCGCTAATTACATGTCATCGCAGACATGCTGGTCATCGTTTTCCGGATCCAGCCCCGGCATGTCAGGAAGCATGCTCTGGGCGGCTTCGCCACACTGCATGATTTTCTTGTATTCCGGATCTGCCATGAACTTGCGAGCGTAGCTCTGCTCCTTGGCTTGAGCTGCATTGCGCTTTCCTGCCGCACACAACCCTGCGATTTCCCGTTCGTGAGCTTCGGCCTGCTTGCCCAACTGCTCGAGATGCTGCTCATCCAGTTGTCCTATGCAGCTTGCCAATCCATCCATCATGTTCATCATGCGCGCCATCTCCTCTTCAGACATGGCTGGCATTTGTGCGTGGATGGTAGATGCAAGTATCAATAGCGCAGGTGCAATCAACTTTTTCATTTTTTACTCCTTCTGCGATGTCGGCTCCCCCATGGAGGCAGCCGTTCATTCGGAGGCGGACTGCTTTGCGCGCTTCCCTTTCAGTTGCACCAAGGGTTGTACTCCGAGGACGCGCGGGGCGTCAAATGTGCGGGGGCTGAGAATCGGCACTGCGCTGATAGGGAAGCTCAGCTATCGTCGGCTATTCCCTGTTGTTTTATCTGCTCGTCCACGATCTGCTTCAACTTACTGCTCAACCGCTTGCGCAGTTCAGCCTCGATCATTGGCAATATCTCGTCGATCACATCCTGTAGCACCAGTTGCGCTTCCGAATGCAATTGAGCCTCCATGCGGACTTCGCGGGCACCTGTGTGCGGGCTGGCGGGGAGTTCCTGCAGGCTTTGCTGCAGCAGGCGTTCCAGCTGGACGCGCTCGCCGGCCAGTTTTGCCAGCGACTCATAGGGCAGAAAGGGATTTGGCGGCTTGCCGCTGGGTTGGGCAGGCTCCGGCGTAGCGGATGTCGCGATGGGCTTGTCGCTACTGGAAGTGATGATGTCTTCCAGCAGGGGAATGTCTATTGGGGCGTTTACTGGCTGATTTTCATCCAACAGTGTGCGGATGGATTCCAGATCCTCCAGCAAGCGGGACGGATCCGTTGGCTCGGAGTTATGGTGATTTCTGGTGTACGGGGAGATAGGAGGATGGCGTATCCTGTTGATTGATCACGACCAAGATCTCAATCAACAGAAGGTGATACGCCATGACCAAGTCTACCCTGAGAGCTCTTTCACAACCAGAAGAACAGGTGACAGACCCGCTGACTGAGTTGCTTCGCAATGGTGCCCGAGAACTGATCGCACAGGCCGTTGAAGCTGAACTCCAGGTGTTGTTGGAGCAGCATGCTGAACATCGGCTACCGGATGGTCGCAAGGCTGTCGTGCGCAATGGCTATTTGCCAGAGCGCACTGTCCAGACGGGTATCGGCGATGTCGAGATCAAGGTGCCAAAGGTCAGGGATCGTAGCGGTTCCGGCGTCCGCTTCAAGAGCTCTCTGTTGCCGCCGTACCTGAAGCGCGCCCGGAGTGTCGAGGAGCTGCTGCCCTGGCTGTATCTGAAGGGCGTGAGTACGGGCGATTACCAGGATGCGCTGTCTGCGTTGCTGGGCGATCAGGCCAAGGGGCTTTCCGCCAACACCATCAGTCGATTGAAGCAGCACTGGATTGACGAGCACCGCGGCTGGTGTCAGCGTGATCTGAGCCAGAAGCGGTATGTGTACTGGTGGGCAGATGGTGTCTACAGCAACGTCCGTATGGATGATTGTCTCTGCCTGCTGGTGATCATCGGTGTCACAGAGCACGGCCGCAAGGAGTTAGTCGCCGTTGAGGACGGTTATCGCGAGTCAGAAGCCAGCTGGTCAGAGCTGCTGCTGGGCTTGCGTGAACGAGGTCTGACGACGAGTCCTAAGCTGGCGGTCGGAGACGGCGCCCTTGGGTTCTGGAAAGCGCTGGCCAAGTGTTACCCTGATGCCCGTCATCAGCGCTGCTGGGTGCACAAGACAGCCAATATCCTGTCTGCTCTGCCGAAGTCTGTTCAACCCAAGGTGAAGGCTGCGCTGCATGATATCTGGATGGCAGAAACACAGGACGATGCGCACAAGGCCTTTGACCGGGCGCTGGTTCGCTTCGAGTCGAAGTATCCCGGAGCCATGGAGCGCCTGCGCAAGGATCGGGATGAGCTGCTGACGTTCTACGACTTCCCGGCAGAGCACTGGGTTCATATCCGGACAACCAATCCGATCGAATCCACGTTCGCGACTGTCCGGCTGAGAACCAAACGAGCGCGAAACTGCGGCTCGCGAGAGACCACACTGGCGATGGTCTACAAGCTGCTGGAGTCAGCACAGAAGAACTGGAAGCGGATCAAGGGATTTAATCTGCTGACCCTTGTGGTCAACAACGTGACGTTCAAGGGCGGCGAACAAGTACAGGATCAATCAGACAGGAACGCGGCCTGATGCCGTACACCAGATTTGACAATAACTCGTTGGCTCGTGCTGCTTCATGCTTCATCCTGCTATCCGTATCTGATGAGTGTTCAGAGGATAGCCTCGTTGGCGGTAAAAGCGGTAGCGTTCCCGCGCCGGGGTGATGACGGGCTCATATTCCACCAGTATTTCCGCCAGACGGTTGAAGCGGCTGAAGAACTCAGGGGTGCTGTTGCTCAGGTTGATCAGCAGATCGTGATGGGGTGCGGGGTCATCGTCCCATCCCACCACGACATTTTCATTGGGTTGAGCCTCATGCAGTGCATGGGGCAGAAAACTGTCGGGGCGGAACGACCACAGATAGTCATCGATGTGCTCGGCCTCGATTTCGTTGGGGCAATGCAGATACACCTGCCGGTTCTGCGACCAGGCTTTATGCGCCAGGCGGCAAGCAAACTGCAGACGAGCAGAGACCTGATCGCTGTTGAGTACGTAAAAGTCGATATTGGTCATGGGTCTCGGTCAGCTATCCGGTTATCCGCCATCCTCGGCGGTTGCAGAGGATGGCGGTGTCGAGCGGCAAGGGTCGAGCAGCTAAGCTCAGCTCGGTACCTGATTCAGCAGATACTGAGTCAACAGGGGCACGGGACGGCCGGTTGCGCCTTTGTCCTTACCGCCGCTGATCCAGGCCGTGCCGGCGATGTCCAGGTGCGCCCAAGGGTAGCTTTTGGTAAAGCGCGACAGGAAGCAGGCAGCAGTGATGGTGCCGGCCTTGGGGCCGCCGATATTGGCGATATCGGCGAAGGGGCTGTCCAGTTGCTCTTGGTATTCGTCGAACAGTGGCAGTTGCCAGCCGCGGTCGTCAGCCTGCTTGCCGGCTTCCAGCAATTGCTCGATCAATTCATCGTTATTGCCCATGACGCCGGTGGTGATGCTGCCCAGGGCAACAATACAGGCACCGGTAAGGGTGGCAATATCGACCACGCTGGCCGGATTGAAGCGTTCGGCGTAGCTCAAGGCATCGCACAGCACCAGACGGCCTTCGGCGTCGGTATTGAGGATCTCAATGGTCTGGCCGGACATGCTGGTAACGATATCGCCGGGTTTGGTGGCGGTGCCGCTGGGCATGTTCTCGGCGGAGGCAATCAGCACGGTGAGGTTGATCGGCAGTTGCATGGTGAGCACCGCCTTGAATACGCCCAATACGGTAGCGGCACCGCACATGTCGTATTTCATTTCATCCATACCGGCGCCGGGCTTGAGGCTGATGCCGCCGGTGTCGAAGGTAATGCCCTTGCCCACCAGCACGTGCGGCTGCACCTTGTCGCCAGCGCCTTTATAACTGAGGCGAATCAGCTTGGCCGGCTCGGCGCTGCCTGCGCTGACTGACAGCAGGGAGCCCATGCCCAGGGCTTTCATGTCTTTCTCTTCCAGTACTTCGACTTCAACACCGTCGTACTGCTTGGCCAGTGCCTTGGCTTCCTTGGCCAGATAGGTCGGCGTGCAGACATTACCCGGCAGGTTGCCCAGATTCCTGGTCAGATGCGCGCCATCGCTGATCGCCTGGCCGTGGATAATGGCTTGTTTGAGTGTGGCGGCATCGGCCTTGTCGGCTGACCAGAGTGTGCATTTTTTCAGGCGCGGCTTATCGGCCTTCTTGCTCTTGAACTGATCGAATTGATACAGACTATCGCGCACGCACTCCACTTGCAGGCGGGTACGGGCATACAGATCGCGATTCTTGACCGGCAGCTCGCCAAGCGTCAGAACCACATCAGTAGCACCGCCATGCTTGAGCATGCCGGCTACGGAAGTAACCAGTTTACGGAAGCTGCGGTCGCTCAACTCGTCCTTGCCAGTGCCTACCAACAGGACGCGCTGGGCAGTAATGCCGGGCAGGGCGAACAGCATCAGGCTCTGGTCGGATTTGCCGGTGATGTCGCCACGCTTGATAGCAGCGCTGAGTTGACCGCCGCTGGCGGCATCCAACTCGGCGGCGGGGGCGGAAAGGGTTTTTGCTTCGTTGATGCCAATCACCAGACAACCGGTTTTAATGGTTGCCAGTGCGCCGTGTTTAACGTTGAACTCCATGGTACTCCCCAAGACAAATCAGGTGGATTGACCGATAATGCTGCCCATTACGACTGGCTTTTACATCGAGACCGGTTCGCCATGTGCGGGCAGATATGCTGTAACTGCATTCTGGCCTATTCCCGTGAGCCCATAAAGCCCCGGATTCAAGGAAGCAAAGTGTGATTGTATTCCGATACCTCAGCCGCGAGGTGCTGGCTACCCTGGCGGCGGTCAGCGGTGTGTTGCTGCTTATCATCATGAGCGGCCGCTTTATCAAGTATCTGGCCCAGGCCGCGGCAGGGCAGCTGGATCCCGGCGTGCTGTTTACCATCATGGCTTTTCGCGTGCCCGGCTTCATGGTGCTGATTGTGCCGCTGGGCATGTTCCTCGGCATTCTGTTGGCCTACGGGCGGATGTACCTCGATAGCGAGATGACAGTGCTGTCGGCCACCGGTATCAGCGACCGTCGAATTCTCGGTTACACCCAGGGGCCAGCACTGCTGGTCGCGTTGTTCATTGCCTGGCTGAGCCTGTGGGTAGCACCGGCAGGGGTGCTCAAGACCCAGCAGCTGTTCAATGAGCAGGATGCGATGACCGAGTTTGACACCCTCGCCGCCGGACGCTTTCAGACACTGGGTAGCGGCCAACGGGTGACCTATGCCGGCGGTCTGTCGGACGACCGCACCGAGCTGGAGACGGTGTTCATCGCCGAACGTACCGGCTCCGGAGATGACGTCAGCGTAGGGGTATTGGTCGCCGAGGGCGGCCGCCAACAATTGAATACCGATGGCAGCCGCTATCTGGTTCTGCACAATGGCTACCGCTACGACGGGCGACCGGGAGCGGCAGATTTCCGAACCATTCAATATGATGCGTATGGCGTTCTGCTACCCAAACCGGAAGTGATCACTGAAATTACTGACCGCGAGGCGATGCCTACGCAGCAACTGTTGGGCAGCACCGATCTGAAGAATCGCGCTGAGCTGCAATGGCGGCTGGCGTTACCGCTGCTGGTGCCGATAGTTGCCTTTTTCGCGGTGCCCTTGGCCAGAGTCAATCCGCGCCAGGGCCGCTTCCTCAAATTGATCCCGGCGGTGATCCTGTATATGGCCTATCTGGCTCTGCTGGTGAGCGCCCGCGGCTGGATGGAGTCGGGTAAAACACCCGCCGCCATCGGACTATGGTGGGTGCATCTGCTGTTTCTGAGTATCGGAATCATGCTGAACTTCCGCGCCCTTACAGCTCCCAGTGCGCCGAAGGGAGGTGTCCATGCGGCTGCTTGATCGGCATATCGGCACCACGGTTCTGGTCAGCGTGCTATCCGTGGCGCTGATTATTGTGGGTCTGGATCTGTTGTTTGCCTATATTGGTGAGCTGGAGGATCTGGAGGGCAATTACGGCGCGTTCGAAGCGCTGATCTATATTTTTCTGACCTTTCCGCGACGGCTGTATGAGTTGCTGCCAATGGCTGCGCTGGTAGGTTGTCTGATTGGCCTGGGTACGCTGGCGAGTAACTCCGAACTGACCGTCATGCGGGCATCCGGGGTGTCCATCAGCCGTATCATGGGGGCTGTGCTCAAGCCGCTGTTGGTATTGATGCTGGCTGGCGTCCTGCTCGGTGAGTACGCCGCGCCCTACAGCGAGAACCTCGCGGAAAGCCGTCGAGCGCTGGCGCTGGGCAGCGGTGAGGCGGTGAAGTCCAAGGGGTTATGGCATAGGGAAGGTAACGACTTTATCCATATCAATGCGGTGCAGCCCAACGGAACCCTGCACGGCATTACCCGGTATCGCTTTGATGAACAGCGTCACCTATTGGAAACCAGCTTTGCCCAGCGCGCGCGGGTCGAGGATGAACGCTGGTTGCTGGAAGACGTATCCGCCACGCTGTTCGAGGAGGGCGGTACCAGCCGAGTAGAACAGCATCCGCAGCAGCAATGGGATATTGGTCTCTCGCCCCGCTTGTTGCGTGTGGTGTTGCTCGATCCTGATGTGCTGCCGCTGACCGGTATCTGGCATTATCAGGACTACCTGGCTGAGCAGGGATTGAACAACAGCCAATACTGGCTGGCGTTCTGGAAGAAACTGTTGCAGCCGGTCACCACCGCAGCCCTGGTGTTCGTTGCCATTTCCTTCATCTTCGGCCCGCTGCGTTCGGTGACGCTGGGTCAACGGGTCTTCACCGGGGTACTGGTCGGCTTCACCTTCCGCATCGTGCAGGATCTGCTTGGGCCGTCCAGCCTGGTGTTTGGTTTCTCGCCGCTGATTGCGGTGGTGCTCCCGATCATTGTTCTGCTGGCCATGGGAAGCTGGTTGATTCGCCGGGCAGGGTAGTGTCCTGGAGCCTGTCTCAGGCTCCCCCAAAAGAGGGTTTCCGACCAAGTGCAGTGATGTGTTCCGTATTCGAGGCAAAACGATATTTTGCCTTTTTGTTTGCCCGGCGAAGCCGGCAAACCCGTCCACCTGAAAGAAGGTGGA
>CAYYUQ010000077.1:0-17172 GCA_964474945.1 uncultured Halopseudomonas sp. | reverse complement strand
CATTGCGGAACTGGTCAATCGTCGGCATCAGCCACTGGAAGCAACTGTGGCATTCAATTGCCATATGCAGCCGCCCAGCCTGGCCGCCAGCCAGCCGCTGGAGATCGCGCTCGGCCTGACGCACCTGTGGCAGCAGATTATCGGCCAGCCGCAACAGACGTAGTCCGGCGCTGGTGAACTGCACCGGGCGGGTCTTGCGCAGGAATAGCGAGGTACCGAGGCGCTGTTCCAGATCCTTGAGTTGGTGTGACAGGGCTGACTGGGTCAGATGCAAACGCTCGGATGCTTCTACCAGACTATTGGCCTCACGCAGGGTGACGAGGGTTCGCAGGTGTCGAAGTTCGAGCATGGCAGTCGCCTACAGATGAATAATATCGAAGTTTATCACGCTCTCTGATGAAGATACTTCAGTTCGCGCCAATGACTTAACTGTCTCGCTGGTGTCAGCCAGGCTGCGGCGTTAGAGTAGCGCCCTTATCAGCGCAGGGGTTTCTCATGCAGGAGTTGTTATTGCACTGCCGTCCGGGATTTGAGAGTGAGGCGGCCGCAGAAATACAGACACTGGCAGCCGAGCGTGGCATCGACGGCTATGTGGTTACCCGTGACGGCACAGCCGTGGTGCGGTTTGTTTGCCCGGTGCCCGGGGATGCCGAGCGGCTGATGGGGAAACTGGACTTCCGTAAGCTGATTTTTGCCCGCCAGTGGGCGCTGGGTAGCTGGCTGGATGTGCCCGCCGAGGATCGTATAACGCCGATCATTACTGCCTGTGCCAGTGGGCCCATCGCGTCCTGCATGTGGCTGGAGACGGCAGATACCAATGACGGTAAGGCCATGGCTGCGTTGACCAAGAAACTGGATCGGCCGCTGCATGCTGCGTTGAGTAAAACCCGCTTTATACGCCCGAAGATGACCGATGCGCCGCGTCTGCATGTGTTCTTTGAGAGTGGGCAGAGAGTGTTCGTCGGTTGGTCTTGGGCAGACAATGCTGCTGCCTGGCCGATGGGCATTCCGCGGTTGAAATTTCCCCGGGAGGCGCCCAGCCGCTCAACCCTGAAACTGGAGGAAGCCTGGCACCATTTCATTCCGCGCGATGAGTGGGACAGTCGCCTGGCACCGGGTATGACCGCAGTGGATCTGGGAGCTGCGCCCGGAGGCTGGACCTGGCAGTTGGTCAATCGCCATATGAAGGTGATCGCGGTGGATAACGGGCCAATGGCCAAAAGCCTGATGGACAGCGGCCAGGTCGAACATGTACAGGCGGATGGTTATCTGTTCAAACCGGCCCGGCCAGTGCAGTGGATGGTCTGCGATATCGTCGACAAGCCCGCCCGCAGTAGTGCGCTGCTGGCACGCTGGTTGACCCGTGGCTGGTGTCGGGAAGCGATCATCAACTTCAAATTACCGATGAAGCAGCGCTACCGCGAAGTCATGCAGTGTCTGGAGCACGTCGAGGACGCGCTTGATGCTGCAGATATTCGTGCCACTATCGCCTGTAAACAGCTTTATACCGACCGTGAAGAAGTCACTTGCCATGTGCGGGTGCTGCATTCTGGTAGCTATAAGGTGCAATAATGGTCTGCCGGTGTCGATGGGCACCGGCAGACCATTCTGTTGATATTCACTGTTCCGCAATACAGGAATCACTTAGCCATGACCCATGCTGTACCTTCACCTGATGCCCAACTGGACGCCCGCGGATTGTTTTGCCCGGAGCCGGTAATGATGCTGCATAATGCAGTGCGGGATCTGGAAGAAGGGCAGTGTCTACTGGTGTTGGCTACGGATCCCTCTACCCAGCGTGATATTCCGCGCTTCTGCAGCTTTCTGGGCCATCAACTGCTGGATCAGCAGGTGATGGACGGTGAGTTTCACTACCTGATCCGCAAGGCCGGCTGATCACCGCGTCAGATGGCTGCTATCCAGGGGGAACTGGCGTTTGCGCCGTCCACCGACGATGGCCAGGCGGATCGACAGGAACGACGCCGCGGCGGTCAGCCCGATAATCAGCCCTTTCCAGAACCCCGCTGGCCCCTGGGCTGGACCAAACACATCTGTCAGGCCTAATAGATACCCACTGGGCAAACCGATCAGCCAATAGGCGATCATGGTCAGCAGCATGGGTGCGCGGGTATCCTGATAGCCACGCAGCGCGCCGGCGCAAGCGACCTGCAACGAGTCGGAAAACTGATACAGCGCGGCGTAGAACAGCAGGCTGGTGGACAGGGCCAGCACCTGCGGGTGGTTGGTGTAGATGTAGGGTAGCCAATCGGCCAGGAGGTAAATGAGGGTGGCGGATACGCAGGCGCAGAACAATGACACGGCCATCCCGACCTTGGCTGCAAACAGGCCGGCCCTGGCGCCGAGCATGCCGAGGTTATGCCCCACGCGCACGGTAATTGCCAGGCCGAGACTGAAGGGCACCATGAATACAATCGAGGTGAGGTTCAGTGCCACCTGATGACTGGCCACCACCACGGCGCCCAGACTACCTATCAACAGGGCGATCAGGGCGAACATGCTGGTTTCAGAAAACAGGGAAATACCGATCGGCAGACCCAGTCCCAGCAATCCTTTCTGAATTGACCAGCGCGGCCATTCGAAACGCTCGAATAATCGGCAGGCTGCATACACTCTGGAGCGCTTCAGATAGATCACCATGCAACCGAGCATGAACCACATGACGATGGTGGTAGCGACACCGCAGCCGACACCGCCCAGCTCAGGAAAGCCCAGCTTGCCGTAAACCAGTACATAGTTGGCGGGCACGTTGAGCGCCAAACCGAGCATGCCGATGACCATGCTCGGTTTGGTGCGCGACAGCCCGTCGGTCAAACCACGTAGCGCCTGGTACATGCCAATCGCCGGAAAACCCAGTGCTACCGCGCGAATGTAACCAATCGTTTTGGGCATCAGTTCCGGGTCAATCTTTGCCCAATGCAAGGCCGGCTCAGCCGCGCATAATGCCAGGCCGGTCACGCTGCCTAGGCACAGGCCCAGCCATAACCCCTGACGCACCAGCGGGCCGGTATCCTCCGGGCGACCGGCACCCCCGCTGGCAGCCACCTTGGAGGTGATGATCATCAACACGCCAATGAGGAACAGAAAAGCAGGCACCCAGAAGGAGTTGCCCAGCGCCACCGCCGCCAGATCCACAGCACTGACCCGACCGGCCATGGCGGTATCTACAAAGCCGAGCAAGGTATGCGACAGTTGTGCGGCGAGGATCGGCAGGGCGAGCCAGATCAGCGCCCGCAATTCTGTTACACTGCGGCGCCACCGGGTGGGGGTTTCACTGGTAGTCATTGGATTACGTGTGGGAAAAAAGCGCCCCATCCTATCAATTTGCTGATAATTGTTCACCTGCCATGAAGCACGATAGCCAGGATCTGATCCGTCTGTTCGAACGTTGTTTCGCTACGTCCCATAATACCTGCCTGGTGGGCGGCGCAGCAGAGCCCATCTATCTGCCCGCAGATGCCCAGCAGCCGATGCACCGCATCATTTTCACCCTTGATTACTACCGCAGTGCCCTGCATGAAATTGCTCACTGGTGCGTTGCAGGCGCAAGCCGTCGGGAACAGATCGACTTCGGCTATTGGTATGCGCCGGACGGGCGCAGCGCCGAGCAACAGGACGCATTCGAGCAGGTTGAAGTCAAACCCCAGGCGTTGGAGTGGCTTTTTTGCGAGGCGGCGGGACACGCATTCCGGGTCAGCTTGGATAACCTCAGTGGTGAAGCAACCGATCCTTTGCCCTTCAAGCAGCGGGTAGTTGCTCAGGTGCAGGAATACCTGCGCAGCGGTATTCCGCAGCGGCCGGCTCGCTTTATCGACGCGCTGTTGGCGCAATATCGGCCGGCGCATCGGCTGCAAGCCGACGCGTTTACCCTGGAGCGCCTCTAGCGCACCAGTAGTAACGAGGTGGACAGATGCCCCTCGTGCTTCAACAATGACCTGAACGCTGCCCTGGGGACTGCCATGCATATTGTCGCTGACGAAAATATACCGCTGCTGAACGAATTTCTTGGTGATATCGGTCGTTTGACTCGATTGCCGGGGCGATTGATCGACCATACCTCACTGGCTGATGCAGATATATTGCTGGTGCGCTCGGTAACCCGAGTCAGTGCTGAGATGCTCGCGGGTACGCCGGTGCGCTTTGTGGGTACCTGCACCATAGGCACGGATCACCTCGATCTGTCGGGCTTGGCCGCGGCGGGTATTGAAGTGGCCAGTGCCCCCGGTTGCAATGCCCGCGGTGTGGTGGAGTATGTGCTGAGTTGCCTGTTGGCCTTCGCCGAACGCGCCGCCAGCACCTGGCAGGACAAAGTGGTCGGTATTGTCGGGGTGGGTGAAGTTGGCGGCCGGTTGGCGACCACTTTGCAGGCGCTGGGAGTAGCTACGCTGTTGTGCGATCCGCTGCGAGCGGAGCAGGGCGAGCAGGGTTTTGTCAGCCTGGATGAGTTGATTGCCGGCAGTGATGTCATCAGTTGTCACGTCCCCCTGATCAGACAGGGCGATCATGCCACCCATCATCTGTTCAACGAGGCGCGCCTGCGGGCTTTACGTGCTGGAGCCTGGTTGATCAATAGCAGCCGTGGATCGGTAATCGACAACATCGCATTACTGCAGATACTGGCGCAACGTCCTGATCTGCTGGTCGCGCTGGATGTATGGGAGACGGAGCCATTGGTTGATCCGGCGCTGGCTGCGCGCTGCGCGTTGGCTACCCCGCATATCGCCGGTTATAGTCTGGACGGCAAACTGCGTGGCACAGCACAGATCTACCAGGCGCTGTGTCGCTTCTTGCAGCAACCGGTGAGCCGCGCGCTGGAGCAGCTGGCACCGCGCAGTGGCGCTGGCGACTGGCTGGTTGAGGCGGGTGCACCGCCGGACTGGGTGCTCGCAAGAGCGCTACGGCTGGTCTATGACGTACGTGATGATGACGCCCGGCTGCGTGCGATGCTGCGAAATGCGACATCGGATCAGACCCGTCGCGAAGGCTTTGATCGGTTGCGCAAGGCATACCCATTGCGGCGTGAATGTAATCTGTTGCGGATCAGCACTGCCGCGTCCGAGCCGCAGACGGCTCGGAGATTGTTGGCAGCAGGATTTGAACCAGGAATTCTCTAGGAGATAACGTCAGGGCGAAGGTCGCCGCCCTTTACACCGTGGCTAGCCTGCTCTGAGCGAGCGGGGGGCTACCCATTGCCGCTCCAATTCATGGCAGGCCTGCTGGATCATGCGCTCGGTGATAGCAATCTCACGACCCTGCTCATCAACCAGATATCCCCGCGCCTGCAGAGACGGGCGAGGCAGGTTATCGGTCAGTGAACGTTGTTTCTGCTGTACCTGTCGATTCATGACTTTCTCCAAATCAGCTCTCATCGGGTAAATGCCGGCAACTCTGCGATGCCTGAGCACGTAGAAAAGCATAGACAAGGGTTGTGACTACAGGATGACAGGATATATCCCAAGCGGTGGCCAGCTTTTCATACCAGCAAAAAGAAACCCCCGCAGCGCGGGGGTTGGAGAGGGGGAGCTGATCAGCGGTGGTTGCCGGCACGCAAGGCGGCGATACGCTGTTCGAGTGGCGGGTGGGTCATCAGCAAGCCAGCCAGGCCGTTCTTCAGGTTGCCGTTGATGCCGAAAGCGGTCATTTCGCCGGGCATCTCCACGGGTATGCCCTGTTCGGCGCGCAAGCGCTCCAGGGCGGCAATCATATTGCCGCTGCCGGTGAGCTGAGCTGCGGCGGCATCGGCACGGAATTCCCGCTGGCGCGAGAACCACATGACAATGATGCTGGCCAGAATACCCAGCACCAGTTCGGCAAAGATGGTCGCGATAAAGTAGCCAATGCCCGGGCCATCGCTTTCGTTCTTGAATACCGCACGGTCGACAAAGTTACCGATAATACGGGCAAAGAACATCACGAAGGTGTTGACCACACCCTGGATCAGCGTCAGCGTGACCATATCGCCGTTCGCTACGTGACCAATCTCGTGGGCCATTACCGCGCGAATCTCGTTGGGACTGAAGCGTTGCAACATGCCCTCGGAGACCGCAACCAGCGAGGCGTTCTTGTTCCAGCCGGTAGCAAACGCGTTGGAAGCCCGCGACGGGAAAATGCCCACCTCCGGCATGCCAATATTGGCGTCCCGAGCCAGCTCGGCCACGGTATCGACCAGCCACTGTTCCTGGCGGGTCTGTGGCTGAGTGATGACGCGGGTATCGGTGCCGCGCTTGGCCATCCATTTGGACAGAAACAAGGACACGAAGGAGCCGGCAAAACCGATCACGGCGCAGAAGATCAGCAGCGCCTGCAGGTTCATCCCGCCCTGGCCGTCGTGAATACTACCGACGCCGAGCAGGCTCAGGGTAACGCTGGCAACCATCACAATGGCAAGGTTGGTCGCCAGAAAAAGCAGAATACGCATCATGTAGGTGAAACTCCTGTGAATACCTGGAGGATATAGTTGGGTCTGGCAACGCCGGATTCAATCGGCAGTCTGTTTCAAAGCGTGTCGGCCTCGCATTGCCGAGATCGTCGAGCGCCGGCTCGAGGCATGTTGTGTCGAATACCATCTCGACCCAGCATGCCACCCGCAAACCCCAGTTGCCGGGATGGAACCCGGCACCCCAGTTACTGCTTGTAGCTATGCAGGAAGTTGGCAATCCGTCCGATAGCCATCTCCAGGTCATCCTTGCGCGGCAGGGAGACGATACGGAAGTGGTCAGGCCATGGCCAGTTGAATGCGGTGCCCTGCACGATCAGGATTTTTTCCTGCAGCAGCAGATCCAGCACCATCTTTTCATCGTTATGGATCGGATAGACCTTCGGATCCAGTTTTGGGAACAGATAGAGCGCACCCTTGGGTTTGGTGCAGCTCACCCCGGGGATCTGGTTCAGCAGTTCCCAGGCTGTGTCGCGCTGCTCCAGTAGACGGCCACCAGGCAGGATCAGATCATTGATGCTCTGATAGCCGCCAAGTGCGGTCTGGATTGCATGCTGGGCCGGCACGTTGGCGCACAGGCGCATGGATGAGAGGATTTCCAGTCCTTCAATGTAACTGGCGGCGCGTTGCTTGGGCCCGCTGATTATCATCCAGCCGGAGCGGAAGCCCGCCACCCGATAGGCTTTGGATAGACCGTTGAAAGTCAGGCACAGCAGATCCGGTGCGATGGCGGCAAAGGAATCATGCTCGGTTCCGTCGTACAGAATCTTGTCGTAGATCTCGTCCGCCAGTACCAGCAGCTTGTGCTCGCGAGCGACCTCGGCCAGTTGCTCCAGCACTTCACGTGGATACACCGAACCCGTCGGGTTGTTCGGGTTGATCAGCACCATGGCCTTGGTGTTGGGGGTAATCTTGCTGCGAATATCTTCGATATCCGGATACCAGTCGGATTGCTCGTCGCACAGGTAATGCACCGGCTTGCCGCCGGACAGGCTCACAGCAGCTGTCCACAGGGGATAATCGGGAGCCGGGATCAGCACCTCGTCACCGTTGTTCAGCAGCGCTTGCATGGCCATGACGATCAGCTCGGATACGCCATTGCCCAGGTAGATATCTTCGATACCCACGCCCTGAATATTCTTGGTCTGGCAGTAGTGCATGACCGCCTTGCGCGCCGAGAACAGCCCCTTGGAATCACTGTAGCCCTGGGCAGTGGGCAGGTTGAGAATCACGTCCTGGAGGATTTCCTCAGGCGCTTCAAAACCGAAGGGCGCCGGGTTGCCGATATTCAGCTTGAGAATCCGGTGACCTTCTTCTTCGAGGCGTTTGGCATGACGCAGGACCGGCCCGCGAATGTCGTAGCAGACATTGGCCAATTTGTTGGACTTGCTAACCTGCATGATACTTACCTGTAAATCATCAGTGAGGAGAAATGGGCTGGGACTGTGAAAGTAAAGCGAGCATCATACGACTGCGGTTGCGGTGATGAAAGCCCGCGTCACAAAGTTATCGGAGGAAAGTGTGGACAAGGTGAAAAAAACCGACCAGGCCTGGCGCGAGCAGCTGACCGAAGCGCAGTACCAGGTTTGTCGCCTGAAGGGTACCGAGCGGCCCTTTACCGGTGAATATGTGCAGAAACAGCAGCCAGGCATTTACCACTGCATCTGCTGCGATGCGCCGCTGTTTGATACCGACACCCAGTTTGATGCCGGCTGCGGCTGGCCGAGCTACTGGGCTCCGGTGGACGAGGCGGCGGTAACCAATCATGAAGATTACAGTCACGGCATGCACCGTACCGAGGTGGTCTGCAGCCGCTGCGATGCGCATCTGGGGCACGTATTCCCGGACGGGCCGCCGCCTACCGGCCTGCGTTACTGCATCAACTCGGTATGCCTGCAATGGCAGCCCAGAACCTGAGTCGTATTTTTAATAGTGGATCAATGCCCCATGGCCGAAATTTCAACCGCTGACTTCATGCAGCGGGTCGTCACTTTTCTCGATCGTTACGAGCAAAGCCTGCCCCCGCTCGCCCCCAAGCTGGACTGGGATACCGTTTACGCCGCCCGCTGGGTCGGGCAGGGCGATAGCGGCTGGTTGAAGCCGTTGCAGATTGATAGCGAGCGAGGCCTCAGCGATCTGGTCGGTGTTGACCGGCAAAAACAATTGCTGGAAGCCAATACCGAACAGTTTGTAAAAGGCCTGCCGGCAAATAACGCCTTGTTGTGGGGCGCACGGGGCACCGGCAAGTCTTCGCTGGTACGCGCCCTGCTCAGCGCCTGGAAGGATCACGGCCTGCGCCTGATTGAAATCGACAAGAGCGACCTGGTGCACCTGCCGGCACTGGTGGCACAGATCAGCGACCAGCCCTGGCGCTTCCTGTTGTTCTGCGATGATCTGGCCTTCGAGGCCGGCGACAGCGCCTACAAAACGCTCAAGACCGTGCTCGACGGCTCGGTGGAGGTAACCCCCGACAATCTGCTGCTGTACGCCACCTCCAACCGCCGCCACCTGCTGCCGGAGCACCGCAGCGATAATCAGGCGTCGAATATGGTGGACGGCGAACTGCACCCCGGTGAAGCCATCGAGGAAAAGATTGCCCTGTCCGACCGTTTTGGTTTGTGGGTGTCCTTCTATCCCTTCACCCAGGAGCACTACCTGGACGTAGTGCGCCACTGGCTGGGCAACATGGCCGCGGAACACCGGCTGCAATGGCAGTGGAATGAAGACCTGCAGAAAGAAGCGGTACGCTGGGCCACTGCCCGCGGCAATCGCAATGGTCGCTGCGCTTGGCAATTTGCACGCTCGTGGGTGGGTAAGGCGTTACTGAAAACGCGATGAAGCGTCCGCGCAGCGATTGTTCATCGCTGCGGATAGATCGGACTCGACGCGAGGGGGTGCGCAGCGTAATATGCACCCCCGTTGCGGGTGTAGCTCAATGGTAGAGCAGAAGCTTCCCAAGCTTACGACGAGGGTTCGATTCCCTTCACCCGCTCCAACGTGCGCGCACGACTTCCCTTCTGCCGGCCATCCTCTCGATTGCTCGATCCAGCTGACCGCCTGGATTTTTGCAGTGTTGCCTCTGATGGTATGCTGGATTTTTCCGTCTGTATTTGCAGGTTTCTCCAATACCCGGGTGGCGCATAGCATGTCCCTCTTCCAATTGTTGCTGTTTGTTATTGGCCTGGTGTTGCTGGTTGTCGGGGCCGAGGTGATGGTCAAGGGCGCCTCCAGGCTGGCCGCCGGTTTTCGTATTCCGCCGCTGGTTATCGGATTGACGGTTGTCGCCTTTGGCACCAGCGCACCGGAAATGGCGGTGAGCGCAGGGGCGGCGTTGTCCGGCCAGGGTGATATCGCGCTGGGTAATGTGCTCGGCAGCAATATCTTCAACGTGCTGTTCATTCTTGGATTGTCGGCCTTGATTGCCCCGTTGGTGGTCTCCAAGCAGTTGGTTCGGCTTGACGTCCCATTGATGATCGGTGCCAGCCTGCTGGTGCTGCTGTTGTCACTCAATGGTGTACTGGGGCGGTGGGAAGGTTTGCTGCTTATGACGCTGAGCATCACCTATACGGCGTTTCTGGTGATGTCCGCGCGCAAGGCCAGCCGCACCGCCAGCGAGGCCGAGCAAATGGAGGTGCCGACAATCATTGGCTCAGCGCCGAATCTGCTGCTGGTGGTGGCGGGACTGGTGATGCTGGTGCTCGGGGCGCGCTGGCTGGTTGACGGCGCAGTGGCGCTGGCTTCCAGTCTGGGTGTGTCGGAGCGGGTAATCGGTCTGACCATAGTCGCGGTCGGCACCTCACTGCCGGAGGTGGCCACCTCGGTGATCGCCACCCTTCGCGGCCACCGAGACATTGCGGTAGGCAATGTGATCGGCAGCAATCTGCTCAACCTGCTGGCAGTGCTTGGCCTGGCCAGCCTGTTGGCGCCGCAGGGTATTGCGGTGTCGGCGCAGGTGCTGCGCTTCGACATGCTGACCATGTTCGCAGTGGCGATTGCCTGTCTGCCGATCTTCTTCAGCGGGCTGCGCATCAACCGCTGGGAGGGGCTGCTGTTTCTCGGTTACTACCTGATTTATACCTTGCATCTGATACTGGCCGGCAGCGATGCGCCGCTTTATCACACCCTGTCCAGCGCCACCCGATCCTATCTGTTGCCGCTGACCGGGCTGACCCTGTTGATATTGATGTGGCAGGGCTGGAAACAACATCACCGCAGCCCCGGCGCCTGATCGCGTTCCCGAGCCTTGCCACGCAGATATTGATGGCGATCATCTATGCAATGTTCTATTTTTTCAGCTGTCGGCGTGCGCCTGTCGTATCAGAGACAGGCGGCTTTCATCAGTCGGCGATAGCTGTCGCGGCGCTTTTCCTGATCGTAGATCGGGCTGTTGACGATCAATTCATCCATGCCGTAGCGCTCTTTCAGGTCAGCGATCTGCTGGGCGACGGTCTGTTCGTCTCCAATCAGCGTACCGGCGAGGGTGGCCATGACCTGATGGCGCTCATGAGGTTGCCAGAGGTCGTCCATGTTCTCTACCGGCGGGCGCAACTGGCCGCGCTCGCCGCGGATCATGTTGAGGAAGGACTGCTGGTGGGAGCTGGCCAGGTAGTGCGCTTCGTCCCGGGTTTCGGCGACGAAGGCATTGATGCCGAGCATCGCCAGGGGCTGGTCCAGCTGTTCGGACGGCTGGAAGGCTTCGCGGTAGCCCTGCATGGCGGCCATCATGTAGTCCGGTGAAAACTGGCCGGCAAAGGCAAAGGGCAGGCCGAGGGTGGCGGCCAGTTGAGCGCTGAAGGTACTGGAACCCAGCAGCCAGATCGGCACAGCCAGCCCGGCGCCGGGTACGGCAACCAGCCTCTGGCCCGGCTCCGGTTCGGCAAAATAATGACGCAACTCATCCAGCATCTGCGGGAAGTCTTCGCCATCGGTACGTCCGCGTCGCAGCGCCCGGGCGGTAAGCATGTCAGTACCCGGCGCGCGGCCCAGACCGAGATCGATTCGCCCCGGGTACAGGGACTCCAGAGTGCCGAACTGCTCGGCAATCTGCAGCGGTGAATGGTTGGGCAGCATGATACCGCCCGAGCCGACACGAATGCGCTCGGTACCGCCAGCGAGGAAGCCGATCACCACCGAGGTGGCGGCGCTGGCAATACCGACCATGTTGTGGTGTTCGGCCACCCAGAATCGGTGATAGCCCTGCTGTTCAACAAAGCGGGCCAGATCAAGGCTGTTGTGCAATGCCTCGGCCGGTGTAGAGCCGAGGGTCACGGGGCATAGATCGAGGACAGAAAGCGGTACAACGGGGTTCTTCATGGGGGCTCCGGAACAACGGGGTGTACCTGACATGCTACCCGCGGTGGTCTGCAGAATACAGCCCTGTGGCAGTTGGCGTCGGACTAGGCATGCCTATATGTGCGCCCTGGGCAAAATCGATCTGCAGATCCTTGACCTGTTGCAGTACTGCTTCATTGTGGACAAATTCGGCAACGGTCTGCAGGCCCAGTTCCTTGGCAAAGCGCACTATGCCTTCAGTGAGTACGCGGGCAGTCGGATCACGGTGCAGGCGCTTGATCAGCGAGCCATCGATCTTGATCAGATCCACATCGAGTCGCATCAGATGCTCAAAATTGGAGTAGCCGGTACCAAAATCATCAATAGCGATCTGACAACCCAGGGCCTTGGCCCGGTCAATAAAGGCGCGCACCTGACGGTAGTTTTCGATCCCTTCGGACTCAAGAATTTCGAAGATTACCCGTTCCGCCAGGGAGCGCTGCTGCAGCCGGCCCAGAATGTACTCGCTCAACTCTTCGTCCAGCAGATCGTCACAGGACAGGTTCAGGGAAAACTGCTGCGTGCTGTCGGCAAAACGTGCGAAGCATTGATCGACCATGCTGCGGGTAATCAGCCGGTACAGCCGAATCTTGCGGGCAACGGGTAGAAAGGTCGCCGGGCTGACGGACTCACCGCTTTCATCCAGCATGCGCACCAGACATTCGTACTTGTCCACGTGCCCGCTGCGCAGGTTAAGGATGGGCTGGAACCAGGGCACGATGCGGTTTTCTTCCAACGCTACCCGTAGTCGGTTGGCCCATAACAGGTTCTGCTCATAGGCTTTCCGCAGACCATGGCTGGGATCGTGGATCAGGTAATTCAGTTTCTGCAGGCGCGCCATTTTTACCGCGATGTTGGCTGACGGTAACAACTGATCGTTGCTCAGAGGTGTCGCGTCGATCTGTTCGGTAGCGGCCAACCCCAGCGTCGCCTGCAACGGTATGACCTGACCTTCCCAGTGGACTGACAAGGAGCTGATACAGCCATGCAGTGCGTTCAACCACTGATTGAAGCACGCCGGGTGTTCGGGTAAGGGTAGCAATATGGCCATTTCATCGGCATGCATGTGGTACAGGCAGGTTTCGCCCGCGGGGGAGGTGTGTGCCAGATAAGTCAGCAGGCCAGCGGCAATTTCGCGGATTACATGGTCACCGCAGGCGCTCCCATAAAAATCATTGATCTCACGGAAGGCGTCGATATTCAGCAGGATCAGTGTAGCGGGGCGATCCTTGCGCAGATCCAGCAACAGCTTCTCGCGATTGGGCAGGCCGGTCAACGCATCGGTGTAGAGGCTGTTCAATTGCTTCAGGGTGCTGGCAACCAGATACAGGATAATGCCTGACAGCAACAACATGATGCTGACAATGCCGACCACGATGCGCAGATTACTGGCGCGCATCGGCGCCAGTACCGCATCAATCTCCGCCTGGGGAATGCCTATGCCGAATATGAGCCCGGCGTCGGTGGGGGCGTGGAACAGGGCATAGTCGGCGTTATCGACTTCAATGATCCGATGTTGCATCGGCGAGGCGGGATAACGGCTCAACAATTCGGCGGGCAGGGCGCTTACCTGGTCGGGTTGCTGCAGTTGCAGGTCAATGATGATATCCATCAGGCGCTGTGCCTGTGGCTCGTTGCTGGCTTCAGCGAGGCTCGACAGGTTGCGATTCTCCCGGTCGAGCAGGAAGGCGAAGGTGCCGGGCGTCACGCGCACGCCGCTGACCAAACGGATGATTTCATCTGCCCGCCATTCAATCACTGCCAGCCCGGAAAACCGCTTTCGCTCATCCTGCAGAGGGGTAATGATGCTGATGACCACATTCTCGATCTCGGGCTTGTAGTAGGCAGCACTCCAATGGAATGGGCGGCTCGGTTGGTCATGCGGGCGTAACAGCGTGTGTAAATCCTGATACCAGCTCTGCAACGCGAAATCAGCACTCTGGCTATTTATCTGCAACGCCGCGTGCTCGCGTATGGCGTGCACCGCGAAGGCGTCCGGTCGGTAACTGCCCGGGTGAAACAGAATACTGCCACCATGCAGATCAGGAACGTCAGTGAGAATGGCGTGGATGCTGCGTTCCAGTTCTACCTGGTCGGCTGGATCTGCCCTGGACTTCTGGCGTACCAAGCGTTCACCCATGCGAGCGAGCGCGGCGGTATTGCGCTCCATCAATAGATGATGAGTATTGATTCGTGCCAGGTTGGAATGAAAGGTGTCAGCAATCTGACGCTGGCGTTGTTCGGTCATCGCCTGCTGGGCGAAGTTCAGATTCAATCCTGAGATCAGCCACATCCCGGCAATGAACAACCCCACCAGTAGTAGCAGAACCAGCATGATAGAGCCTTTGCGAGCATGCATCGGTTTGGTCTCAGTAAGGGCGGCCATGGGGCGCAGCATTGATCCGCTGACGGGCCTCTTCCACTTGGCCGGGGGACAGACGGCTGGCCAGTTCGGCTACGCCGGAGCGCGCGCGCTGCTCACCATTGAGTAACGCCAGACTCAGCCAGACATAAGCCTCCAGCGGATCAGCCGGCCCACCGCTGCCTTCCAGATAGCTGACGCCGAGGCGGTATTGGGCAGTGGCGGAGCCGAGGGCGGCGGCTCGCTGCTGCCATTGCCGGGCGCTGAGTCCATTCTCCTCTGATCCGTTGAAGTGCAGCTCGGCCAGTTGGAGCTGAGCCGCCAGATTATCCTGGCCGGCGGCGCGTTCCAGCCAGCGTCGCGCCACTGAGCGATCCGGCTCGGTACCCATGCCATTCAGCCATGCCATTCCGGCCTGATATTGTGCGGCGGCCAACCCCTGGTCGGCCGCCATTTCAATCAAACTCAATGCGCGAACCCTGTCTGCGGATTCCCCATGGCCGCGTTGATAGAACTCCGCCAGTAACAATTGCCCGGGCGGATAGCCATTGGCTGCAGACTGTTCTGCCCAATGCAATGCCTCGGTGAGCGCCCGATTGTTGCGTAACAGGCTGGCCAGATGATGTTGGGACTTGCCATCACCAGCTTGAGCTGCTGCGGTGCAGGCGGGCAGGGCTTGCTGATAGTTACGGATGGCAAACAGCAGATAACAATCAGAGGCTTGCGCCGGGAGAGTCGTCGCGTTAGTTGGCTCGCGGCCAGGTATTACGGGCTGGTGCTCGGGTACCCGTCGGGCAAAGGCATCGACCTGATCGGGGCAGGAGTACGCATAGCCGCTGCGTAATGCATTCAGATTTTCTCTGGTTGGTGCCTGACGGTCGTAACGGGTGCCAATGGCCCGGCAGCGGCTGTCCCGCTCCCGTGCAATACGCTGGTACTGCGGATTGCCGGCATCCTCTGCTGCGTGCTGATGCAGAAAGCGCGTCAGGGGATCGATAAGCGGCTGGTCAAGCAGGCGCTCGACCTCCTGGCCCAATTCCATGTTGGGTCGACTCTCTTTTCCCGAACGCAGGTAGTCAGGCAGCGCAGCGCAGCCGGTCACACAGCACATCAATAGCAGTACAGGGATGGCGCGCATCGATATCTCACAGAACGGGTACTACTGGATTCTGTCACTCAGGCGATGTTACGGCAATCGGTATGCCAGCCGAGCGCCATGAATCAGAACTGTGGAACAGTTCTTGCTTTGTTAGTCATGAGCGGAACTTTTACGTCAATTTATTGTTTCGGGGACTATCCGGAAAATGGCCGTCAATCACAGTCAAGTCATCACCAATATGCGCAGCAACCTGGCGGGGTTGCGCCATAGCGGGCTCGGCGTGCCAATTCTGTTGCTGGCGATGCTGGGCATGATGATGCTGCCGGTTCCGCCGTTTCTGCTCGACGTGTTCTTTACCTTCAACATTGCGTTGTCGCTGGTGGTGCTGCTGGTCTGCGCTTACGCCCTGCGGCCGCTGGATTTTGCTGCATTTCCAACCATTCTGCTGGTCGCTACGCTGTTGCGTCTGGCGCTGAACGTCGCCTCTACGCGGGTCGTATTGCTATACGGTCACGATGGGCCGGAAGCCGCCGGGAAGGTGATTCAGGCTTTTGGCGAGGTGGTGGTAGGCGGTAGTTTTATTGTCGGTCTGGTGGTCTTCATCATTCTCATGGTGATCAACTTCGTGGTGGTCACCAAGGGCGCGGGTCGTATTTCCGAGGTCAGCGCACGCTTCACGCTGGATGCCATGCCTGGCAAGCAAATGGCGATTGATGCGGATCTCAACGCCGGGTTGATCGATCAGGAAGAGGCCAAGCGCAGACGTCTGGAAGTTGCCCAAGAGGCGGATTTCTATGGCTCGATGGATGGTGCCAGTAAGTTCGTTCGGGGCGATGCCGTTGCCGGCCTGCTGATCCTGTTCATCAACGTCATCGGTGGTCTGGTCATCGGTATGAGTCAGCATGGTCTGAGCTTTACCGAGGCGGGGCAGATCTATGTGCTGTTGACCATCGGTGACGGTCTGGTGGCGCAGATCCCGTCGCTGCTGCTCTCAACGGCGGCTGCGCTCATGGTGACGCGGGTATCGACTTCCGAGGATATGGGAGCTCAGGTTCAGCGTCAGATGTTTGCTTCCCCCAAGGCACTGGGTATTGCTGCTGCGATCATGGTGGTCATGGGGTTGATTCCAGGCATGCCGCATTTTTCATTTCTCAGTCTCGGTGCGTTGGCCGCAGGTGGCGCTTATTTCATCGTTCATCGCCAGCGTATCAAGGTCGAGGAGGAGAAGGCTGTAGAGGAACAGAAAGCCCAGTTGCCTGCATTGCAGCGCCCGGAAACCCGTGAATTGGGTTGGGATGATGTCACTCCAGTAGACATGGTCGGGCTGGAAGTCGGCTATCGGCTGATCCCTCTGGTGGATCGGAGTCAGGGTGGTCAGTTGCTGGCGCGGATCAAGGGCATTCGCAAGAAGCTGTCTCAGGATCTGGGCTTCCTGATGCCGTCGGTGCATATCCGTGACAACCTGGATCTGGCACCGAATGTCTATCGGATCACGCTCATGGGCGTTGGCGTAGCCGAGGCTGAGGTTTACGCGGATCGCGAATTGGCGATCAATCCGGGTCAGGTATTTGGCGAGATCAAGGGTATCCCCGGCAAGGATCCGGCTTTTGGGCTGGATGCCGTCTGGATCGAAGCGTCGCAGAAGGATCAAGCCCAATCATTGGGATATACGGTGGTGGATGTCAGTACGGTGGTAGCGACCCACTTGAATCAGATTCTGTACAAGCATTCCCATGAGCTGCTGGGTCATGAGGAAGTGCAGCAGTTGCTCAAGGTGCTGGCCAAGGCGTCACCCAAACTGGCCGAGGAGTTGGTGCCCGGCATCATCTCCCTGTCAGGGTTGCTCAAGGTTTTGCAGGGATTGTTGCAGGAGCAGGTGCCGGTACGTGACATCCGCACCATCGCCGAGGCCATCGCCAACCAGTC
>CAYYUQ010000076.1:0-17222 GCA_964474945.1 uncultured Halopseudomonas sp. | reverse complement strand
GTATACACACTTTCCAGGCGTGCTCCTTCAGCCACTCGGACAGCTCTCCGCAATCTCGGTTGACTGGACTTGCCAGTTCCGAGGCGCGCTAATGTACCCAAACCAGAGCGGTTTGGCAAACCCTATTTGCAGGCTCGGCAGTCATTCATTTCTTGGTAAACTGCGTAGCCGGCCGGTGTTTGCCGGTAGCTTACAATAATGAGGATCTCTGATGAGCGAGCTGGTTTCCTACAGTTTTTCCGACGGTATTGCCCGCCTGGGACTGGATAACGGCAAGGCCAATGCGTTGTCTCCGGCGGTGTTCGAAGCGCTGAATGCCGCGCTGGATCGTGCCGAGCAGGATCGGGCCGTGGTGGTGATATCCGGCAAGCCGGGGATCTTTTCCGGTGGCTACGATCTGAAGGTGATGACCTCCAGTCCGGAAGCGGCCAAGGAACTGGTCAGCATCGGCTCTACCCTGTCCCGTCGCCTGCTGTCGCACCCCTATCCGGTGGTATCGGTTTGCACCGGGCATGCGATCGCCAAGGGTGCCTTCATTCTGCTGTCCTCCGATTACCGCATTGGCGTGGAAGGCCCATTCAAGATTGGCCTGAACGAAGTCGCCATCGGCATGACCATGCACCACGCCGGTATCGAGCTGGCCCGCGCGCGCCTGACCAGCAGTGCATTCAACCGCTCGGTGATCAATGCCGAGATGTTCTCTCCGGAACAGGCTGTTGAGGCTGGCTTCCTGGATCGGGTGGTCGCTGCTGACGAATTGGAAGCAGAAGCCATGATGATGGCTGAGCAACTGACCAAGCTGAACATGACTGCACACCGCAATACCAAGCTGAAGACCCGTCGAGCGCTGCTGGAGCTGCTGGATTGGGCGGTGATGGAAGACAAGCAACACTCGCTCTGATGGATTCGATAACCCAGGCGGTACTTGGCGCATCTGTTCAGGGCGCCCTGTTGGGTCGCTGGCAGGGTCGCAAGGCGCTCTTCTACGGAGCAGCGCTAGGCACCCTACCCGATCTTGATGTGATCATCGACTATGGCGATGCCGTAGCCAACATGACATACCATCGGGGTTTCAGCCATTCATTACTGGTGACCAGCCTGCTCAGTGTGCTGCTGGCCTGGTTGATACGACGCGTACGACCCCATTCCGATTACAGCGGACGGCGTCTGTGGCTGTGCATCTGGCTGGTGTTGACCACACACATTCTGCTGGACGCGTTCACGACCTATGGCACCCAGTTATTCTGGCCACTGACGCCCCCGCCGGTGGCGATATCCAGTATTTTCATTATCGATCCGCTATACACCGTGCCGCTGTTGCTGGCGGTTATTGTCGGGCTGACGGTAGGCTTGCAACGCCGATTCGGCCTACGCCTGCAATATGCAGCACTGGCCTTGAGCAGTCTCTATCTACTCAGCACGCTGGCAGGCAAGCAGATGGCCGGTCATCGGCTGGAGCTGGCCCTGGCCGAGGCTGATATCCAGCCACAAGTCACCTTCAGTTCACCGACGCCATTCAACACCTTGTTGTGGCGGGTGGTAGCGGTGGATGGTGACAATTATTACGAAGGGCTGGTGGGTTGGCTCGATACACAGCCATTACGGCTTGAGCGCCTGCCACGCCGGGCCAGCGAAGCGCTGCCGGTGTTACAGGAATCACCCCAGCATCAGCGCCTACGCTGGTTCAGTCAGGATCTGCTGCGTTACGACTTGATTGAGGGCCAGTGGGTCGTTACTGACCTGCGCCTGGGTATGACGGGCTATCATCCGTTCCGTTTTGCGCTGAGCCAGCAGAATCAACAAGGTGACATGGAGCTGATCGATTTCGTTGAGCTGTGGCCGGCACCGCAGGCGGACATGGCGGCGCTGAAGGCATTGAAGCACCGCGCATTGGATGACAGCTATTCTCTGTCTTTGGGCCATTTGGCTGAAGGGCTGGCACTGTCTGCGGACGCGTCTGCCTCGGAGTAAGCTCCCGATTCGGCGTGCAGTAGATGCCGGCGGATCGGAAGTGTCAGATGCTCAGGATCGGGACTCACTGATCAGCAGTTGAGGATCGCCATCGTGAACCCACTCACGCCAGATCGCCAACAACAGAGCCATGAGCACCGGGCCGACAAATAGCCCGACCAGCCCCATGGTGGTGACACCACCGATGAGACCGAAGAAGGTCAGCAAAAATGGCAGCTTGATCGGCCCACCCACCAGCGAGGGGCGGATGGTCTTGTCGACAATAAACAGCTCCACCGAACCCCAGATAAACAGCGCCACACCCGCTACGGAGTCGCCGCTACCCACCAGGTACAGGGACACCAAGGTGAATGCCAGCGGCGCACCACCCGGAATCAACGCCATGACGCCGGTCATCACACCCAGCGCTACCGGCGAAGGTACGCCGGCTATCCAGTAGGCAATGCCGAGCACAATGCCTTCGCCAATGGCGATTAGACCCATGCCGATAACCGTGGAGGTGACGGTGGCCGGCACCATGCGGGAAAAACGCTGCCAACGGGCAGGCAATATGCCCTCGCCTACCCGATCCAGTTGTCTGACCAGCTGATGGCCGTCGCGGTAGAGAAAGAACAAGGTGATGAGCATGAACAGCAGCGCCAACGCCAATGAAAAGGCCTTGCCGCTCATCGCCATGATGACCCGGGAAATATTGCCCAGATGCTGTCCGCTGGCCATCTGGATGATTTCACTGATGGCATGGGGATGGTTCAGGTGTTCGTTCCATTGAATCGCCAACCACTCACCTGCAAAGGGTAATGCGGCGATCCAACTGGGTACAATAGCGCCGTCGCGGTTGGCCTCCACCAGCCATCCTACCCAACCCTGGGCTTCTTCCAGAGCGAAGGACAAGGCCATGGTCAGCGGTACGACCAGCACGCCGAGAATCAACAGAATGGCAATCGCTGACGCCAGATTACGCCGGCCCCGGCACACTCCAAGGAGGCGTTGATACAAGGGCCAGCTGGCAAAGGCGACGATCAATGCTGCCAGTACCGGAACAATAAAGCCGTGGAAAAAATAGATCCCGGCGACGACGACCAACAGCAATAACCATCGCGCGGCAGAGTGCGATGGCATGATGGATGGGGATGGAGGTGTACTCATTGGTTCCCTACATTGTCCATGGATTGACTCGATCCGGACGCGCAATCGACAGTCATCATAACAGCCCGGCGGGCGGCGATAATGAGAATACTTTTACAGTCTGTTTATAAAGAAACGCCCAGCACTTCATATAAGTCACCCTGATACCGGCGGTGCTGCCCATACTATTGCCTGTTCTGCAATAATGGCGACATTCGCCTCCCAAAGATACGGTGCGCCTCTCTCGCTACGCAGCGGAGTACCTGGAGAAATATATGCTTACTGAGCTCTACCTGCCTTGCTCTGGATCAGGTCAGGTAACCGTGCTGTGATAACGAAACGCCCCCCGTCATTGGCCATGACCGCCTGCCTGCTCGCCATCTTCACCACTATCTTCGCCAGCCACCTGCCGACCCCGCTGTATGCCGTATGGCAGCAGGCATGGGGGTTCTCTTCTACCGCGCTGACGGCAGCATTTTCGATATACGTGCTGGGTGTGGTCACCACTCTTTTGACCATGGGTTCGCTGTCCGATCAGGTCGGTCGACGGCAGATGCTGATTCCGGGCTTGCTGTTCATTCTCTGCGGTTCGGCCGCCTTCATGCTGGCAACCGACATCTATCAGCTCGGCTTCGCCCGTCTGCTTACCGGTATTGGTACCGGCCTGGTTACCGGTGCAGCTACGGCTGCGGTGGTCGAGCTGGAGCCGGATGGTAACTGGACGCGCGGAGCGACACTGGCCGCACTGGCGTTCACCCTGGGCGCCAGTACCGGGCCTACCCTCTCTTCGCTGGCGTTACGCTGGACAAGCCATGCGCACGTGTGGCCGTTTCTGGTGATTATTGTGCTGGGCATACTGAGCATCGTGCTGCTGTTGCGTGCCCCCTGGCCAGCCGATGTAGGCCAGCGGCAACCGGACTTCAGTATGCGCTCATGGCGACCGACGCCAATCAGGGTACCGCGCCACCTGCTCGGTACCTTCCTGTTTGCGGCAGCGGCCATCTGTCTGGCCTGGTCTACCGGCAGCCTGTATTCCTCCCTTGGCCCCTCCATGGCCCGGGATCTGGCGGGAGTCAGTGATCTGGCGCTGGCTGGGCTGTTTGCCGCGGGCTGGCAGTTGGTAGCGGGCATCAGCCAGTTTGCCAGCCAACGCCAACCGTTGAATCGACTGATTCTGGCGGGCCCGCTATTGTTGATCGGTGGTCTTGCCGCAATGGCTGGCGCGGTGTTGCTGAGCTCGATCTGGCTGTTCAGCCTGGCGACGGTGACCTCCGCCATGGGTGCCGGCGGTATTGGAGTAATCGCCACTGTGACCATCGCCCGCTCCGCACCGCCCGCCGAGCGCGGCAGCATGAACTCCGCGTTCTTTCTTGCTGCTTATATGACCATGGCTACGGTGGTGCTGGGGGTAGGTTTCGCCAGCGACCGGCTGGGCATGGTCAACGGCATGCTGGGCTTCACGCTGCTGATCTCCCTCGCCGCCGCAGCACTGATGTTGCTGCGCAAGCGGGTTCAGCCGTAAAGCCAACGCCAAAGGAAAAAGCACAGGATGCCTCCGGCGATCGTGGCCAACAGGTTGCGCCAGCGGGCGGCGATGATGATGGCGGCGATGCCACCAACCAGATAGTCATTATCCAGCGATAGTTGCAGACCCGCGCCCTCTGGCATCAGCATCGCCGGCACGGCAATCGCCGACAGCACCGCCACCGGCACATAGCTCAGCGCCTGACTCACTACCGGGCTGAAGCGCACCCGATGGCCCACCGCAAACAGCACATAGCGGATGGCAAAGGTGATGGTCGCCATACCGAGAATCAACCCTGCTTCAAAACTGTTCATGGCGTCTCCGGCAGGCCTGAGTTGGCCTTGCTCGATAGCCGCTCAGCAACAACCCCTGCAGTCACACCAAGCAAGGCGGCAAGCATCAATCCGAGCTTGTAAGGTAAGCCGTGGGCGACAACCGCCACCGCGCTGGCAACCAATGCCGCCACAATCATGGGCTGGTTACGCAGCAGGGGCACGACAATACCGATAAAGGTGGCCACCATGGCAAAATCCAGTCCCCAGTCGCCCAACGCCGGCAGAGCCTGGCCCAGTACCACGCCGATTACCGTGCAGATAAACCACAGACTGTACATGGCCAGACAGGAACCCAGAAAGTACCAATGCTTATGCGTTAACGGCGCGTCGTTCAGCAGGTAATGACGGTGTACCACGGCGAAGCTCTCGTCGGTCAACCAGAATGCCAGCGTAATCCGCCAGCGCTGCGGTAGGTGCCGCACGAAGGGCAGCAGGCTGGCGCTGTAGAGCATGTGCCGCAGATTGACGATCAGTGTGGTCAGCAGAATGACTGTCAGGCCGGTGCCGCTGGCAACCAGACTGGCGGCCACGAACTGCGCCGAGCCAGCGAATACCAGCAATGACATGGCCAGAGTGGCGGTGACTGACAGTCCGGAGGAGACCGCCAGGGTACCGTAAACAATGCCAAACGGCACGGCACCGATCAGCATGGGAATCGTGTCCCGCATGCCCAGCAGGCATTCCCGTGATGGCGACATTCTACTCCCGTTAATAAGTGAAAACTTAAAGGCTGACGTAGCGGCTGATCAAGGCACGTAACGCGGCAGGCTTGACTGGCTTGGGCAGGAAATCCAGACCGTGCAAGCGAATACGCGTAACCAGCTCATTGCGTCCATCCGCACTGATGACCACGCCAGGCAGATCCGGGTTGATCTTCTCACGCAACCAGCCCATCAACTCCAGACCTGTATCGCCATCGTCCAGATGATAATCGGCCAGAACCAGCTCCGGCATGAATCCGGTTGCCAGCACCGCCTCGACCTCCTGGCGATCCCGAGCTACCGCGACATTACACTGCCAACGGCTGAGCAGGCTTTGCATGCCGGTCAGAATGGTAGTCTCATTATCAATGCAGAGCACCTGGGCACCATTGAGTACCGGCGCGTTAACAGCGCGGGCAGGACGCTGGTTGCGATCATACCGGGCAATCGGCACCGTTACACTGAATACACTGCCGCGACCCGGCCAGGAACGAACCGACAGCTCATGCCCCAACACGCGGCATAACCCATCGGCAATCGCCAGCCCCAGCCCCAGGCCCTTCTCGGCCTGAGTGCGGTGATTATCCAACCGTTGAAACTCTTCAAAAATGGTTTGCAGCTTGTCCCGCGGAATGCCTGGCCCCTGATCCCATACTTCAATACGCACCGCATCCGGCAGGCGACGCATACCCAGTACCACGCGGGAATTGCCGGCATAGCGGAAGGCGTTGGTCAGGAAGTTCTGCAATATCCGGCGCAGCAAACGCATGTCACTGCGTATACGCAGGCGACTATTATGCACGCGTAGATCGATGCCCTGCTCCAGGGCCAATGCGCCAAACTCGATGCGTAAGGGCTCGATCAGTTCGGTGAGAACAAAATCACTCCATTCCGGGTTGATACGGCCGGACTCCAGCCGTGACAGATCCAGCAGGTCGGAAATCAGATCCTCCGCCGAGCGCAGCGAGGTATCCAGGTGTCGCACCAATTCCTGGGCCTCGGCCGGCAGGTTGGGTTGGTGAGTCAGCGACGCGGAGAACAGCCGGGCAGCGTTCATTGGCTGCATCAGGTCATGGCTGACCGCAGTCAGAAAGCGGCCCTTGGATTGGCTGGCCTGCTCGGTTTGCGCCTTGGCTTGAATCAATGCCTTGTTCAGTTCCGACAGCTCCCGGGTGCGCTCAACCACGCGGCGCTCGAGGCTTTCATTGGCTTCCTTCAGCCCTCGTTCTGCTTCGCGGAAAGCGGTAATGTCGGTAAAACTCATGACGAAGCCACCACCGGGCATCGGATTACCGATGATCTCGATCACTCGACCGGTAGGGAACAAGCGCTCGGAACGGTGCGCTGTGCCCCGGCGCATCCAGTTGACGCGCTTTTCCATATGCATTTCCGGGTCGCCAGGCCCGCACAGCCCGCGCCGGGCATTGCACAGGATCAAATCGGCAATCGGTCGGCCAATGGTGATCAGCCCTTCCGGATACTGGAACATTTCCAGATAGCGTTGGTTCCATGCCACCAGCCGCAGTTCCTTGTCGACCACACTGATGCCCTGGGTAATATTTTCAATCGCCCCCTGCAGCAAACCACGATTGAATTGCAGCACCTCGGAGGCTTCGTCAACAATGCGCACCACGTCTTCGAAGTGCATATCCCGCCCCTCGATCGCGGCCTTCACGACCACCCGTGCGGACGAGGCACCCAATACCCCCGCCAGCAGCCGTTCGGTCTGGGTAATCCAGTTGCTATCAGCTACCTGGGAGGAGTTGTATTCCACGCCCTGCGCCTCGGCAAAGCGCTCGAACCCCAACCTGGCTCGCTCTTCACCGACAAAGCGGGCTGCCAGCATTAACAGATCAGCCAGCGTGACCCGCAGCATGGCGCGGCTCGGGCCGCTGTCCCACTCATCATCCAGGCTGACAAAACGGCTGGCCTGCCAATGCTCCAGCACCCGCGTGCGGCTGAGCATGGAAATGATGGTGAATACGACGAAGTTGCAGCTCAGGGCGATCATGCTGCCCAGGGTGATCGCATCCAGCGGCAGATCAAATGCGTCGTCGTAGATATCCCGCAGCAGCGGCCAATCGGCCACACTGATGAAGTTCAATAGCGGCATAACCAGCAGGTAGAACCACAGGCTGATGCCGACCAGCAGACCGGCGAACACCCCGGTGCGATTGGCCTGCTTCCAGAACAGCGCACCGAACATGGCCGGAGCCAACTGTACAATCGCAGCGAAAGCGATCTGCCCGGTATTCGCCAGACTCCCGGCTGAACCAATCAGGCGATACACCACATAGGCCAGCAGCAGGATAATCAGAATGGCGCTGCGTCGCAGATTGAGCATCCAACCGCGGAACTCCTCATAGGAGCGTTCCTGCTGTTTCTTGTTACGCAGCAGCAGCGGCAGCACCACGTCATTGGACACCATGGTGCTCAAGGCAATCGCCGCGACAATCACCATGCCAGTAGCGGCCGATGCCCCACCGATAAAGGCGAGCAACGCCAGTACGGGCCTGCCTTCCATCAGCGGCAGGTTGATCACATAGGAGTCCGGCGACATCTCGGCGCCAAGATGCAGTTGCCCGGCAAGACTGATCGGCAGAACGAAGATCCCGGCCAATAACAGGTAAGCAGGAAAGATCCAGCGGGCGGCTCGCAGATCCGTTGATTTAATGTTCTCTACCACGGAAACCTGGAACTGTCTGGGCAAACAGAGAAAAGCCAGAATAGCTATCAGTGTCTGGAACAGCAGATTCATATGCAGCGTGCTCCGCTGCCAGTATTCCTCCAGCTCCGGACTATTGGCCGCCCGCTCAACCAGTTCACCCACGCTGCCAAACAGCATGAAGGTAACAAACACCCCCACCGCAATGAACGCCAGCAGCTTGACCAGCGCTTCAAAGGCAATCGCCAGCATCATACCCCGGTGGTGCTCGGTAGCATCGAGGCTGCGGGTACCAAACAGGATAGTGAACAGGGCCAGCAGCAGTGTGACGACCAGTGCTGTGTCTTCAGAGCTATGGGCGTCGCCTCCGGTCAACGACACACCGGTGCCGGTCAGCAGATTGAAGCCGAGCACAATACTCTTCAGCTGCAAGGCGATATAGGGCAACACGCTGACCAGGCACAGGGCAGCAACAATGACGCCCAAGCTCTGGGACTTGCCATAACGCGAGGCGATGAAGTCGGCAATGGATGTGATGTTTTCCTGCTTGCTGATCGCCAACATCCGGGCGATAAGACGCCAGCCCAGGATGAACAGAATCATCGGGCCTATGTAAATCGGCAGGAAGTCCCATATATGCCCGACGGCCATGCCCACTGCACCAAAGAAGGTCCAACTGGTGCACCAGACGGCAATCGACAGACTGTAGACCCAGACGCGCAGGCGCGGGCCGAATTCACCGGTTTGCCGATCGCCCCAGAAAGCGATAGCAAACAGACAGGCCATATAAATCAGGAATGTGGACGCAACCAGCCCACCGGAGAGCATCATGGGTGGATATCACCTCGTATCAAGGCGGCCTAGTCTGGCAGGCAGCATGCTTCTTGCCCAGCATACCTAAGTCGAAGCGGCAGCACCCACACGCCTGCGTGAGTACCTGCCGATAGCATGACCGCTAGCGGGATAATTCCATATGCTGCAACGCCAGCGCGGCCTGGGTACGGGTGCGCACGCCCAACTTGCGAAAAATCGCCGTCACATGTGCTTTAACGGTAGCTTCGGAAACGGCCAGCTCGTAGGCAATCTGCTTATTCAGCAAACCATCACAGACCATGCTCAATACCCTGAACTGCTGTGGCGTGAGACTGGCAAGCTGGGCGCTGATCGCCGTCTGCTCGTTGCTCAATGGTGAGACAGCGTCATTGATCTGTTCCGGCCAGCAGGCATCACCGTCAAGCACGTCCTGCACGGAGCGCTGAATATCTTCGAGGCTGGATGATTTGGGAATGAAACCGCTGGCACCGAAATCCCGTGCGCGCCGGACCACCGCGGCTTCTTCCTGCGCGGAGATGACAACCACCGGGATATGGGGAAATTGACTGCGTAAGAGCACCAATCCGGAAAAACCATGGGCGCCGGGCATGTTCAGATCAAGCAACACCAGATCCCAGGCGCTGCGCTCTTCCAGCAGGGACTGCAGTTCGGCGATGGAGCCGGCTTCGGTCAGGCGAATGTCGGCCGATAGCCCGGCGTTCAGGGCCTGAAACAACGCGCTACGGAATAGTGGATGATCATCCGCGATCAGAATCTCGTAGGTTGTCCCCATGCCTTGCTTCCTGCCGGTGGTTAACTGAATGTATCGCCATGAGTCAATGTCTTTATCGCTACAAGCCTGACACCAGCGGCACGATCAGTCAATTCGTTCTCCGCAACTTATCACCCAGCGCGTGACTGGCAGAGCTGATAGCATCGCGCTATGATTCAACCCGGATCATTTTATATCTGTGCAGCGTCATCAGTGCCAGCCCGATCCACTCTGCTACACGCTGGCCCAACGGTCTCTCCCGATAGTATCGCCGGCCTGACCGGAGCAAGACACAGCAGGCATTACACACGCTGCTGAAAAATCCATGAGCCAGCTCAGAACCAGTTCAGACCACCATGGTCACACAAGTATCCGAAAAGATGTATACCGCTTGGTGGAGATGTTATGCGTTATCTGATTGCAGTAATCGCCCTGTGCGTGGCCGTACCCGCTCAAGCGGTATCCCTGCGCGATACCCGTCTTGAAGACACCCTCCGTAATGTGGCTCAGCAAAGCAGCAAAGACACACCGCGCCAATTGAATGAATTCATAGTCGACGAAGGCTTCACCGCCAAAGGTAAGGAGCTGGTGAACCATCTCAGCGTAGACGCCCAATATGCCACACGCATGCAGAGTGATCCGCTTGTGGTACGGAGCCAGTTGCAAACCAGTGTGTGTGCAGATCAACGCTTCCGCCGCTTACTGGATATGGGCGCGACCCTTACCTACCACTTCGTGCTGACTGATACCCATCAGCCGATTCTGACCCAGAGCTTCGTTGCAGATCACTGCCTGGCCATGTAACCCGACCAGCATCAAGGAGTAGGCATGTCTGAGGACACCCGCGCCACGGATTATCTGGGCCGTCACTGGCAGACCGGAAGCAGCGGTCTGCACGACAAAGTGAATGAGCTGCTGGCGCTGGCCCATGGCAGCAGTGAAAACCTGGAGCTCTACCGCGATATGCTCCTCAGCATAGTGCGCATGGCTCAGGCCGACCGCAATCGCTGGGACGCCAAGATAATGCGCCAGACTATCAAGGAACTGGAGGAAGCCTTCTCCCGTCTTGAGCAGTTCAAGCGCCGGCGCAAGGTCACCGTGTTCGGGTCGGCGCGTACCCCACTCGACTGCGAACTGTTTCGCCATGCACAGCAGGTCGGAAAACTGCTGGCCGACAATGACTATATGGCGATCACCGGCGGTGGCGGTGGCATCATGGAAGCGGTGCATATCGGTGCCGGCCTGGATAACAGCCTGAGCTTCAATATCACTCTGCCCTTCGAGCAGAAGCCCAACCGCATCGTAGCCGGCACCCCGCATGATCTGCCGTTCCGCTTCTTCTTCCTGCGCAAGCTGTTTCTGGTCAAGGAAGCCGATGCGGTGGTTCTCTGCCCTGGTGGCTTCGGTACCCTGGATGAAACTCTGGAAGTGCTGACCCTGATCCAGACCGGCAAAAGCCCGATGGTGCCCATCATCCTGCTGGATGAACCTGACGGTCGTTACTGGTCATCCCTGCTGGCGTTCTTCAGGCACGGCCTGCTGGACGAAGGCTATATTGTCGCAAGCGATCTGAACCTGTTACAGCAGGCCGACTCGCCGCAACAGGTGATGCAGATCATTCAACAGTTCTATCACAACTATCACTCGTCGCGCTGGTACGACGATCTGTATGCCCTGCGTCTGAACCAGCCACTCAATGTTGATGCACTGGCCAACATCAACACGGCCTTTGCCGACATCTGTATCAGTGGTGGTTTCGTTCAACAGCAGAACCCGGCTTGCACCGCCGATGACCCGGAACTGCAACACCTGACACAGCTGACATTTCGCCTGAATGCACGCGCTCAAGGCCGCTTGCGGGCGCTGATTGATGAAGTGAACAAGCCGGAGAACCTACAATAGCCTGACGACCCGGGTTTCAGTCCTGGGGCATGCCGGAAAAGCCCCGGTATTGCATGAAACGCTGCTGTCTGGCTCGCTCTTTCGGACCCTCGGCCGGCCCTTCCGGAAAACGTTTAGCGAAGACCTTCAGCGCCAGTGCCTGCCAATCCTGGTCACCGCTGTGCAAGTGCTGATCAATCAGCATTTCGCTCACACCACGCTGGCGCAGCTCCTCGCGCAAACGCAGCGGGCCATAGCCCCGCTGACTGCGGGCGTGAATATAGGCTTCACAGAAACGTTCGTCACTGAGCAGCCCTTCTTCCTGCAGTCGATCCAGCTCTATCTCCGCCATGCCCACCGAAGCGCCGCGCTGGCGCAGCTTACGCAGCAGTTCTGCGTAGCTGTGCTCCCGGCGCGCCAACAGATCCAGTGCAGACCGTCGAACAGCGACGGCCGTATCCAGACCAGAGGCCGGTTTGAACAAGGCAGAAGTACCTCAATCAACCATCGTCATCAGCGTTCTCTTCCACCGCTACCTTGTTGCTCGGCTTGGGCAGCAGCTCATCACGGATGGCCTTTTCAATTTCGTCCGCGATCTGGGGATTTTCCGCGAGGAATTTGGCGGCGTTGGATTTCCCCTGCCCAATCTTGTTGCCCTTGTAGCTGTACCAGGCACCGGACTTCTCGATCTGACCGATCTGCACACCCAGATCAATAATCTCGGCATTGTGGTAGATACCGGTGCCGTACAGAATCTGGAATTCAGCCTGACGGAACGGCGGTGCCACCTTGTTCTTGACAACCTTGACGCGGGTTTCGCTGCCAATGACTTCATCCCCGTCCTTCACTGCACCGGTGCGACGGATATCCAGTCGTACCGATGAATAGAATTTCAGCGCGTTACCACCAGTGGTGGTCTCGGGGTTACCGAACATGACGCCAATCTTCATACGAATCTGGTTGATGAAGATCACCAGACAATTGGCATTCTTGATGTTACCGGTGATCTTGCGCAGTGCCTGAGACATCAGACGCGCCTGCACGCCCACGTGGTGGTCGCCCATTTCACCTTCGATTTCAGCCTTGGGTACCAAGGCCGCCACGGAGTCGACAACGATCACGTCTACCGCGTTGGAGCGTACCAGCATATCGGTAATTTCCAGGGCCTGCTCGCCGGTATCCGGCTGGGATACCAGCAGGTCATCAACCACAACGCCCAACTTTTCGGCGTATTGCGGATCCAGTGCGTGCTCGGCATCAACGAAGGCGCAGGTGGCACCCTGTTTCTGGGCCTGGGCAATCACCGACAGGGTCAACGTGGTTTTACCGGACGACTCAGGGCCATATATTTCAACAATACGACCTTTAGGCAGACCACCCAGGCCCAGTGCGATATCCAGCCCCAGCGAACCGGTGGAGATGGAAGGAATCGCCTGGCGCTCCTGATCGCCCATACGCATCACTGCGCCCTTGCCAAATTGACGTTCAATCTGACTCAAGGCAGCCGATAACGCCTTTTTCTTGTTGTCGTCCATTGTGCATCCTCTCGGTAGACGGGTACGCGAGCGTCCCGGAAGTTCAAATCTGGTTCAGTGCAACCGCAAGCACTGTATATATGTTCAGTATTATTCCACAGTTATTCGCACGCGCCTACCCCTTTTGCAAGCCACAGATTGCCGATCATGCGGAGCGGTTCACAATCAGCTTCTCTGCCTCGGCAATCAATCCTTGCAGGCTGTACAGCACCGTCTGAGCACGCACATCCCGGCGATTGCCCTGAATACGGCGGCACTGGGTAATAACCTCACGGTCGCGCAGCGCCCAGGCAAACCATACAGTGCCCACGGGTTTCTCAGGTGTACCGCCCTCCGGCCCGGCGATGCCACTGACCGCCACTGCCAGGTCGGCCTCGGCCGCCAGCAGCGCCCCGGCTGCCATGGCTTTCACCACCGGCTCACTGACCGCGCCGTATTCCAGAAGATCCTGTTCTGATACCCCCACCCAACGACTCTTGCTGTGGTTGGCGTACGTCACAAAGGCGGTATCGAACCAGCCGGAACTGCCGCTGATGCGGGTGATGGCTTCGGCGATGCCTCCGCCGGTGCAGGATTCTGCGGTAGTAACACGCCACCCCAATTGGCGCAGAGCATTGCCCAGCCGAGCAGCAGCGGAATCGATCAGGGGATCATATTGCGACATCTGCCTCTCCTTCAGTATCTTGCGCGAATAACCCGGCCAGCAGAACCTGTCAGCGTGTTTCGCACCGGTGCCGTTGTAGCCTAGACTATGCCGCTTCTTGCTCCATTCAGAAACATGCTTCAGGGAATTTCATGAGCCGCGTCGAGAAATCTGTTACCCACACCCCGATGATGACCCAGTACTTCGGGATCAAGCAGCAGCATCCTGACGAGCTACTGTTCTATCGGATGGGCGACTTCTATGAATTATTCCATGACGATGCCAGGAAAGCCGCGCGCCTGCTGGACATTACTCTGACCTCACGGGGCAATTCGGGTGGCCAGCCGATTCCCATGGCCGGCATTCCCTTCCATGCCGCCGAAGGGTATCTGGCCAAGCTGGTCAAGCTCGGCGAGTCCGTGGTGATCTGTGAGCAGGTCGGCGATCCGGCGACCAGCAAGGGCCCGGTCGAGCGCCAGGTGGTACGGATTCTTACGCCGGGTACGGTAAGTGACGAGGCATTGCTCGATGAGCGCCGGGACAACCTGTTGGCCGCGCTGGTCGGCAGCGAACGCGCCTTCGGTCTGGCTACGCTGGATATCAACAGCGGCCGCTTTACCACCATGGAATTGAGCGGCTGGGAAACCCTGCTTGGTGAATTGGAGCGTCTGGCTCCAGCCGAACTATTGATTCCCGATGATTGGGAAAGCAACACACCTATTGAGCGGCGACGGTCGGTGCGCCGCCGCGCGCCCTGGGAGTTCGATCAGGACAGCGCCCACAAGGCCCTGACCCAACAGTTTGGCACCCGCGATCTGGTCGGCTTTGGCTGTGCCAATCTCAGCCTTGGCCTTGGCGCAGCCGGCGCCCTGCTCTGCTACGCCAGGGAAACCCAGCGTACCGCCCTGCCCCATCTGCGCAGCATTATTCAGGAGCGGTTTGAGGACAGCGTGGTTATCGACAGTGCCAGCCGGCGTAATCTGGAGATCGATTGCAATTTGTCCGGCGGTCGCGATAACACCCTGTTGGATGTACTGGATCATACCGCCACAGCCATGGGCAGCCGCCTGCTGGCGCGCTGGCTGAACCGGCCGCTCCGGCGCATGGACACCCTGCAGGCGCGCCAGGATAGCATCGCCGGGCTGATCGAGGATTACCACTACGAGGCCATCCAGCCGGTGCTCAAGGGGATTGGCGATATCGAGCGTATTCTCGCCCGGGTTGCCCTGCGTTCAGCACGCCCGCGCGACCTGGCCCGGTTGCGCGATGCGTTAGCCGCGCTACCGCAGCTGCAAGCCACGCTGGATCCCATTACCACGCCGCATATCCGTCAGTTGGCCACAGAAACCTCCACCTATCCGGAACTGGCTGACCTGTTGCAGCTGGCTATTATCGAGAACCCGCCGGCGGTCATTCGTGACGGTGGCGTGATCAGGGAAGGTTATGACAGCGAGCTGGATGAACTGCAGAACATCAGCGAGAACGCCGGGCAGTATCTGATTGACCTGGAAAATCGCGAACGTGAACGCACTGGCCTGTCCACGCTCAAGGTCGGCTATAACCGCGTCCACGGCTACTTCATCGAACTATCCCGCGGGCAATCCGAGCAGGCACCGGCTGACTATATTCGGCGCCAGACGCTGAAAGGAGCCGAACGCTTCATTACTCCGGAATTGAAAGAGTTCGAGGACAAGGCGCTGTCCGCGCGCAGTCGTGCACTGGCTCGGGAGAAGCAGCTGTACGATGAACTGCTGGATCATCTCAACCTGCACTTGGCTCGGCTACAGGACAGCGCTGCGGCGTTGGCGCAACTGGATGTGCTGGCTTGTCTGGCAGAACGGGCAGTCAGCCTGGATTATTGCCGCCCGCAGTTTATCGAAGGCAGTGGCCAGCTGTGTATCGAGCAGGGCCGTCACCCGGTGGTGGAAAAGGTACTTGACCGCCCCTTTGTAGCCAACGACCTGAACCTCACACCCGAGACACGCATGCTGGTCATTACCGGGCCGAACATGGGCGGTAAATCCACCTATATGCGGCAGACCGCATTGATTGTGTTGTTGGCGCATATTGGCGCACATGTACCAGCGGCCAAACTGATACTGTCTCCGGTTGATCGGATCTTCACCCGCATCGGCTCCAGCGATGATCTGGCCGGCGGCCGCTCGACCTTCATGGTGGAAATGAGCGAAACCGCCAACATCCTGCATAACGCCACCGATGCCAGTCTGGTATTGATGGATGAAGTGGGTCGCGGCACCAGCACCTTCGACGGCCTGTCACTGGCCTGGGCTGCCGCAGAATATCTGGCGCAGATGCGAGCCTTCACCCTGTTCGCTACGCATTACTTTGAACTCACCGCGCTGGCTGACAGCGATCCCGGGGTCGCCAACGTCCACCTGAATGCGACTGAGCACAACGAACGCATAGTCTTCCTGCATACCGTCCTGCCCGGGCCAGCCAGTCAAAGTTATGGTTTGCAGGTGGCGCAACTTGCAGGCGTACCGCGGCCGGTTATTGAACGTGCGCGGCAGCATCTGGCTACACTCGAGCAACAAAGTCTTGACCAGGCCAGCCAGGCACCTCAGGCTCAGCCCATGCAGAGCGATCTGTTTGCGTCGGCTCCACATCCTGCTGCGGTCGCTTTGCAACAGCTCAAGCCGGATGATCTGAGTCCGCGCCAGGCGCTGGAATTACTGTATCAATGGAAAGACAGCTGGGGCTGATAACCCAGCAAATGATATTCATTATCACCGACTGAGAGGGTAAAGCAGCCGAACCCGTGCAAAAGTGCCGCAGCGGCTGCATTATCTGAAAATTTGCTGGTAGAATACGCGCCAACTTTGTGACTCGCCTTCTCTGGAGAAACCCGCCATGACCTTCGTTGTGACCGACAACTGCATTAAATGCAAGTACACCGATTGCGTTGAGGTTTGCCCTGTCGACTGTTTCTACGAAGGTCCGAACTTTCTGGTTATCCATCCGGATGAGTGTATCGACTGCGCCCTCTGCGAACCTGAATGTCCGGCCAATGCCATTTTTGCCGAAGATGAAGTACCGGCTGATCAGCAACACTTTACCGAGCTGAATGCCGAGCTGGCGGATATCTGGCCGAACATCACCGAGAAGAAGGATGCCCTGCCCGACGCTGAAGAGTGGGATGGTGTACCGGATAAGCTGCAGCATCTGGAGCGCTGACACCCTCGCTCCGTGGCCTCGTACTGATGTCCGATCATGACGCCGCTGTTCAGGAACTGCT
>CAYYUQ010000075.1:3399-17248 GCA_964474945.1 uncultured Halopseudomonas sp. | reverse complement strand
ATTTATATGTTATCTCAAAATCAATTGGCTCAGGCTTAGGTTGACACACAGGGCATCCTCCCACCCCGTCATTCCCGCGCACGCGGGAATCCATGGGTTTGGAGTGGGCTGCGGGATGGATCCCCGGCTTTCGCCGAGGATGACGATGAGAGAGGCCGAGGGTGAGGGGGTGAGGCCGAGGATGACGTGCCTTCCCTGGTCATTCCCGCGCACCTTACCCTCGTCATTCCCGCGCACGCGGGAATCCATCCTCCCACCCCGTCATTCCCGCGAAGGCGGGAATCCATGGGTTTGGAGTGGGCTGCGGGATGGATCCCCGGCTTTCGCCGAGGATGACGATGAGAGGGGCCGAGGGTGACGAGGGGAGAGGTCGTGGATGATGGGGCTCTCTCGTTATTCGGGCCAGTTGATTTTCTCCGGTGGGATCAGTTCGCCATTTCAGTCAATGACCGGGATGGGGTTGGTTCTGGCCTGTTGAAGCAGGGCGTTGAGGTTGGGTGGGCGGTAGGCTTGCAGCGGTGCGTCTTTGTCCTCGGCCAGGTCATGCGCTACTTGCTGTAGCCGCCAGCGCTGCAGAACTGAAATATGCAGGTATTCGTTGACGGTTTCGTCATTCTTTTCTGGCAGGTTGCGACGGCTGTTTTCGGGTTTGAACAGGTTGCGGATCAGGCCGTCCACTTTGCCGGTGGGTGGCGTGAGTACGTTGCACAGGGTGCGCAGATAGGGGTAGGGATAGCTGGTCAGGTAGAGCGGGGTTCGGCTTTCGATTCCCTTGCCGTGGATGCAGCTTTCTATGCTGCCGTTATTGTGGTTGAGGGCGACATCGCGGACGCTCAGGTCAGTGAGGGCGCGTAGGCGTTTGATCATCCAGTCGAGGGTGATGTCGGACAGTCTGTCGTCGCTGTAGGAGCCGCCGATATTGGAATGCACGCCGGCAAACCAGACCTGTTCGACTGTTTGATCGGGTCGCGGCGCTTGATTTTTTGGGCGCTCCCATAAGGTCGGCGGGAAGGCACCGCGTTTTTCGTCGATGGCCAGGGCATGCAATGCGACATCAACATGCGGCCCCAGATGCACGTCATGGAAGTACCAGCGTGAGGCGAAGGACAGCTGTTTGGCCCAGTCGCCGGGGATGCCCAATGAGCCCACCGTATCCCATACGCCAATGCATTTGATCCTGACCTGCTCATGCCGCTGGAGGCCGTCGAGTTTTTTGATGGCGGTCTGCTTGTCGCTCTGGTCTGATCGGTAGATCTTGACTACTTCGTCCAGTACCCCGCCGAGACAGGTGGGGTGCAGTATGCCGGCGAGGTTGATCAGTCCGCCGAGACTGCGGGCAGTATAGGCTCCCCGGGAGAAGCCGAACAGGTAGATTTCATCACCGGGATGATAGTTGTTCCCGAGAAAGCGATAGCCGTCGATGATGTTGTTATCCAGTCCGGACCCGCTGAATCCCCCGCGGAGTTTTTCTCCTTTGCCGGTGCCGACGCCCCGGCCGTAATACGTCACCTGGCTGACGCCCTGCGCATCAACCGCAGGGATGGCGCGCAACAGTTTGATGATGTTGGTGACTTTGTCGCTTTTGTCGTTGGAGTTCCAGGTGCCATCCATGCACAGTATGAGGCGCCGCTTGGTCATGACTTTCTCCCTTGTTCTTGTTATGGGGTGTTATAGCTGAGATGTGGCTTGGGGATTGGGAGGTGGGTCACGTATTGGGACTTCGCCGTTCTTCGTCGCAGCGAGGCGCCGCACCCACAGGATAGTATCCACCTCCGTTATTCCGGCGTAGGCGGGAATCCATACGCCCAGCGTGGCCTGCGGGATGGATCCCCGGCTTTCGCCGAGGATGACGATGAGAGAGGCCGAGGGTGGCGGGGGGCAGGCCGAGGATGACGAGCCTTCCCTCGTCATTCCCGCGTACGCGGGAATCCATGGGGTTTAAAATCTGTGAACTCTGGCGCCGCTGGGTTTTCTTATTCGTTGATGATTTGTTGAATATTCAGGAGTTACCGTGAAGGTCACTAAAGCTGTTTTGCCCGTTGCTGGGTTGGGTACGCGTTTTCTGCCGGCCAGCAAGGCAATCCCCAAGGAAATGGTCACGGTGGTGGATAAACCGGTCATCCAATACGTGGTGGAAGAGGCCCTGGCCGCGGGGATCAATGAGATTGTGTTGGTGACCCATTCCAGCAAGAAGGCGATTGAGGATCACTTTGATGTGAACTATGAGCTGGAAGCGGAATTGGAGCGTCGGGGCAAGCTGGAGTTGTTGCAGGTGCTGCGTGATATTGCTCCGCCGCAACTGAAAGTGACTGCGGTGCGCCAGGGCCGAGCGCTGGGTCTGGGGCATGCGGTATATTGTGCGCGCCCGGTAGTGGGTGATGAGCCGTTTGCGGTGTTGCTGCCGGATGTGCTGGTTGAGCAGCGCGGTACGGAAAATGATTTGAAGCTGATGACCCAGCGGTTTATCGAAACCGGCGGGCATGCGCAGATCATGGTCGAGCCGGTGCCGCCGGAGCTGGTCAGCCAGTACGGGGTGGTGGATGTGAACGGTGTGGATCTGCAGCCGGGCCAGCATACGATCATGTCGCGCATGGTGGAGAAGCCGCCGCGTGAGGAAGCGCCATCCAATCTGGCGGTGGTCGGGCGTTATGTGCTGCCGGCGCGGATTTTTGAGCTGCTGGCGTCCACAGCACCCGGTGCGGGCGGTGAGATTCAATTGACCGATGCCATAGCTGAGCTGATGAACAGTGAGGGCGTTGAAGCGTGGCATATTTCTGCCCGCTCCCATGATTGCGGTAGCAAGCTGGGTTATCTGGAAGCAACCATTGCCTATGGATTGCAGCATGCCAAACTGGGCGCTGATTTCCGGGCGATGCTGGCACGTTACCAAGGCTGAGGAACTGGCCAATGTTTATTGATGTGTATGGCGATACGCTGTGCGCGATGGTGAGCGCGGCTGCGCTGGCGTCCACCGGGCATCAGGTTGCACTGCATGTGTCCGAGCGGGCGGTTGCCAATAGCTTGAACGGGGATTCCTTTTCCCTGCGTGAGCCGGGTCTGGCTGTGCTGATGGAAGAGCAGAAGCGGGCGGGGCGTCTGGTGGTGACAAATCTGGAACAGGCTCCGGATGAGCATTGCACGGTGTTGTGGTTGGCGCTTTCGCCGGATTCGCTGCAGCGCGCGCATGATCTGCTTGCGGCCTTGCCAGCGGATATTGATCCGGAATTTCTGGTGGTCAACCAGTCGACTTTTCCGGTGGGCAGCACTGAGGCCTTGCAGCAGACACTGATCAGCCGCCCCGGCGCGGATGCGCGGCATGGTGCGGTGGTGAGTATTCCGGATTTGTTGACCGAGGGTGCCGCTCTGAACGGCTTTACCCGTGCTGAGCATTGGTTGGTGGGAGCGGATCTGCCCTGGGCCTTGCGTCTGGTGGCAGAAATTCTGCGCCCATTCAATCGGCGCCGTGATGCCATCATGCAGATGCGTCCGCGAGAGGCTGAATTTACCAAGCTGGCGATCAACGGCATGCTGGCGACTCGCTTGAGCTTCATGAACGATATGGCCAACCTGGCGGACAGCCTGGATGTGGACATTGAGCGGGTGCGTCAGGGCATGGGGGCGGATAAGCGGATTGGCGAGGCGTATTTGTATCCCGGTTGTGGTTTTGGTGGATTGAGCTTCTCCCGTGACGTGATGAGCCTGGCCAGCACCCTGCAGCACAGTGGCTTGCAGGCGCAGTTGCTGGAAGAAGTATTGCAGATCAATGAGCGGCAGAAGGAATCACTGTTCCGCAAGCTGTGGCAGCACTACGACAACCAGCTGGCTGGCCGCAAGGTGGCGATCTGGGGTGTGGCATTCAAACCGGAATCCTCACGCATCGATAACGCCCCGGCACTCAAGCTGATTGCGGCGCTATGGGCGCAGGGCGTGGAAGTGCATGTGCATGATCCGCGTGCATTGCCTGCGCTGGCGGAATGGGCGGGTGAGCGGGGGGATCTGGTATTGCATGATGATCCTTATGCAGCAGTGGCCGAAGCCGATGCGTTGATGCTGGTGACCGAGTGGAAATCCTACTGGAGCCCGGACTTCAAGCGGCTGAAAACAGATATGCGCGAGCCGCTGTTGCTGGATGGCAGGAATGTGTGGGACCCGGAATTCGTGAAGCGTGGTGGGTTTACCTATAACGGGATCGGACGACGGTAACGCCTCCCGCCACTCCGTAATCCTGCCATGCCGTCATCCTCGGCGAAAGCCGGGGATCCAGGGTTTTGGTTTGTGCGGTGCGCCCGATGGATTCCCGCTTTCGCGGGAATGACGAGGGGTGGTTCGCGGGGATGGCGGGAAAGGTTCGCGGGAATGACGGGGTATTTTTCGTCATCCTCGGCGAACGCCGGGGGTTCAGGGTTCACTCCACCCCGTCATCCTCGCGAACGCGGGGATCCAGGGTTTACACCACCCCGTCATCCTCGGCGAAAGCCGGGGATCCAGGGTTTGGGTTGGCTGATAACAATACGACAGCGTTGGAGAATCTGACTATGTGGTGTGTTCTAGCGGATCATGCTGAAAGCATCAAGGATACGCATCTGGCACAGTTGTTCGCGGCCGATCCGCAGCGCTTTGAGCGGTTGCATTGTGAATGCGGCCCTGTGCTGTTTGACTATTCCAAGCAGCGCCTGACCGAGCAGACACTGTCTCGGCTGTTTGATCTGGCCCGCCAGCAGAAGCTGCCGGAGTGGATCGACCGGCTGTTCAGTGGTGATGCAGTCAACTGCACCGAGGGCCGCGCGGCGATGCACTGGGCGTTGCGCTTGCCAGCCGAGGCGGTCTGCAACGTGGATGGTGTTGATATCACCGCCCAGGTACATGAGCAGCTGCAGCGGATGGAGTTGATGGTCAATAAGCTCCATTCAGGCCAATGGCGCGGCGTAACCGGCGAGGTGGTCACCGATGTGGTGAACATCGGTGTCGGTGGCTCGGATCTTGGGCCGCAGATGATGGTCGATGCGCTGTGTGACAGTGGTGCACCCACTGCATCCCGCCTGACCGTGCATTTCGCTTCGACCATGGATGGCAGTCAGTTATCCCAGTTGCTGCGTACCCTGAACCCCCATTCCACGCTGTTCATCATATCTTCCAAATCCTTCACTACCATTGACACCTTGAGCAACGCCGACACGGCGCGGCGCTGGTTGCAGCACACGCTGGGCGACAAGCCGGGTGTGCTGGATTGTCATTTCCTTGGCGTATCTTCGGCGGCAGAGAAGATGACCGAGTGGGGGATAAGCGAAGCAAATCAATTGCAGATATGGGGCTGGGTTGGCGGTCGCTACTCCCTGTGGTCGGCAATCGGATTGCCTATCGCACTGGCAGTGGGGATGCATGGTTTCCGGCAGATGCTGGCGGGCGCTCATCTGATGGATGAGCACTTCAAGTCGGCGCCCTGGGAAAGCAATCTGCCGGTGCTGATGGCGCTGGTGGGGGTGTGGAATACCAATGTGCTGGGCATCAATGCGCAGGCGATCCTGCCCTATGACGGCCGATTGAAGCTGCTGCCGCTGTATCTGGAACAGCTTGAAATGGAGTCCAACGGCAAGAGTGTGACCCGCGAGGGCAAGCCGGTGGCACAAAATACCTGTCCGATCATCTGGGGCGACGTCGGCCCCAATGCGCAGCATGCCTTTTACCAGCTGCTGCATCAGGGCACAGAGGCCGTCACCTGCGACTTCATCATGCCGGCGCGGCGTTATCATGAAGCGCGGGACGAGGTGACCGAGGAGCTGGTCTCCCAGCATGAGTTGGCGCTGGCGAACTGCCTGGCTCAGTCCCGATTGCTGGCGCTGGGCGATGCGGCACTAAAGAACCCGGAAAGCATGCCGGTTTACCAGCGCTACCGAGGCAACCAGCCCAGCTCTACACTGCTCCTCGATGAACTGACGCCCTACAGCCTGGGCGCGCTGATTGCCATGTATGAACACAAGGTGTTTGTGCAATCGGTCATCTGGGAGATCAACCCCTTTGACCAATGGGGGGTGGAGATGGGCAAGAAGTTGGCAGTGGATACGCTGGCCTGGGTGCGCGGGCAGAGTGAAGTGAATGGGGTGGATTCATCCACGGCTGGGTTGCTGCGGCGGATATTGCGCGGCTGAGTGTAGTGCGCCTCATTGCTCACCGCTCGCATTTACCAGAGGGATCCATCCAGTCCACCTGGGAATTGCACCCACCTCGTCATCCTGGCTTCTCTGCACGTCATCCTCGGCGCAAGCCGGGGATCCATCACGTCGCAGCAAAAGGCCAGCAGGCAACCCCCATGCCTGCTGCTGTTATCTGGCCTTATGGCCAGGTGGTGGATTCCCGCGTTCGCGGGAATGACGGGGTTGTGTGTTGTTCCGTGCGAGCGCCACCCCCAGTCGTCATCCTCGGCGAAAGCCGGGATCCATGGTTTACTTCACCTCGTCATCCTCGGCGAAAGCCGGGGATCCAGGGGGGGAGCGGAGTGGTCGGATGGATGGATTCCCGCGTTCGCGGGAATGACGGGGTTGTGTGTTGTTCTATGCGAGCGCCGCCCCCACTCGTCATCCTCGGCGAACGCCGGGATCCATGGCTCACCCCACCTCGTCATCCTCGGCGAAAGCCGGGGATCCATGGCGGTGCGTAGTACCTGTTTTAATCGATTAAACAAATAAGGAATACCATGTCCGAAATCACCTGTTTCAAGGCTTACGACATTCGTGGTCAATTGGGCACTCAATTGGATGAAGCCGTTGCTTATCGTATCGCCCGTGGCTTTGCCCAATGGCTCAAGCCCAAGCGCGTGGTGCTCGGTGGAGACATCCGCGAGAGTTCTGCCACGCTGAAGGCGGCGTTGGCCAACGGGCTGCGTGATGAAGGCGTGGATGTGCTGGATCTGGGCATGGTCGGCACCGAGGAAGTCTATTTCGCTACCTTCCATCTCGAAGTGGATGGTGGCATTGAGGTGACCGCTTCCCATAACCCGATTGATTACAACGGCTTCAAGCTGGTGCGCGAAGGCGCTCGACCCATTTCAGCGGACACAGGCCTGGCTGAGATTCGTGCGCTGGCTGAGGCCTGCGAGTACGAACTGGTAGACGGGCGCGACCCGAATGTGGCGGACGCTGAGCGGGGCAGTTACGAGCTGGTCGATACCCGCGCTGATTATATCGAGCACCTGATGAGCTATATCGACCCGGTCTCGTTCACGCCCATGCGTCTGGTGGTGAATGCGGGTAACGGTGCTGCCGGGCCGGCGATTGATGCCTTGGAGAAGGCGTTTGCCGAGCTGCATATTCCAGTCGAGCTGGTGAAAATCTGCCATGAGCCGGACGGGACTTTCCCCAACGGCATTCCTAACCCGATCCTGACCGAGAACCGCGGGCTGACCCGGGATGCGGTGTTGAAGTACCAGGCGGATATGGGTATCGCCTGGGATGGAGATTTTGACCGATGCTTCCTGTTTGATGAGCAGGGTCGGTTCATTGAGGGTTATTACATCGTCGGATTGCTGGCCGAAGCCTTTTTGCAGAAAGAGCGCGGCGCACGCATCATCCACGACCCGCGTCTGGTGTGGAATACGGTTGAACAGGTGGAGCAGAGCGGTGGCGTGGCGATTCAGACCAAGGCGGGGCATGCCTTCATCAAGGAGCGCATGCGCGCCGAGGACGCGATCTATGGCGGAGAAATGAGCGCGCACCATTACTTCCGGGACTTTGCCTACTGTGACAGCGGCATGATCCCCTGGTTACTGGTGGCGGAGCTGATCTGCCGCAAGGGCAAACCGCTGTCGGAATTGGTTGATGAGCGTATTGCCGCTTACCCATCCTCCGGGGAAATCAACCTGACCGTGAGTGATGCACCGACCGTGATCAAGGCCATCGAGAGTCAATACGCGCCGGGTGCGTTGGATGTGGATTACACTGACGGCCTGAGTGTCTGCTTCGCCGACTGGCGCTTCAATCTGCGCGCGTCGAATACCGAGCCGGTGATCCGGCTGAACGTGGAAAGCCGTGGGGATATCGAACTGATGCAGCGTGAAACGGAGCGGTTGGTCGAGGCGATCAAGGCGGTTTGAGGTAATGAAGACGTTACTCCCACCCCGTCATCCTCGGCGAAAGCCGGGAATCCATGGTTCACTTCACCTCGTCATCCTCGGCGAAAGCCGGGGATCCAGCGTTTGGGATGAGGCGCCTCGGCGACTAACGTAATAAGGAACAGGCAATGAGCAAGACCATTCTAGTGACCGGCGGTGCGGGCTATATCGGCTCGCATACCTGTGTGCGCCTGCTGGAATCAGGCTACCGGGTGGTCGTGCTGGATAATTTCAGCAACAGTTCGCCGGAAGCGGTGCGTCGGGTGGAAGATATAACCCGGTGCAAGCTGACGCTGGTCGAGGGCGATATCAACGATGCTGCCCTGCTGGATCAGGTGTTTCAGCAACATGCTGTCGATGTGGTCATCCACTTCGCTGGTCTGAAGGCAGTGGGTGAGTCGGTGTCCCAGCCAATGCGTTATTACCGCAATAACGTCAGTGGGACTGTGGTGTTGTGTGAGGCGATGCAGCGGGCCGGGGTGAAGAATATGGTGTTCAGCTCCTCGGCCACCGTGTATGGCGACCCGGCGACGGTGCCGATCCGCGAGGATTTCCCGACCAGCGCCACCAATCCTTATGGCCGCTCCAAGTTGATGATCGAGGAGATGCTGGGTGATCTGCATGTGGCTGATGGTGAGTGGAATATCGCACTGCTGCGCTATTTCAATCCAGTAGGTGCGCATATCAGTGGTCGTATTGGTGAAGATCCGGCGGATATCCCGAATAATCTGATGCCGTATATCGCCCAGGTTGCGGTGGGGCGTCGCCAGCATCTGAGCGTATTCGGAAGTGATTACCCGACCCATGATGGTACCGGTGTGCGGGATTATATCCACGTCATGGATCTGGCCGAGGGGCATGTGAAAGCGCTGGAGTGGCTGGCGCGCGGGCAGGGCATCAAGGCCTTTAATCTGGGCACAGGTAAAGGCTATTCGGTGCTGGATATGCTGCATGCCTTCGAGAAAGCGTGTGGTCATAAGCTGGCCTACGAACTCACCGACCGTCGCCCCGGCGACGTAGCCTGCTGCTACGCCGACCCGGAAATGGCCGCGGAAGAACTCGGCTGGCGCGCGGAGCTGGGCCTGGAAGCCATGTGCGCAGACGCCTGGCGCTGGCAGTCGAGTAACCCGAAGGGGGACAGGTAGCCACCGCGTCATCCTAGCCCCAACCTCGTCATCCTCGGCGAAAGCCGGGGATCCATGGGTGAGCGGCATACTCGGACCGATGGATTCCCGCATTCGCGGGAATGACGGGGTGGATGTCGCCCGTGGGAGGCGCTGTCAGCGGGCTCTGTTTTTTGTGTAGAAGCAGCGCCTCACCACAACGGCCTGCGTAGCGGGTCCATGGTTTGGTTAAAGTTTTCCCGCACCCCGCCGATCCACTCTCCAGACACGGTTTCGTCATGGAGAGCTGTTCTTGTCTCGTTTACCCCTCTTTCTGCTGCTGGGTTTTACCCTGCCTGCTCAGGCTTTGACTTTCCAGACGCGCATGGAGAATGTGCAGTGGACGGTCGAGGGGGATAAGTTCGAATGTCGGTTGAGCCAGCGCGTTGATGGTTATGGCGAGGCGATGTTTGTCCGCCGTGCCGGTGAAAGGCCCGTGTTTGAGTTGTCGGCCTGGAGCAATCTGATGCGACCGGGGCCAGCGTCGTTGTACAACGACGCACCACCATGGCGACCAGACAGGCGTGCCCAGCTATTGGGGCAGGGCACCATTCATGAAGGGCCCAGGCCTCTGCGGTTGCCCTTTCAACAGTCAGGGCAGATGCTGGCCGGGCTGGCTCAGGGGCTACAGCCCACCATCCGGCGCAGTAGCCTCAGCGATGCTGGTCATCAAATCAAGGTGGTGGTTTCCAGTGTTGGCTATCAGCAGGCGTGGATTGATTTTCAGGCCTGTGCTGATGGCCTGCTACCGATGAATATCGACCAGATTTCCCGCTCAGCCATTGGCTTTCCTTCGGGGGGCGCGACGCTGGATGCGGATGCCCGGCAGATGCTGGATGTGGCGTTGGAATACATTAAAGCGGATCCGAGTGTGTCGCGCATTCAGCTGGATGGACATTCGGACAACGTGGGCGACCGACTGAGCAACCGGGAATTGTCACGTCAGCGGATTTTGTCAGTACAGGCGTATCTGGTTGAGCATGGTGTGGATGAAGAGCTTATCAGCACGCGTTTTCATGGTGATCGTTATCCGGTAGCCAGCAATAGCTCGTCAGCTGGCCGCGCCAAGAACCGGCGGGTTACTTTGAGGTTGGAAAAATAGCCGGCGCGCTTCAGCCCAAAGCCCGCCACGCAGCCGTCGCGGCGGGGCCGCCGCTCCCCCATGGCGATACCCCCCCCCGTCATTCCCGCGAACGCGGGAATCCATCGGCCCGAGTGCGCCGCTCATGGATCCCCGGCTTTCGCTGAGGATGACGGGGCGGGGGCGAGGATGACGGGGGGTGCGGGCGAGGATGACGGGAGAGAGGCCAGGGTGACGGGGAGAGAGGTCAGGATGACGGGGTGGGTGCGGGCCGTGCAAGGACAGTCGCGGCGAGGCGCTGCTCCCACGTGTCAGCACCCACTTCCGTCATTCCCGCGAACGCGGGAATCCATCGGCCCGAGTGCGCCGCTCATGGATCCCCGGCTTTCGCCGAGGATGACGAGGTGGGGGGGGCGAGGATGACGGGAGGGAGGCCAGGATGACGGGGAGAGAGGCCAGGATGACGGGGAGAGAGGCCAGGATGACGGGGTGGGTGTGTAACACCGACCGTGGGATCGTCGTCCTGGCGTGATGCTGGACGAGGTGCTGTCAATATTCCGCGACCACTTCCAGTTCGCCCTCTTTGGTCAATCCGACCACCTGGTAGGGATCCTTGCGGTCGCCATATTCCATACCCGGGGAGCCCATGGGCATGCCGGGAACGGCGATGCCGAGTAGATCCGGGCGGCTTTGCAGGGCCAGGATCTGTTCGGCAGGTACGTGCCCTTCAATGAATTGACCATTCAACAGCGCGGTGTGGCAGGAGCCCAGTCGGGGAGGCACGCCGGCGGCCTGTTTGACGTCGGCCATGTTGGCTTCCACATGATCGTTGACGGTGATGCCGTTGTTTTCCAGGTGCAGAATCCAGTCCTTGCAGCAGCCGCAGTTGGCGTCGCGGTGGACGTCAACGGTGATGCTGTCTGCTGCCTGAGCCAGTCCGCCGGCTAACAAGCCAGCGAGGGCGACGAAGCGTAATTTGCTTAACATGGGCGTGTTCCTCGTTGAGTAATTGACTGGACAACGGATCAGTGGCAGCCGCCGCAGCAGACGGTTTCGCCGTCGTGGGCAACAGCGGTGGGGTAGCCGGCTGCGTCCAGTGCACTGACCAGCGCCTGGCTGTTGGCGCTGCCTTTGACGGTTACTTTACCCTTCTCCAGATTGACTTCGATAGCCTCTACACCTTCGACAGCATTCAACGCGTCGGTTACGTGCTTGACGCAGTTGCCGCAGGTCATTTCTTTTACGTTCAGCTGAATAGCGCTCATGGAGATGCTCCTCGTATTGGTGAACTGAGCGCAGTTTCAACCCTGACACTGTGACAAAGTCAATTGTCGGTGAACTTTTGTGGGTTGGCTTCATCTGATTGTAATGCGGGGGAGATAGGTTGATCGTCAATCAGGTCTCCCTGGTAGATTGGTGTAAAGAGACAAAGAGGAGAAGAATAAGATGAGCGACTACGAAGAAGAACTGCTTGAACAGCGCGCCCAGGAATGGGATGACAGTGTGGAAGATGCGCAGGAAATGTAAGGCTTGAGGCCTGCTGTGCAGGCCGTCGCGGCGAGGTGCCGCTCCCACAAGATAGTCCCCACCTCCGTCATTCCCGCGAACGCGGGAATCCATCTGTCCGAGTACTCTGCTCAGCCATGGATCCCCGGCTTTCGCCGAGGATGACGGGGCGGGGGCGAGGATGATGAGTTGGGTGGCAGCTCAGCCGTAAGAGCGCCGCTCCCACAAGATAGTCCCCACCTCCGTCATTCCCGCGAACGCGGGAATCCATTTGTCCGAGTACTCCGTTCCCTCATGGATCCCCGGCTTTCGCCGAGGATGACGGGGCGGGGGCGGCGAGGATGACTAGGCCATTGTTCGTCATTCCCGCGAACGCGGGAATCCATTCATCCGAGTACTCTGCTCCGCCATGGATCCCCGGCTTTCGCCGAGGATGACGAGGAGAGGGGCCGAGGATGGCGGGGTGGGTCTTGGTGGTATTTATTCTCCTTGAAGTTGCAACTTCTGCCTTCTGAAGTGGCCTGGCGCTGTGCCTGTCCAGCGTTTGAATGCCCGCTGAAATGCTGCTGGGGATGAGAAGCCCAGCAGGAAGGCAATTTCCCCCAGCGCGATTTCCGTATCTCTTATGTAGCTCAGCGCCAGATCCCGTCTTATCTCATCAATGATGTCCTGAAACCGTGTATTTGCCTCGGCTTTGAGGCGGCGGCGTAGTGTCCAGCCGGGCAGGCCCAGTTGGGCTGCCACTTCAGTCAATCCCGGCAGCGTTCTGTGCAGTTGTGGCGAGAGGATTTCTTCGACCCGTTCGCGCAGGTGTTTATGGCGGGTCTGTTCGTGGAGTTGCTGTTCACATAGGGCGAGCAGTTGCGCGTGGGTGCCCGGTGCTGTCTGTGCCGGTGCCAATGCGAGGCTGGCTGGTTCCCAGAGCAGTTGGTTGTGAGCCTGTTCAAACAGTACTGGGCAGCCAAACAGTGCCTCGTAACGCTCGGCATAGTCCGGTGCGGGAAATTCGATATGCACTCCCCGCAGCCTGGCGGTGCCTTGGGTCAGTTGACGGGCGAACTGCATGCGTGAGGCCAGAGCTGAGTCGACCACGAACAGGTTGAAAGCATTGTATGGGCTGATCGAATAAAAGCGTGTCGCTGGCGCGTGGAAGCTGGAATGGCCGCGGTAGTTCTGGCTGGTCAGCCGCTCAAAACGCACCAGGGTTTCGAAAGCTCCGGCGAGGGTAGGGGCGCATTGGGCGGTTACGCCGGGTAACCCAAGGTGGGACGGCTGGCTATGCACTCCCATCAGCAGACCGATATCCGCCCGGCCGGTAAGTTGTATCGCAGCATGCCCCAGACGCATGAAGCGCGGGATGCTGATGCGTGCCAGCGGCTGGGCTAGTTGCTTGGCGCTGACGCGGTAGCGGCGGAACAGGGCATCAGGGTCGTGACCCAGACTGCGTAGCGCGGCCGCTAGGCTGAAGAGATAGCCAACTGATAGATCGCCAAGTTTCACCGGGTATGCTCCTGCCAGGGGATGCAGAATGTAACTCAGGGGTATGAAAATGTCACTTGGGGTGGTTGAGTGCGACGGTGGCTGGGCCTATTGTCTGCTGCATTACAAAACCGGACGGGATTGTCGGGGCGTTGCGCGCACTGGATTCCTGCATTCGCGGAAATGACGAACCATGACCTGATCATCTCAGCCTCCGCCTCGTCATCCTCGGCGAAAGCCGGGGATCCAACGGGCAGGATTGGCAGCGCCACTGGATTTCCGCGTCCGCGGGAATGACGAACCATGACCTCGTCATCCTCGGCGAAAGCCGGGGATTCAGCGCGCAGAACTGGCAAGGCCACTGGATTCCCGCGTCCGCGGGAATGACGGACCATAACCTCGTCATCCTCGGCGAAAGCCGGGGATCCAACGGGCAGGATTGGCAGCGCCACTGGATTTCCGCGTCCGCGGGAATGACGAACCATGACCTCGTCATCCTCGGCGAAAGCCGGGGAT
>CAYYUQ010000075.1:0-3299 GCA_964474945.1 uncultured Halopseudomonas sp. | reverse complement strand
TGACGAACCATGACCTCGTCATCCTCGGCGAAAGCCGGGGATCCAACGGGCAGAACTGGCAAGGCCATGATGGCCGATAACCGATCCGGTACCTGATGATGAAATGGAGCAACAAAATGACCGCAGATAATCCGTATCCCCACATGCTGGCCCCGCTGGATCTGGGCTTTACCACCCTGCGCAACCGCGTGTTGATGGGTTCCATGCACACCGGGCTGGAGGAGCGGCCGCAGGGCTTTGAGCGGATGGCGGCATTCTTTGCCGAGCGCGCCCGCGGCGGGGTTGGTCTGATCGTGACCGGTGGTTTTGGCCCGAATACCGAGGGCAGTGTCGGCAAGGGGGCTGCCAAGCTGAGCACGCCTGAGGAGGCTGAGCAGCATAAGGTGGTTACCCAGGCGGTTCATGAAGCGGGCGGCAAGATCTGTATGCAGATTCTGCACGCGGGTCGTTATGCCTTCACGCCTGAGCAGGTATCGGCCAGTCCGGTGCAATCGCCGATCAACCCTTTTACGCCGAAGGCGTTGGATGAGGCGGGCATCGAGAAGCAGATCAGTGACTTCGTCAATTGCGCGTCGCTGGCCCAGCAGGCCGGTTATGACGGCGTCGAGATCATGGGATCGGAAGGCTATTTCATTAACCAGTTCCTGGTGGAGCGGGTTAACAAGCGTACCGACCGGTGGGGCGGTAGCTACGAGAACCGGATGCGCCTGCCGCTGGAAATTGTCCGCCGCGTGCGCGAGGCAGTCGGCCCGGAATTCATCATCATCTATCGCCTGTCGATGCTGGATCTGGTGGAAGACGGTAGTAGCTGGGATGAAGTGGTACTGCTGGCCAGGGAAATTGAGAAGGCCGGCGCGACCATCATCAACACCGGTATCGGCTGGCATGAAGCACGTATTCCGACCATTGCGACCAAGGTGCCACGTGCAGCATTCACCAAAGTGACCAAGCGCCTCAAGGGTGAAGTGTCGATTCCGCTGATCACGACCAACCGTATCAATACCCCAGAGGTGGCCGAGCAGGTGCTGGCCGATGGGCATGCGGACATGGTGTCCATGGCGCGGCCGTTCCTGGCTGATCCTGAGTTCATCAACAAGGCTGCGGCCAACCGTGCGGACGAGATCAATACCTGCATCGGCTGTAACCAGGCCTGTCTGGATCACACTTTCAGCGGTCGCCTGACCAGTTGTCTGGTCAATCCGCGCGCCTGCTACGAAACCGAGCTGAATTACATTCCGACTACAACGGTGAAGAAGATAGCTGTAGTTGGCGCGGGGCCTGCGGGTCTGGCAGCCGCCACGGTAGCGGCTGAGCGTGGCCATGAGGTGACTCTGTTTGATGCTGCCGGTGAAATTGGCGGGCAGTTCAATGTGGCCAAGCTGATCCCCGGCAAGGAGGAGTTCTACGAGACCCTGCGTTACTTCAGCAGGCGTATCGAGACCACTGGCGTTCAGCTCAAGCTCAATACCCGGGTGGAGGCGGCGGATCTGGCTGGGTTTGATGAGGTAATCCTGGCGACCGGTATTGTGCCGCGCACACCGGCCATTCCTGGCGTTGATCATCCGAAGGTGATCGGCTATCTGGATGCCATCCTGCAGCGCAAGCCGGTAGGTCAGACGGTCGCGGTAATCGGTGCTGGCGGGATCGGTTTTGACGTGAGTGAGTTCATCTGCCATGCGGGTGAAAGTCCCAGCGTCAATACCGCGTTGTTCTGGAAGGAGTGGGGGATTGATCCCGAGTTGCAGGCCCGCGGCGGTATCGCAGGTGTCGCGCCACAACCGCATCCACCGGCCCGCGAGGTCTATCTGTTGCAACGCAAACCGAGCAAAGTGGGCGCTGGTCTGGGCAAGACCACTGGCTGGATTCACCGTGCGGGGCTGGCTGCCAAACAGGTGAAGATGCTCAACGGTGTTGAATATCTGCAGATCGACGATCAGGGCCTGCATATTCGCCGGGGCGAAGAGGTGAGTGTCCTGCCGGTGGATACCATCATTCTGTGCGCAGGTCAGGAGCCGCTGCGCGAGTTGCAGGCCGGGTTGGAAGCAGCAGGTAAACAGGTGCATCTGATTGGTGGTGCGGATGTGGCCAGCGAGCTGGATGCCAAGCGTGCAATTGATCAGGGTTCGCGGGTGGCAGCAGCGCTCTAGATCTGCCAAGTCGGTCACATTTGTTATGTGATGTTTTGCTTAAACTCGCACCGGGGCGGATGCATTCGCCCCAAAAAAAGGGCAGAGTGGCAGAATCAATAAAACATAACGAACGGACATTTCTGAATGAGTGCAAAAGACCTGACCAGAATACAGAAGCCGTTGCTTACTGAAGCGGTCATGTTTTTTTCTGAGCAGGGTATCTCTCGGGAGATGCTGTACCCCGAGTTTGAGGCATTGCTCGATGGTCTGGTCGCGGCGGCGGATTTTGCCGACGAGGCCGTCGAAGCCGTGTTCTTGCAGATCAATCACCGCTTGCATGTCCGTGCAGCGGTGTTCTTTACCATCGATTTCGACATGGATGGTTACGTCAGCCGTCTCTGGGACATGCCTTTGCGACAGCTTGCAGAAAAGGCCGGTCGTGGCCCTGATATGGGTGGTGGTCCGATTCGGCTGGCCTGCCTTGGCTTCTGTAACAGCAAGATCCATCAGCACAGCATGTGGAAGCCCAGTCAGCGCGGTGGCTGGGCTGATCTGGCCTGGATCAAACAGGCGGTAACCCGTAATGCACTGGGTATTCTCGGCGAAGACGAGGAAGCCAAGGCGATATTGGCTACCGCGAACCTGCAGATGGCCGCAGAAGACACTTGGTATGGCTCGGCCCCAGTGACCGAGGAAGAGCCTGCCAAGGACGATGACCTGTTTGCTGCTATGGATAAACTGCGTCAGGCGCACGCCGGCGAGGTAGCTGAGTACTTGCGTCAGATCGGCGAGTTGCAGGCCCGTTTGCGGCAGCAGGAACAGCAATCTCGCCAGCAGATAGACATGATGCGCAGCGAGCATACCGATCATCTGACCGTGGTGCAGGGCGAGTTGCTGGACATCAAATGCGAACTGGAAGAGCAGCAGAAGCTCAATGGTTCGCTGCGTCGCGAGTTGCACAAGCTGCAGAGTCGCACCTCTTCCGGAGCCGATTAGTTCCAGATAGCTCTTCTTCAAACCTCTTACAGCAAATACTCCGGCCTCGGATAGCACTTACGTACGCCCCCATACGGTCATCTCATCCCGTTATCCCACCTCATCATCCCGCCCCCACCTCGTCATCCCCGCCCCCCCCACTTCGTCATCCTCGCCCCCACTTCGTCATCCTCG
>CAYYUQ010000074.1:0-17267 GCA_964474945.1 uncultured Halopseudomonas sp. | reverse complement strand
TTTTTGTTTCGACTCTTTCGACTCAAAACCGCCTGGCGATCGACCTGAAACGCTGTTGCTGCTCCGGGTCAGGGAGGAGAATTCTACAGGTTCCAGCGCAGCTGTCAACATCAAATTCAGTTCGAATCAGTCAATCCCTGCGTCCGGGGAGCATCAGCCCTAGCTTTCCTATGCGGTAACCCAACAGATTTCGCGACAAGCCGAACAAGCCTGCCGACTTGGGAACATTCCAGTCCGTGCGGTTCAGTCGACATCGGGGGGGGGTATGCCGGAGGCTGACCTCGCGCGCCTGCGCCAGGCTTACCAGCAAACACTGCAGCAGCCTCTTACTGATCATCAAGGGCACGCTAGGCAAGGGCTGGGGCCGCCTCGGCCAGCACCTCAGGTTGCTACCGCCATGGGATGGTTCGATCATACTTGGGGACAGACACCCTGATTATTGGGGACAGACACCCTGATTATCCAGGATGTACTGTCGATCGAGTTCATTGGTCATGCCATCCTGATTGAAATCGTACGTGCTTGATCTTCCCCACTCACGGCTGATGCGTGCGTAATTGGTCAGGTCCTGCTCGTCCACCACACCGTCACCATTGCCGTCACCCGGGCAGGCCAGCTGCGAGGCAAGGATGCCATCGAGCTCGGCCTTGAGCAGGTCATATTGAATACGGTGCTCAGTCGATAAAGGGTGCTCGAGCAGATTGCGCCCGTCGGTATCGAGCAACGGCATGGAGGCCGCCTGATTGATCAGATACAGCTCCTCGGAAACCACTTCAATGCCGCCATCGATTTCCACGGAATAATCCAGAGCACGATTGCGCAGCAATTTGAAACGATCATTACGCACCGCCTGATAGACCGTCCAGCCCATTGGCACGCGGTTATCTTCGTAATTCGCGGGGTCGCTGGCCATGATCGCCTGATTGACCTGCCAGCACTGTTCCAGATCCGGCACTAATACGGATGGGTCATCAGCGCCCATCCCCCACCACACTCCGCCATTGTCCTCACAGACCTCCTTGCCAATGGGAGTATGGGAGCAGGTAGCGGCAAACACACAAGGGCCGTTTCGCCCGCCGTTGGCCTGGATATTCAGACCACCTTGGGCAAAGTTGAATTCGCGCACACTGGGCTGATCCGCCGAAGTCAGGTACCCCCGTATACTGATCCCATCGATACCCCTGGGTACCGCAGCATCTACATCAACTTCAGCCACCTCCCCAAACAGGCGAAACACATCCGCGGCATTGACCATATGCTCAACGGCTCGCCCAGGCTCACTGACCATGGAACCAGAAACGATCAGAGGCACCCAGATACCCGTCTGGTATGCCGTACCCTTGGCCCGCGTGGGGTCAAAGGGCAGCTTCACCACCGGGCCGAATGTCCCGTTATCGCCGATCACCACCACCATCGTATCGCTGGCCTGCGGGTCATAATCCAAGCCGCCCTCGCTGTTGCGCTGAGCAATACCAGTCTCCACTAAGAGACGGCTCAACTCGGTATCCATGGCTTCAATCATGGCATCCGACAAGCGCCGTTGATTCACAGGGTCTGTACATTCGGTGGTCAGTTTTGAAACAATGCCCGAAGGCAGCAAGAACCCCGGTGGCCACTGCAATGGCGTGTGTGGAGCGCTGAAACTCAAGGTGACCATCCAGGGCTCAGCATTCTCAGGGCGGGCAAGAATCCAGTCTCTGGCGGCATTTACTTCAATAGTCGACCGGTAGCCGCGCCCACGGGGGTCGACCAAAGCGGCCTCTTCTATCGCACTGTCGGCATTGACCACCAAGGGGGATACGTAATGAGCATTCTCCCGATTGAAGAGCAGGTTCGCCGGGGCAACCGACTGGCAACTGGCATTCGGGTCAAGTATCCCGCCTTGGGTCAGGCACTGCAGACCTGCTGGATCACCCGCAGCATTGAGCCCGGACAGTTCCTGGCAACTCACGCCGCTTTGTGACGGTGTATAACAGGCGCCGGCATAGGCCCCGCCCGGCTCATCTTGAGCGGGCACAAAACCGCAGGAATAGGTACCCTGCGACGCTACACCGCCAGCGGTGGTATCAATAGAACCCGGCAGACCACCGGTCCATCCATAGAAATAATCCCACCCCAGTTGCGTGGGCGTGCCGTTTTCCGCCTCGTTATTTTCAGGGCCTGCCAGATGGAATTTGCCGAACATGGCGCTGGTATAACCCGCCGGCTTCAGCAGTTTGGCTGCAGTGATTTCGTAAGGATCGACTTGGGAGTTGGCCAGATCATTAGGGCCAATGGCCTGATAGATATTGTTACGCAGCGGATAGCGGCCAGTCAGCAACACCGAGCGCCCCGGGGAACATTCGGGCATCGACCAAACGTTACGAAAGCGCACCCCACCCGCCGCCAAGGCATCCAGACCTGGAACGCTGGGTGCTTCCACACCGCCATAACCCATATTGGTCAGTTGGTCGATGCCCACGTCATCCATGATAACCAACAGGATGTTGGGCCTATCGGATTCAGTTGATTCGGCACTGCTATCACCGCCCGAAGAATCGGAGCTGAGTTTGCAGGATGCCAGAAAGACCACCATTGCCAACAATACCGTACCTTTCACTAGCCGTACTGCTGACATGATTCAATCCCCTGATGTTTTTCTGCAGTATGTGGCTCGCACCCATAGAAGCGCAAGTAACTCAAAAAAGCGATACTGGAAAAAGCGATGGGGTCATATATCGTACCGATGCTGTTTGGCTTGAGCCTGTCATCCTGCCCGGTGATCACCAGCGAGGTGGTCAGGTGCACGATATCATGTAGGGTGAAGTGCTCCCCGGCGGTTTCGTTGGAGCTTTCTGCAAACCTGCGGATCAACTCCTCGAAGATGATGCCCATGCCGAAGTTGCTGATGCGCCCGGGGCTCAGATCCGTGGCGGCGAAACGTTGCACCACCTGATACAGCAGATCGGCGTTGGCCAGCTGCTGAACGAAGTTCTCAAACCCGAAGTGCTCGAAGGTATCCCTGGCGTCCTTGCTGAAGGACTGCACATAGCTCATCAGGTCTTCGCTGACCTGGGTGTCGGACAGCGTAGCCAGGGCGTTGAAAAACTGATGGCCGGAGGCGCGCAGCAGAAGGCGCTCACGAACCAGATCAGGCTTGTTACTGTGTTCCTTTGCCTGGGCCGGCACCGTGGTCTTGGTCGGTTCCAGCACACATTCCATGCGCCGCAGCAGCGTGAACGGCAGAATGATGCGGCCGTCCTGGGACTGTTTGAAGTCACCGCGCAGCAGATCGGCAATCGACCAGAGAAAGGCGGCCGTCCGGGAATGGTTTTCCGTGTTCACTCAACAACTCCGAATATGGATCAGCAAGGCTCTACTGTGACCCCTATGGCGTTGTGAAATCAGCTGGCGTAGATGAAAGTGTGACACGGCGGATCGCTAGCACGGGCGGTATCCAGTCAGGTATCCAGCTTGGTATCCACGGAAAACGGGTTTCCAGCAAGCGCACATAGCCAAGTAACTTGGCCTGCGTCATGTAGACGGGACGGATTAACACGCCCCGATTAACAGCATGGTTAACAGCGAAATGGCTGATCAACTATGAGACCGCGAACAAAGCGACACGGGTATTCATTCAATACCAGCATACATAACGGTGCCAGCGGCATGGGTCAAAGCCAAGATATCTCCGTCTTAGCTTGCCGCACCTCTGATCCGAGAACCTGTCAAAACCTTACATTCGTGGGACGCTGCTTGCCTAGCCCGCATGGCACTCACCGATAGGGCATCCAAGAACATAGCTGCGGCAAAAACAAAGCCAACCCACAGCCCGACATTTATTCCAGATAAGGAACGATGTGAAGCGTATCAGGATAATTATGGGAGCAATACGCGCGCGCGTGCGAAGGCGTGACGACAAAGGGCTGAAAACATCTGCAGCAGCTCAGGTGTAACGACGCAGGAATCGCCGGGGATTGATGAGGCGGATAAAAACCAACTTTACGGATAGGTGGGGCAAAAAGTGGGGCAAAATTGAGATCAGTGTTTTTCGTTCAAGCATAAAAAAATCCAACCGCCGCTAAGTGGTTGGATTTTATAGGGACTCTTGGTCGGGACGGAGTGATTCGAACACTCTACCCCTTGCACCCCATGCGGTTAACAACCGTATCTCACTGGACATTGGAAAACCTCAACAGAAAAGCTGAAAACTAGCAATTACAGGACTTAAAGGCTATCTTATCGTCCATTGAAGTACAGAGAGACACAGGCAAAGCCGGCCTTTCTGTTTACCCCTCTGTTTACCCCTGAGGCGATATGACCAGATACCCTAAAGCAGGAAAAGGCTCGCAATGGAAGGTCAAAGAGTTGGCCGCGATCCCTGCCGAGTGGAAGGGTGACACCATCAGCGACGGCGGCGGGTTATCCGGGGAGATTCGCACCAGACAAAATGGCTCGGTGAGTATTCGGTTCAAGTATGGATTCCGCTGGCAAGGTAAGACCGTGTGGCACCAATGCGGAACCTATCCTGATACCGGCATTGCAGAGATACGCGCCGAGCGCGACAAAGCGCGGCAACAGGTTGCTGAAGGGATAAATCCAACTGACGCCAAGAAAGCCGCCAAGATCCAAGCAGCGGCCGCCATAGCCGCAACCATTGCCGAGGCAGAACGCCAAGCAGCCGAGAACCTAACCGTTACTGATTTGTTCGAAGCCTGGCTTATCGATGGCGTGCAACGTGAGGACGGCAATGCAGAGTTGCGCCGGAGCTTCACCAAGGACGTACTGCCCGTTATCGGTAAGAAGATGATCCGAGAGCTGTCCAAGCAAGACTTGCTAGCAGTTCTGCGCACCGCTAAGAAGCGCGGGCTGAACAGAACGCTGGTAATCCTGAACAACGACATGCGTCAGATGTTGCGCTGGGCTGAAAAACACAAGCCCTGGCGCGGCCTGATGTCGGACGGCAACCCCGCCGATCTGATGACGCCCAAGGTACTGGATGACCTCAAGCTGCTAGACGCGGACTACAACGAAGTGCGCGAACGCACGTTATCGCCCGCTGAAGTTCGAGAGCTGCGCGACATATTCGCCAAGCTGGAAAGCGATTACGACGCGCTCCCCGAGGGGCAAAAGTATTCCGGCATTCGCCCAGTAAATAAGCGCGTACAATGCGCCATCTGGATTTGCCTGAGTACCCTGTGCCGTATCGGCGAACTGCTCATGTCGGAGTGGCAGCATATCGATCTGGAAGCCGGGACGTGGTTCATTCCTGCGGCCAACACCAAAGGCCGGCACCGCAAACGTAAAGACAACAAAGTAACCCTCTCGCCCTTTGCGCGACGCCAGTTCGAGATGTTGTACAAGTTGACTGGCACAACGCCCTATGTGTTTCCCAATGCGAAAGGCGACGGACACGTCTGCACCAAGACAGTTAGCAAACTGGTAGGCGACCGGCAATGCAGGTTCAAGAACCGCAGCAAGCCACTGTCTGGCCGCCAGCATAACGACACACTGATGCTGGCAGGCGGGGCCAACGGCGAGTGGACGCCGCATGACCTACGTCGCACTGGCTCAACCATGATGCAATCACTTGGGGTAGTGCCCGACATTATCGACCTATGCCAGGGCCATGCTATTGAAGCCCCAAAGGTTCGAGGCGCCTACCAGCACTACGACTACACCGCGGAAAAGGCCGAAGCCTGGCGACAACTGGGGGAGCGAATCGAGGCACTTTTGACTGCCGACAACATTCTGGAATTCCGCCGCGCCTAGACGAGTTGCGGGCCGGTCTAGAGGTTCCCCCCGAGAAGCGGATTTCCATCCGCCCTGCTTGCTGATCTGTTAAGGAAATAGAGCCCCAGGGAGGGAGCCTAGATGGCAAACGTGAGAAGAAGAGAAGACCTGCCAGAGTGGTTCAACCTTAGGGATTATGAGCCGTGTAAATCCTTCACGGCAATCGACTGGATGACGGCGCTCGATCATCGCCGTTTATTACTAGAGCTTATTGAAGTCAACGACATTGAGGGCGCAATCCAGCTCGCAGAGAGGATTAGGAGTGATCCAACTGACTGCTTCCGCCTAGATTCGGATCTTCCAGAAAATCCAGTACAGCCGCTGACCTTTTCAACAATTTCCAGCAAAGCAGGACTCTCTTTGCTGACAGGTTTTGCTTTTCCCGAGAGGGCAGAAAAATGGGGCAAAACCCTTGAGGCAATAGCCACAGGACATTGGCTTTCTCATACAGACACAGCGGAGATTGATAAGCCTTCTGATACTTCACGGTGCCTGGTGGTCAACTTGGACGCTACGGACTCTGTGCTCAAGGAAGCCTTCGCGGAATGGCTGGAGAGCGTTCGGCTTCAGTCCAAAATTGACAGCAAACGAGAGCTTCCTGCTTACCAGAAATGGCACCGTTACGGCCTATTGCCATATCTCGATCTTCTCTGTTGGCAAAAGCTAACCGGAAACAACATCCCCTATGACCTAATGTCTCGAGCGGTGGGCTATGCAAAAGGGGGCGACAGCTTCCGTAAGATCGTGCCGCCACTTTGCAAAAAACTGCCGCAGCTCATTGCTGAACTGGAAGCGCTGGCCGCCATTGAGAATGACCCGGAAAGACCTGGGGTATAAGTTTTTCCGGAAAAACCTAGCAGCGAAATCTCGGCATGGCTTGCCCTCATTTTGATGTATTTAATCCGTAACCAACATCCACTACGGCCCGTTGAGGGCCAGGAGATTTGGTTATGCCCGCCTTCACGAATACCCCACCCAAACGCTTCACCTACCCAGAACGCCGCATCTATCGCTTGCAACAAGTCATGGACGCGACCGGCTTTGGCCGGGCCTGGATTTACGAACTGATGAGCGAAGGAAAATTCCCGAAGGCACGAAAAATTGGCGCGCGCGCTGTCGGCTGGGACTCGCTGGAAGTCGAGCAGTGGGTGACTGATCGGCTGGAGGGTCGCGCATGAAAAAGGCGACCCGCCCCGAAGAACAAAGCCGCCCGCGCAAGGCAGAGTCTATCAGTTCCGTCCTGCACACGTTCGCATTCGACAGCCTCGTCAGCCTGCTGATCACGCTGACCGTACTCGGCTGTATCTGGTTGCTGGAGGTGCTGGCATGAGTAACTACATCAAGCCGCGCGCAGAGGATCACGAACGTTTTCTATGCGACGAACTTCTGCCGCTGCTCGATAGCTACGCGAAGGCCAGTAAGACTCCGACTTGGGAAGTCGAGGTGGTGTCTTTCTTGACCTTGGCGGCGGTATTGAACGACCAGGGGCTGAGCGCCAGAACGCTAGTGCAGTGTATCGACGACTCGATTGTGCGGACGAGCCATAAAGCGCCGGAGGGTCTGCAATGAGCCACGTCGAGATTCAGCGCATTGCCGACGCCGCCTTGCAGCAGGCCGACACGCTGCTCGCCGACTGGCTGCCGGATGGCACCCGCAAGGGTGTGGAGTACTGGCCGACCAATCCGGTACGCGGCGACCGTCGACCGGGCAGCTTCAGCATCAACACGAGCACCGGCACCTGGCACGACTTCGCCAGCGGGGACAAAGGCGGCGACCTGGTATCGCTGCTGGCCTACCTGCGCGGCTGCCGGCAGACCGATGCTGCCCGGATGATCGCCCAGCAACTCGGGCTGCCGTTCGGAGGCGAGCATCACAAGAGCGACCTGCTCGCCGAAGAGGCCGAGCGCCAGCGCATCGCCCGCCAGCGTGACCAACGCCAGCGCAAAGCCGATGTAGAGCGGCAAGCCGGCTGGGATCGCGCTGCCGCCCGAGCACGTCACGACTTCGCACTCGCTGACCTGCCTCGCCCCGATCACCCGTACCTGGCCCGCAAGGGCATCAAGGCCCACCACCTGCGTCAGCTCGGCAACGTCCTGCTCGCTCCGATCTGCTGGCGCGGGGACGTTGTGAACCTTCAGCGCATCGCCGCCGATGGCTCCAAGCGTTTCTTGCCTGGCGGCAGGATCACCGGCTGCTATTGCCCGTTCGGACGTATCGAGGCCGGCGGCGAGCTGCTGATCGTCGAGGGTGTGGCCACTGCTGCCACTATCCACGAACAGACCGGCAAGGCGGTAGCTGCAGCAATGAGCGCCAACAATCTGCTGCCAGTAGGCGAAGAGATTAAGCGTCGACACCCCGATGCCGTGCTGATCATTGGCGGCGATGATGACCGCGCGAAACAGGCAGAGGGCAAGCCTAACGTCGGCAAGCTAGCGGCCATCCATGCAGCTGGACGACTCGGTTGCGGGTACGTTCTACCAGCTTGGCCGGATGACGCGCCGCTCGATCTGAGTGACTTCAATGACCTGCACATCTGGCTTGGAGGCAAGTAATGACTGCCCTTATGCCACCCCCTTGCTATCCCGAACCTCTCCCACTGCTGCCTGAGCTGGAAAAGCCTGCACCCTACCCGATCCATGAATTGGGTGAAGTGATCGGCAATGCAGCTCAAGCTATCGTTGATGCCGTACAGGTGCCTGCCGCCCTGGCCGCACAGTCGGTAATGTCTGCCGCTGCAATGGCTGCTCAGGCCCACGGCAACGTCCAGCGGGCAGGCCAGCAGATACCGCTGTCACTGTTCGCGCTGACGGTAGCGGAGTCAGGCGACCGCAAATCGGCCGCGGATCGCCTGGCGTTGCAGGCGCACCAGCAGCACCAGCGCGAACTACTCGAGCAGTACAAGGCCGATGCAAAGGAGTACCGCGACCAGCGCGACGCCTACCAGAAAGCCCGCGCCAATATTCTCGACAAGGCCAAGGGCGACCCCGAGTCGGTGGCGAATGATCTGGGCCACCTGCTGGAGCCCGAAGCACCGCCGTCGCCGTTCATCCTCTCCGAAGAGCCGACCCTGGAGGGGCTGCAAAAGTCCCTGCTGCGCGGCCACCCCTCACAAGGTCTGTTCAGTGACGAAGGCGGTCAGTTCTTTGGCGGCCATGCCACCAAACCTGAGAACGCGCTCAAGAGCGTGGCGGGCTTGTCGAAGCTGTGGGACGGTGCACCGATCAGTCGCACCCGTGCGTCAGAGGGAGAAAGCTCGGCACGCTATGGCTGCCGCCTGAGTGCCCATCTGATGATCCAGCCCATCGTCGCCACCGAGGTGTTGAGCAATCCGATGATGCAGGGACAAGGCTTTCTCGCCCGTTTCCTGATCGCTTGGCCGGAGTCGCTGGCCGGCACGCGTTTCTATCGTGATGCCGACCCGGCCCGAGATTCTCGTCTTGGTCGCTACTGGCAGCGCATGGCCTGCCTGTTGGTGAAGGAGCCCACCAAGAATGAGAACGGGGAGCTGACCCCGCCCATTCTGGAGATGGAACCTGCCGCCCTGGCTGCGTGGGTCACTGAGCACGATGCTATCGAGCGCCAACTCGGCCAGGGTGGCGACATGCAGGAGATCAAACCAACCGCCGCCAAGGGGGCCGAGAACCTGCTGCGCATTGCGGGAGTGTTCGCCGTGGTCGAAGGCAAGCAATCCATCGGCACTGATCTGATCAAGCGAGCTGCTGTGCTGGTGCGCTGGTATCTGAGCGAGGCCCTACGCCTGACTAACCCGAGCAAGGTTGATCCGCAGTTGATTCAGGCTCAGCGCCTGATGGATTGGCTGCTCACCAATCAATGGCGCAGCTTCGATGCCCGCACCCTGCAACGTGAGGGGCCACCCTTTGTCCGCAAGAGTGCCAAGCAACGCGACATCATCCTGGGCGTGTTGGCTGAGCACCGCTGGCTAAGCACTACCGATGGCAAGACATTCAAGCTTCACCCCTCTGCGACAACTGCGACTTTTGCGACAACCCGCGCCACTCAAGGCCCGGAGGCTTGCGACACGATTGCGACACGTTGCGACAGCAATACCTCCGCACTGAGTTTGTCGCAGCCTGTCGCAACGCTGTCGCAACAGCCAAACCCAGCAACCCCGAGGCTTGTCGCAAAAGTCGCAAATGTCGCAGTACCTGCCAAGTTCCGGGGTGAGATATGAGCGCTGCCGAACTGCTGGAGCAAGCCAGGGCTAAGGGCGTCTTGCTGGTGCTGGACAATGGCCGCCTGACTTGGGAGGCCGACCACGAGCCCCCCAGTGAACTGCTAGAGGATATTCGCACTCACCGCCTAGAGATCATCGAGGCATTGAGCACGGCAAACGACCCGTCGCAGCCGGCAATGGAGTGGCTGGAAAAGCTCGCCGCCCTGCTGTGCTGCACACCGGGCTACCTGATGGAGCATGGCTATGTAGATCATCACGATCTGGCCGAGCAGGGCCATACCCACCCGCGCTTTGCGGCCCGCCTAATCCGCACTCACCCTGATTGGCTCCAGACTTCTGAGCGTTTCGCACAGATGCGTGAGGGGATGCCCCCCATGGAAGCGGCAGAGTTTCGAGAGCAGTACGCGCGCGCGCGCGAAGGCTACCCTGCCGATGCCCAGTCTTCAGCCGCCTGGCGGGTCGCCCGCGATTCCTACCACCGTCATGCACTTGGCGGTTGTCCGGACTGCTATCCGCGAGGGAGCCGCCACTGCGAAACAGGTGCCGAGCTGCGCGCCCACTATGACCATGAGACACATGCCTTGGAGGCCCGTGATGAAGAAAGTGGAGCTTGATCTGAGAGTTCAGCTGGACCACAAGGAGACGACTGGACTCCCGAGCGGCGAGCTCGGCAGGCGGAATTGATACAACAATGGCAGCCATGGAAACACAGCACCGGCCCGACCAGCGCCGATGGTAAGAGCGTGTCCTCACGCAATGCCTGGAAGGGCGGAACGCGGCCATACCTGCGCATTCTGAGCCTCCCCGCTGCGGGGCCTTTGCCTCGTAGTGGAATAGCCATCGACGGGTGTGGTAACTTTTGCAAGTCGGTGATTGGTCCCGCCTTGGGCAATTGGAGCCCTATGGTGTTGGACCATTCAACGACTTACCCAACCCCCGAAACTTGACAGCCTGGACAATCGCAGTCCAGAACGCTCAGGCTCGGGGGTTTTTCTTTGGCAGCCCGCCAGAGCAATACATCCTCGACCCATCGGTGAGCCTGCATTCGGTTTCAAAACCTTACGCGGGAGACTTTGGGCCACCCTGTCAGCCCTGCTTCGGACTGGGTTTCGAGGCCGAATCCGTCTTGCTGTTCGCCGGGCTGTCGTCCAGCCGGTACGGCTTCGCTATCTTCTCGATCCCTTTGTCCGTCGCCCTGTACCCCTTGCTGTGCAGGAACTTGGCTGCCAGCTTCGACTGCTCTCTGGTTAACGCCATACACCACCCCTCGGAATCGTTTTCGCGCTGCTTGCGCCTTCTGACCGGCGGCACTTGAACAGCCCTGTGCCCGTGTGTACCTTTCGCCCAAGGCCTCGGAGTTCGGCAGCTTGACTGGGCAATCGGTGCCCTGCATCCCTGTTGAACTCCGGGGTTTTTTCTTTAAGAAGCTCGTCATACGCGATCATCCGAGTACAGCTACCCCTCTCACGCACAACGACCGTAAATAGCAGATATGTCGCAACGGGTCGCCTGCGTCCTCGCGGTAACGCTTGGTTGAGCCTGGAAACAGTTCAGCCCGTCAAACAAGCCCTCTTCAGAGCGGCGACCCATCTGCCCCATGATCTCGCGGAAGTCCGTCATGGTCATGTTGCGGATACGGTCGGCCAGGCTTTCGGCATCCTCCCTGCTAAGGCCCAGCTTGCGCAGCCCTTCCTTGGCACGGCTGTTGCCGGCGAGGCTGAATCGAATATCGCCGCGACCCTGTGCCTCATTCGCCTCGTCCCGTGTCATGCCGAGTCTGGCAGCTTCATCCGCAGTGACCGGGCGCTGGCCGTAAGCGCCGACGTTGCCGATGGCAGACTTGATCTGCTCGGGACGGAAGGCAACATAAATATCTGCAAGTTCCTGCCCAAAGCTAGGCGAATCATAGGTGTTTTTGATGATTACCCCGTCGTGGCCACCGCTTGCAGCATCTGACATAAGCCTGGCAAAGAGCTTGTCGCGATAATGCTCGCCTTTCTGGTCGTGGATTAGTGGGTTTTCAATAGACAGGAATACAGGGTAGACGGCATCGCCGCCGACTATTTTATGATTTGAAATGGCCGCCTCTGCTGCCTGATACTCGGTCATGGCCTTTTTGGCTCCAGCGCGGTCATTCGCATCTTTCAGCATGGCAGTCCTTTCCCGCTCGGACGCCAGAACAAAGCCCCCTTCCCCATATCTAACAAGCTCGTCTTCGGCGCGATCAAGAGTGCTGACGAGCCGGTTCAGTTTGGCCGAGTACGCAGCCATTTCCTGGCCGTCTTCGTCCATGTTGCGCATGTTTGCGTACTTTGATGCAACAATACTGTTGGATGTAAAGAAGAACCCCATTTCCGCGCTCTTTGCCCCGGTGGCAGACCCTCTCATGCCGGGGTTGAAGCTATCAATGTCGGCCTGAGTCCCGTGGTAAACCACCAGCGGCTTGCCTTCGGCATCGACCACCTTGGAGTCGCCGAACCACGCCTGGAATGCCGGTGAATCCACAGGTGGCGCCAGCGAAAAACGAGGCTCCGCAGGCATGTCGCCTGCACGACCTTCGGTCCAGGTCCACTCTGGCATCAGGCCAGTCTTCTGGTCGGCAAATATCGTGTCCTCGACCGGGGCAGTCCGGTTGCGCTCGCCGTGCGGACCGTAGTTCAGCCAACTGTTTTGGCCCCGGGTTTCGCTGGTGATCGCGCCGACCGCGCTGCCGGTGAATAGGCGGACGTGTGCCTGCCAGGCATTTTCTTCCCCGCGAGCACGGAAGCCAGCGCCTTCCAGGCCGTGACCAAAGGCATCATGCACCACTCGGAACAAGTCGTTTGCAAGCACTGGCTTCATTGCCTGGCCGTCAGGGCTGCCGACAGGCCACTGGATGCCGGTGTCAGCCAGCAAGGGGTTTGCTTCTGGATTGAAGTCGCCCGAGCCAAAGCCGTCGTCAGTCGGGTAGCTGCCCATGCTTTGGTTTTCACGGATGTCGCGCATGGCGTTCCACGGTGAAGCCAGGTAGGCAGCGCCTTCAGGTGATGACGGGTCGACAAACCAGAACTGGTAACCAGCAGCAACCAGGGCGTCATACTGAGCCCGGGTCTGCTGGATCAGGTTTTCATAGGCCTCTCGCACAACGGGGTCTTGCGGGGCATGCGGCATCGCCTCGTAAGCGTCAGCAATGCGCGCAGCCCTGGCGGGATCTACGTCGACGTATTCGGACTGTCGTCTGAGGTCGATTCCGTTGGCTCTGGCATATTGCTCTGCGACGTCGACAAGGCGCGGGTCTGGTCCCGAAAAGCCTGGGACTGATGGCGCATCCGGGAGAGGCGCAAGGCTCCTGCTCGCAACCCGTCCTCCTCGGTCTCCGGCCTGTTCGCTTCCTCGTAGACTGAATCTCGCACCGGCTGACCCTGTTGCAGCTCGGGCTGCGTCACGGTCTGCTGTGGTGAGCCCAAGGTTTCGGAGTTCGGTGTCGTTGAGTTCAGCGATTCCGGCGACAACCCGTTGAGCGCGGGATGGAACAGGTGGTCGGTTACCAGTTCCTTGATTCCTTGTAGCTCGGCCAGCGTCGGTGGCGGACCCGGCTTCTTGAGTCGCCTGCTGATCAGGTGCCCGAGCGACAGCAGCGAAGGCTCTGACATCTGCCTCAGCTCTTCCCGCGAGCAGACCTTCAAGGCCGCCTCTAAAATATCGTTCTCTGATACTTGCTCGATCTGCATCGGTTCCTCTCCAGGCCATTTCAACAACAGATGGCATGCCGGAATCAGGATTAAAACCAGGAGTGCTATCTGTCCAATACTTTACCGCATCTTGGAGTACCCGGGCACGCGCTCTCTTTGGCAGGTCGTCACGGAAATAGCGGGCATCAAACTCAATGCTATTGGTGACATCAAAGCCGAACGACGCATACAGCGTCGGGAGGAATCCAGCCGGGTACTTTTCATTCGCAACGGCAAAAGCCGTGAGGTCTGTCGCGCCCTCCTCAATGGCTTTCAGAAGCACAGCTGGTGCGCCAATGCCTCTGGCACCCTGCTCGTTGTTCACGACAGATGCCAGCTCCACGCGGCCGCCTGGACGGGTCTCAAGCATAAAGAATATCTGCCCATCCTGCCCCAGCTGGAATAGGCGCATGGTGCCAGCCTTGATGCCAGCCTTTAGGGAATCGCTGATCAATTCAGATTGGCACGGTTCCAGCGCCAATCGACGGTATTTTTGATGCAGCCAACCTGCTCTCGGCGACATTGCTCCGCAAATCGCCTTCAACTCTGGCCATTTCGGCCTGTTTTCACCCTATTGCCGGGGTTCAAGACGCAATAACCCCATCAGTCGTTGCATAACACCGCTTGGCCAACACCAGATTGGCCAGTGCAAACAGGCTGAACAGCTGGGCCTGATTCTTCTCCATGCCCCGGTAGCGCACCTTGCGGTGACCAAACAGATTCTTGATCACATGGAACGGGTGTTCCACCTTGGCGCGGATGCTCGCCTTGCAGTGCTCAATGCGTTGCATGATCTGCTTCTCCGGACCATCTTCCATTTTCTTGATGGCGCTGCGCCGTGCAGCAATCCGCAGCGGAGGGAGCGTGTCATCATCCTCACCAAGACGCTTGCCCAGTCCTGTGTACCCAGCATCGGCATAGACAGGTTCCTTGCCGTCACGCAGCAGCTGCTCGGCTACTGTGATATCCGCCTGGTTGGCCGAGGTCGCCACCAAGCTGTGCGTCAGACCGGTGGCTGCTTCATCGCCGGATCACGCTGCTTGGCCTTGTTCTTGGTAGAAGGTGCAGCGGCGATGATGGTGGCATCGACAATGGTCCCTTCACGCATGAATAGCCCACGCTCTGCCAGACTGGCGTTGATCTCTTCGAAGATCCGCTGCGTCAGTAAATGCCTTTCCAGCAGGTGGCGGAAACGCAGCAGTGTTGTAGCATCCGGCACGCTTTCGATGGAGAGATCGATACCAACGAAATCACGCATCGCCTGACTGTCGTAAATCGCATCCTCAAGGGCCTCATCAGCCAGGCCGTACCACTGCTGCAAGAAGTAGATTCGCAGCATGCGTGCCAGTGGAGTCGGTGGACGGCCACGCTTGCCGGCAGCGTCTGGGTAATACGAGGGCGACAGGGCATCCAGCAGGCGCTGCCAGGGCACCAGTACATTCATCTCAGCCAGGAAGCGTTCCCGGCGGGTAACCTTTTTCTTGTTCTGATGCTCGGCTTGGGCGAAGGTGATCTGCTTCATCTGATTGCTTGGCTGAGGTAGTGGCAGTGTCTGGTGATTATACTCGGGGCTGCGTAATCAGGCAGATGGTTGATTTGTGCAGCGTCTCATTAGCGGGTAGATTACCGGCTTTGCCCCGCGCAACATTGCCAGGATGCTGACAGTTAATGTTTGAACAAGCCTTCAAGAATATCGACGACGCCCTCTGGAAAGAGAGTGGCTGTACCACCGAGCTCGATTACACCGAGCAAACCTCCTGGCTGCTTTTCCTCAAGTACCTAGATGGGCTTGAGCAGGACAAGGCCAACGAGGCCGTGCTTGAAGGCAGGTACTACTACTTCATTCTTGACCCCGCCTACCGCTGGAGTACCTGGGCTGCGCCTAAGGATGCGAATGGCCAGCTCGACCACAACAGCGCGCTGACTGGCGATGATCTGATCGATTTTGTTGATCGTAAGCTCTTCCCCTATCTGCACGGCTTCAAACAGCGTGCAGCGGGGCCGGACACCATCGAATACAAGATCGGCGAAATCTTCGGTGAGATCAAAAACAAGATCCGCAGCGGCTATACGCTGCGCGACATAATCGATCACGTCGATGAGCTGCGCTTTGGCTCGCAGGTTGAGAAGCACGAGCTTTCGGCGCTCTACGAAGAAAAAATCAAACGCATGGGCAACGCCGGGCGCAACGGCGGTGAGTACTACACCCCGCGCCCGCTGATCCGCGCCATGATCCAGGTGACCGCGCCGAAGATTGGTGAGCGCATCTACGATGGCGCCTGTGGTTCGGCAGGCTTCCTGTGCGAAGCGCACGACTTCCTCCGTGCCACCCCCAATCTGAGCACCAAAGACCTCGAAACCCTGCAAACACGCACTTTCTACGGCAAGGAAAAGAAAAGCCTCGCTTACGTGATTGCGATCATGAACCTGATCCTGCACGGCATCGAAGCGCCCAATATCCAGCACACCAACACCCTGGCCGAAAACCTCGCCGACGTGCAGGATAAAGACCGCTTCGACGTGATTCTTGCCAACCCGCCCTTCGGCGGAAAAGAGCGGCCGGAAGTCCAGCAGAACTTCCCGATCCGCACCGGCGAGACTGCTTTCCTGTTCCTGCAGCACTTCATCAAGATGCTCAAGGCAGGTGGCCGCGCGGCCGTCGTCATCAAGAACACCTTCCTCAGCAATGGTGATACTGCCGCCGTAAGCCTGAGAAAGCTCCTGCTGGAAAGCTGCAATCTGCACACGGTTCTCGATTGCCCTGGAGGCACCTTTCAGGGCGCAGGCGTAAAGACCGTGGTGCTGTTCTTTGAAAAAGGCTCGACTACGCGCAAGGTCTGGTACTACCAGCTCGACCCCGGCCGCAACATGGGCAAGACCAATCCACTCAACGATGCGGATTTGCTGGAGTTCATCGAGTTGCAGAAAACCTTTGCCATCTCGGCCAAGAGCTGGAGCCTGGACGTCGCCAGCATCGACTCGGCGAGCTACGACCTGTCGGTAAAGAACCCGAATGGCGGTGAAGAAATCACCCACCGCAGCCCGCAGGACATTCTCGACGAAATCACTGCGCTGGATGCCGAGAGCGCCAAGGTACTTGCGAACATCAGGGCGATGCTATGAAAGCAGGGTGGAAAACGAAGACCCTGGACGAAGCCTGCCACTTTTCAAATGGACTTTGGAAGGGTGAGAAAGAACCCTTAGTTAAGGTGGGTGTGATTCGGAACACCAACTTTACGAAAGATGGCGCTCTTAATGATTCAGATATTGCCTACTTGGATGTTGAAGCCAAGAAATTTGAGAAGCGCCGTTTGCAGTTCGGCGACATCATCCTCGAAAAATCCGGCGGCGGCCCTAAGCAAGCCGTTGGGCGTGTTGCGTTGTTTGATAAACAGGAAGGCCTGTTTTCGTTCAGTAATTTCACCTCTGCCTTGCGCGTGAAGAACCCACAAGAATTGGATTTCCGCTTTCTGCACAAGTTGCTCTACTGGACTTACCTGTCTGGGGTCACAGAAAGCATGCAAAGCAATTCGACGAGCCTGTAAATAAATCTGTGTAACTGCCCACCCCATTACAGGTGGCCGCCCAGG
>CAYYUQ010000073.1:0-17601 GCA_964474945.1 uncultured Halopseudomonas sp. | reverse complement strand
ATGAGCCGTCACTGTCGCTCCATTAACCTGTTGCACTCAGTGTCTGCAACCGCCAGCTGATGAATCACAGGTTTTCTTTCGCTAAAGCAAGTTTAATGCTTTACTCGAAGGTGGCAACGAGTGGGAAGAATTTGCCCAGGGTAACTGAACTGGCGCACTTTTTTACTGAGGAGCAAATAATATGAACCATACAATTAAATGGACTGCTGTTGCGTTCGCTGTTGCGCTCGGCAATGGCATGATCGCCACCCAGGCTGTGGCTCAGGGCGAAGGTTTCGTTGAAGGGGCCTCTGCCACCTTGAGCAACCGCACCTTCCACTTCAATCGTGATTTCCGTGACAACGTCGGACAAAGTAAGCGTGAAGAAACCGCCACCGGTTTCGCGCTGAATTTCCAGTCCGGCTTCACCGAAGGCCCCATCGGATTCGGTGCCGACGTGCTGGCGCTGGCCGGCATCAAATTGGACAGCGGCCGCGGTCGTTCCGGCACCGGCCTGCTGCCGATTGATAATGATGGCAGCGTACCAAACGAATATTCCGAGATCCGTGGTGCCGTTAAAGCCAACATCGGTGGCCATACTGACCTGCGCTACGGCTACCACCTGCCGGAAAACCCGGTCATCGCCTACGAAGATTCGCGCCTGCTGCCTAACCACTACTTTGGTTACAGTATCGCTAACACCTCCATTGATGGCTTGATGGTTGAAGCCGGCCGCATGGAGTCCCGCGGTGACATGGCAGACGCCGGCCAATACGATGACCCCTACGGTTTCAGCGGTGGGGATATCGACCACGACAAGGTCACCTACCTGGGCGGCAGCTACGAGTTCGCAGAAAACCTCAGCGCCTCGCTGTATACATCCAAGGCAGACGATCTATGGAAGCGCCACTTCGCTGGTGTAACCCATGAGCTGGATCTCGGTAACGACATGAGCCTGACCACTGATCTGGCTCATTATCACACCTCTGACGACAGCCCTGTCGGTGAAGAGTTCGGCAACAAAGCCACCTCCCTCGCCGTGACCCTCGGTGCCGGCTTCCATGATCTGACACTGGCCTATCAGCGCATGAGCGGGGATGCCGGATACGATTATGCCGATAACGCCATCTACCTGGCCAACTCGGTTCAGGTTATCGACTTCAACGCCAAGGATGAACGCTCCTGGCAGGCCCGCTATGACTATGACTTCGAAGGCATGGGCATCCCCGGCCTGCATTTCATGACCCGCTATGTGCGCGGCAGCAATATCGATACCGACTTTGTCGGCACCAACCGCGACACCCGCTGGGAGCGTAACACTGATATCCGTTACACCGTTCAGAGCGGCCCGCTGCATGGCGTCGACCTGACCTGGCGTAACGCGACTGTCCGCCAGGATGTCGGCATCGACGGTGGCGACATCGACGAGAACCGTCTGATCGCCTCCTACACCTGGACGCTGCTCTAAGCAGCCCGGGCTGGCTCCAGGAAACCCGGCTTCGGCCGGGTTTTTTAATGATTCAACGCATTTTTTACCGGAAACGCGTTTCTGGCGAAATGAGCGTTTGTATGCTCGTGCCGGCCTCTGCGCTGGCACGGCCCTGCACCCCCGGCACGACCTGACACAGGGAGGCGCAACCTGAAGCAGCACAACACCGGACGGGCTATACGTCGCATTGGCACGAACGTACAATACGCAGCATTCCCCGAATCATCTTGCAGGATATTCCCTTCCCATGCGTACCAGCCAATATCTGATTTCCACCCTCAAGGAAACCCCCAGCGATGCCGCCGTCGTCAGCCATCAATTGATGCTGCGTGCCGGCATGATCCGGCGGATAGCCTCCGGTCTGTACACCTGGCTGCCCATGGGTCTGCGAGTATTGCGCAAGGTGGAGCACATCGTGCGTGAGGAAATGAATAATGCCGGGGCGCTGGAAGTACTGATGCCCGCTATCCAGCCCGCCGAGCTTTGGCAGGAATCCGGCCGCTGGGAGCAATACGGCCCGGAACTGCTGCGCCTGAAGGACAGACACGACCGGGAATTCTGTGTTGGCCCGACCCATGAAGAGGTCATCACCGAACTGGCCCGCAACGAGATCAGCAGCTATAAGCAACTCCCGCTGAATCTGTATCAGGTGCAGACCAAGTTCCGTGACGAGATCCGCCCACGTTTCGGTCTGATGCGCGCACGGGAATTCGTGATGAAGGATGCCTACTCGTTCCACATGAACCAGGACTCCTTGCAACAGACCTATGATCGGATGTACGAGGCCTACTGCAACATCTTCACTCGACTCGGCCTGGAATTTCGCCCGGTCGTGGCCGATAACGGCTCCATCGGTGGCGAAGGCTCCCACGAGTTTCATGTACTCGCCGACTCCGGGGAAGATGCCATCGTCTTCTCCGATTCCGGCCGCTATGCAGCCAATATGGAGAAGGCCACAGCCATGCTGCCGCAGGGTGAGCGCCCTGCCGCCAGTCAACCTATGGTGCAGGTTGATACACCCAACCAGTACACCATCGAAGCGGTATGCAGCTTCCTCGGCCTGCCGGCCGAACAGACGGTTAAATCCCTGATCGTGCTGGGCGCCGCCGAACAAGACCAACCCCAACCGCTGGTTGCGCTGGTCTTGCGTGGCGACCACGAACTGAATGAAATCAAGGCTGAAAACCACCCAGCCATTCATGCCCCGCTGACCTTTGCCAGCGAAGCACAGATCCAGCAAGCCATCGGCTGCAAGCCCGGCTCCATTGGCCCTGTCGGCATGAACATCAAGGTCATCGCCGATCATAGTGCGGCACATCTGGCTGACTTCGTCTGCGGCGCCAATGAAGACGGCAAGCATCTCACTGGCGTGAACTGGGAGCGCGATGCCCAGTTCGACGAAGTAGCTGACCTGCGCAATGTGGTGGAAGGCGACGCCAGTCCGGATGGTGATGGCACCCTGGTGATCAAGCGCGGCATCGAGGTTGGACACATCTTCCAGTTGGGCAGCAAGTACAGCGAAGCCATGCAATGCACGGTACTCAACGAGCAGGGCAAGACATCCACGCTGTTGATGGGTTGCTACGGCATTGGTGTGTCCCGCGTCGTTGCTGCGGCCATCGAGCAGAACCATGACGATCGCGGCATTCGCTGGCCGGAGGCCCTCGCACCCTTCCAGGTCGCTCTGGTACCCATGAAAATGGAAAGCTCCGACGCTGTGCGTGAAGCCACAGAACAGCTGTACCGCGACCTTCAGCAGGCCGGCATCGAAGTGTTGATGGATGACCGCGACAAGAAGGTCAGCCCCGGCGTCAAATTTGCCGACATGGATCTGATCGGCATTCCGCATCGGGTGGTCATCAGCGACCGCGGTCTGGCTGAAGGCCAGCTGGAATACAAATACCGTCGCGACCAGGACGCCCAGAGCGTCGCGGTCGCCGACATGTTCAACTTCCTGGTTCAGCGCATCGGTGGTAAATGAGAACAACCGGCATGCAAACCTCTCTTGCTCCCTGGGCACTCTGGCTGTGTGCTGGCATTCTGCTGAGTGGCTGCAGTACCCAGCAGCCGGCGACTCCGACGTCAACGCGAGTGGAGCATAAGCTCATCAGTCATACCTTGAGTATTGATGTGGGCGAGCCGCGGGTACTTACCACACCCCAGCGCAGCATCCGGGTTACCGAACAGAAGCTGCAGCAGATCACCGAGTTCGACGCACAGGGTCAACAGATCAGTAGCAATGAGAGCTACCAGACCCTGCCCTGGGCCAATCAACCACTGACACTGATCGCTGAAGGGCAGCAATTCAGTCTACAGACCGACCACGACGGTGTTGTGCGGCTGAACTTGCTGGATGAGCAATTTTTCGAACTGGATTTCGACAATTTGCGCGGGTTGGAACTGGTCGCCCGAAGCGGCCCCACCCTGGTGGCCGAGTCTGATCTGTTGATCAGTCGAGAATTGCGCACGGTATTGCAGGAAGCCGTTCCGCTGATCTACGACAACCTGGAAGAAAGCGACGTCGACCAATGGGTTGCTCGGGTCAAGCGCTTGCACCAGCTTGGTCTGCGGGAAGAGTCAACCCAGCTGGAATACATGCTGATTCTGCTGACGGTTGGCGACCCGGAGCTGCAATACCAGTTTATCCACGCCCTGGAACGGGAACACAGCGGAAAGCCCTGACATGCTGCGCCACACATGGATCGTGTTCTATCTTGCCCTGAGCTTCACACCGGGAGCGCTCGCTGTAAGCCAGAGCCCTCCGGTTGATCCTCAGTTGCGGGCGCTACTGATGGAGGCCGTGTCCCAGGCTGACAGCTTCGCCGATCCCTTTGATGCACAGGTCTGGTTGCTGGATATGTCTACCCGTCTGCGGCGCTATATTCCCGATGAGGAAGAGCGTTTGCGGTTCCTGCGCCTGGTACACCGTGAGGCCAAGCGCGCCAGCCTAAAACCCGATCTGGTATTAGCCGTCATCCATGTCGAGAGCCTGTTCGACCGCTACGCGCTGTCCCGCGCCGGAGCCCAGGGCATCATGCAGGTAATGCCATTCTGGAAAGCTGAACTGGGCCGTCCTGAAGATAACCTGATCGATCTGGCCACCAACCTGCGCTACGGTTGCACCATTCTCAAATACTATCTGGATCGGGAAAAGGGCGATCTGCGCCGTGCGCTGGCGCGTTATAACGGTAGCCTGGGTAGCCACCGTTATCCGGACAAGGTGCAGGACTACTGGTATCGCTACTGGTATGTGAAGGACTAGATATCCAATAACGCCAGCAACGACTGCTCGGTTTGCGGCCCCGGCAAGCTATGCTGCAGCGTCCCGTCCGGATCAAAAATGTAGGTCGTGGGAAGTACCTGCGGGCGTTCCAGCTTCAGGCTCTGCTCGAAATCCTGCCCCAGCACCGAAAATTCGATATTCATCCGATCAGACAATTCCAGCAGCGCAGCACCGCTTACGTCATCGTAATTGACCCCCAGCACCAACACATTCGGGTTAGCCGCCAGACGGTTGAATTCCGGTAGCTCATGCAGACAGGGTGCGCACCATTCGGCCCAGTAATTGACGACCACCCAACGCTCATCCAGATCGGCCGGGGATACCACGTTACCCCGGTGATCCAGCCATTGCTCATCGGCGCAGCCAGTCAACATCAGGGTCGCGCTGACCAGCGCAGCAATCAACCATGCTCTCATTATTCTGCCTCCTCGTTGTCCAGCCTGGCTCGGCTATCGCCCTGCAACCAACTGCGGAGGCTGCCGGCCATGACATCCCGACGACACGCCTCCAGACGACTCAAGGCCTCACGCAGTGGCGGATACCATAGATCACCTGCGCCCAGCGACACCGGCAGATCAGATATTCGCAGCATAGCGTAAGGCAGGGCTTCCAACAGCTCGGACATGTCCAGCTGCTCGGGATCACGGCTCAGCACATAGCCACCCTGTTGCGCGCGCGTGATATATCGCTGCCCTTCCATCCATTCAGTCAAATCCAGCCAGAGGTCTTCCGGCATAGGCCAACCGGTCGCATTGACGGTCGGCAGATCCACCACCCGGCCATCCTTCTGCGCATGCATGAATATCCGCAGCAGAGACAACAGGCTGACCAGCCAGGGATAGGCGGAGCGCTGCCATGCCACGCTGCTGCCCAGATTGCATACCAGCTCGGCACCAAACAGGATGATCAGCCAACTGACATAGATCCACAGCAAAAACAGCGGGAAAGCAGCGAATGCGCCGTAAATGAGTTGAAAACTCGGGAATAATGCGACATAGAGCGCAAAGCAGGCCTTGGCCCCCTCGAACAGCAGCGCCACCAACACCCCGCCGGCCAATCCATGCTGCAGTCGCACACGGGTGTTAGGAACAGCGACGAAGATCAGGGTGAACGCAGCGATGCTGAGCAGCAGCGGCAACCAGCCCAATAGTTGCTTCCAGGCCGACGCAAGCACAGCATCTCCGGTGAGGAAGGATAGCGAAGCAAGATAGGTGCTGACGACAAAACCAGCCCCCAGCAACAACGGCCCCAGGCTCAGCACAGCCCAGTACAGCAGGAAGCTGGATACGCCCCTTCTCGGCTGGCGGATACGCCAGATGGCATTAAAGGATTTCTCGATATTAACCAGCATCAGGAAAGCCGTTACCATCAGCAAGGCCACACCGATGCCGGTCAGCTGCCGAGCCTGCTGGGAAAACTCACTGAGATAGTCGCGCAGTGCCGCGCCGGTTGAGGGGACAAAATTGTCGAAGATGAACCCTTCGATTTGCCCGCTCACCTCATTGAACGCCGGGATGGCCGCCAGCATGGCATAGGTAACCGTCATCACCGGCACCACCGCAAACAGGGTGGTATAGGTCAGGGCAGCAGCGTTTTTCGGACAGTTGTCTTCGCCAAAGCGGCGTAACAGATAGCGGCAGAAATAGACCAACCGCTGGATTCGTCGTGGCATCGGGCTCTGTTCTCTGTGTTCCCTGACAGTAGGTAGTTTAGGGCTTAGAATAGCGGTCAAGCCCCGCATAAGCCACCGCCTTGCGGCCATTACAGGATCTGATCGGAGAAATGCCATGTCCAAGGTCTGCATCTATCACAACCCCCGCTGCTCCAAGTCTCGCCAGGCATTGGCTCTGCTTGAACAACAGGGAGATGAGCTGGAAATTGTCCAGTACATCGACACACCATTGGATAGCGCCGCCCTCAGCGCCCTGCTCCAGCAGCTCGGCATGTCGGCCCGGGAATTGATTCGCAAGGGTGAAGATACCTACAAGGAACTGAACCTTGGCAACCCTGAACTCAGCGAGGCCGAACTGGTTCAGGCCATGGTCGATTACCCCCGCCTGATCGAGCGCCCGATCGTCATCCGTGACGGCAAGGCGATTGTCGCCCGTCCGCCAGAAAGAGTCCTGGAGCTATACGCATGAGCGAACCCTACGTACTGGTGCTGTATTACAGCCATAACGGCTCGACCGCTGAAATGGCGCGACTGATCGCCGAAGGCGTGGAGCAGGCTGGATTGGAAGCGCGGTTGCGTACCGTGCCCAAGGTCTCCACCGAGACCCGCGCCACCGCACCTGAAATCCCCGACAGCGGCGCTGTGTATTGTACGGAAGAGGATCTGAAAAACTGCTCCGCACTGATCCTCGGCAGCCCTACCCGCTTCGGCAACATGGCTGCGCCGCTCAAATACTTCATCGACGGCACCAGCAGTCTATGGCTGTCCGGTAGCCTGTGTGGCAAGCCAGCGGCGGTATTCACCACCACTGCCAGCCTGCATGGCGGTCAGGAAAGCACGCTGCTATCCATGCAATTACCGCTACTGCACCACGGCATGCTGCTCGTTGGTCTGCCCTATAGCGAAAGCGCGCTGACCGAAACCCGCGGTGGCGGCACGCCCTATGGCGCCAGTCATCTGGCAGGAGCGGACGGCTCACGTCCGCTGGATCAACACGAGACGCTGCTGTGTCGCGCCCTCGGTAAGCGGGTAGGTACGGTTACCCGTCAACTTCTGGCTGGAGCCAAGCATGTCGAAAGCTGACAAACCGCTGCCCACGCTGGATTATTTGCAATCACGCATACGCATCAGCCGCCTGCTGGCAGGGTTGGGCTATGCCGGGCTGCTGGCCTGCCTGTTTATCTACAATGCTTTTATTGCCGATCTGCATGGGGCCAACCCGGTAGTGATCGTCGGCGTGCTGCTGGTGCCGCTGTTGATCTTCCTGCCGGGCATAGCCATGGGACATATACGTACCCATGCCTGGCTGTGTTTCGCCATCAACCTGTATTTCATCTACGGCGTGCAGACCTGCTTTGTAGCGGGTAAAGAGGTCTATGGCGGAATACTGGTCGGCACCACTGTGCTGTACTTCATCGCGGCGTTGATGTTTGTCCGCTGGAGCTATCAGGCACAACGGGTGAAACTGAACCTGGGGTATTGCTGAGCAGAATTACCAGCCCATCACCCGCTTGACGAAAGGTATCGTCAGCCGGTGCTGGGCCTGGAGTGAGGCTTGATCCAAGTGCTCCAATGCAGCAAACAGCTCCCCCATTCCCCTTGCACCGCGGCTCAGAATATAGCGCGCCACTTCATCAGGTAATTGCAGTCCACGGCGCGCGGCACGCATTTTCAGCATCTGCTGCTTGCCCTCGTCATCCAGCGCCTGCAATTGAAACACCAGCCCCCAACCCAGACGCGACACCAGATCCGGCAACTGGAAGTCCAGTGCCCGAGGTGCCGCAGTGGCAGCCATCAGCAAGCGCCCCTGGCGTTGTTGGATACGATTATAGAGATGGAACAGCGCCTCCTCCCACTCCGCGTGGCCGGCAATCACCTCCAGCTCATCCAGACACAACAGATCAACTTCTTCCATGCCATCAAGCAATTGCGGGCCGTGCTCCATGACCTCCCGTAGCGGCAGGTACATGGCCAGCGCCCCAGCCTCGGCCATGCGATGACAAGCGGCCTGCAACAGGTGCGAGCGGCCACTGTCCGGCGCGCCCCAGATATAAACGCAGTGTTCTACCGGCGACTGACCAGGATCGGACAGCGTTTGCAGCATCGCCAATACCGCCGCATTCGGGCCGCTGTAGTAATTATCGAAGGTAGCTTCGTCTCTGAGTTTGATACCCAGCGGCAACTGCATGGGGTGGCCGCTGGACATCAATTAAGCCCCGCCGGGCCTGTTGCATCACGCATCAGGCGTCCTTATCCGTGCCAACGGAAATAGAGGGTAGGCAATTGTGGTGCTGCCGGTGCAGTCACTTCTTCATCCGCCTGGGCGTCCTCCGCAGCGGGAAGCTGCGGCTCGTCGGCATTGGGATCCGTCATGGTCGATACCTCAATGCCATCGACCTCCAGGGCGGCAGTCTCTTGTACATTGATTGCGGCGTCGCTGTCGCTGACCGGCACGACAGGCTCAGGAGCAGGCTCAGCGATGGGTTCGGGGATGCGTTGCAAACGCATATCCAGATCCAGCATGCGCTCCAATTGTTCTTCGGTACCAGGGAAGCTCACCTGCAGCAGCACCCGATCACCGTTAATCTCCAACAGCCTGGATTGCTGCTGAGTACCCAGCCGCCGCAGCATACCGAGCAACCCGGAATAGGCACCGACGCTATCGACGCCGTCAACCTGCAGTTGCCATTCAGTGTGCTTGCCGACTGTTGCTGCGGGAATCGCGTACTGTTTGAATATCAGGTTGGCCAACCGCTGCATCAACTCGTCAGCCGCCTGCTCAGCAGTACCACGAATGCGGCCGGACTTGCGCTCATCATTCAACCACAGCGTCCAGTTCAGCTCGGCGTCGGACTCTGTCCCCCCGATCACCAGCGCCAGCGTACCCTCCGCAGGATAACGCTGACTGGCCTCAAGTAACGGTTCGCTGCTCGCCTGACGAATGGTCGCCTCATCTACCAACGCCATATCCTGCAAGTCACCCAGCGGGAAACTCAATGCAACGCCCCGGTGCTGCGCCGCCTGCTTCAATAGCAAGGCGTCAGGGGCGACCGGGCTCAGGGTGCGGTCTCCCAACTCCCCAGCTTCCACAGCCCAAAGCAGAATGCCGGGCCGGTTGGGGCCCAACAGCGGCTGACCTGATTGCTTGAGCACTTTGCTCAGGGCATCCGGCTCGAACTGGATACGTAATTGCCCGCCCTCGGCGGAACCAATGCGGCTCATCAAGTCCTGCGGGGCTTTCAAGGCTTTGGCGATGGGTTCCGACTTCAAACTCACGTCGCTACCTGCCAGCCGTTGCAACATGATGACCGACGCTGCACGCATTACCTCGTCGCGGCTCTGCCCTTCCTGCCGGGGTATCTGCACCTGGTAAAGGTTATCCAACACAGCGGCTGGAGCATAAGCTGACGCCAGCATGACGGTACCTGACAGGAGCGCGCGAAGGCCTTGCTTGAAACCCATGATAATTCCATCTGATGATGTTGCTGCCGCGCCGGAATGGCCTGCCACAGCGGTCATAAAGCGCATACATTAAACAAGCACCGCAGCGCGGGCAACCGCAGCCGCGCAAAGTGTCACGCCATTGATGAATTTGCTACACTAGCGCGCTATATCGCGATGGCCCTATCGCCTCCTCTTCAGATTACTCGAGACCCACGCATGAGCAGCCAAACGCCCTCCAAGCCTTCCATCAGTTACAAGGACGCCGGTGTCGATATCGACGCGGGTAATGCGCTTGTAGACCGTATCAAGCACGTCGCCAAACGCACCGCCCGCCCGGAAGTCATGGGTGGCCTCGGTGGTTTCGGCGCCCTGTGCGAAATCCCGGCAGGCTACAAGCAGCCGGTTCTGGTTTCCGGTACCGATGGCGTTGGCACCAAACTGCGCCTGGCGATGGATCTGAACAAGCATAACCAGATCGGTATCGATCTGGTCGCCATGTGCGTAAACGATCTGGTTGTATGCGGCGCTGAGCCGCTGTTCTTCCTTGATTACTACGCTACCGGCAAACTGAATGTGGACGTAGCGGCTCAGGTAGTCACCGGCATCGGCGCTGGCTGTGAATTGGCTGGTTGCGCGCTGGTTGGCGGCGAAACCGCTGAGATGCCGGGCATGTATGAAGGCGACGACTACGATCTGGCCGGTTTCTGCGTCGGCGTGGTGGAAAAATCCGAGATCATCGACGGCAGCAAGGTTCAGTCCGGCGACGTACTGCTGGCCCTGCCTTCCTCCGGCCCGCACTCCAACGGTTACTCACTGATCCGCAAGATCATCGAAGTGGCCGGGGCTGACATCCAGAACGTACAGCTCGATGGCCAGCCATTGACCGATCTGTTGATGGCCCCCACCCGTATCTACGTCAAGGCACTGCTGCAACTGATCCGCGACACCGGCGTAGTCAAGGCCATGGCGCACATCACCGGTGGTGGCCTGCTGGAAAACATTCCGCGGGTACTGCCGACCAACGCCAGCGCCAGCATCGATCTGAGCAGCTGGCAGCGTCCGGCAGTATTCAACTGGCTGCAGGAACAGGGCAACGTTGATGAAACCGAAATGCACCGGGTACTCAACTGCGGTGTCGGCATGGTTATCTGCGTGGGTGCCGATGATGCTGAGCGCGCGCTGCAGGTATTGCAGCAGGCCGGAGAGCAACCCTGGATCATCGGCAGCATCGAACCCGCCGAGGCCAGTGGTGAGGCTGTTGTACTGCGTAACGGCAACTGATACGTGAGTTGCCGCACCGTTATTTTGATCTCCGGATCAGGCAGCAATCTGCAGGCGTTCATTGATCGCCTGCATCCTGATCAGGCCAACATCGTCGCGGTGATTTCCAACCGCGCGGATGCCTACGGGCTGGAGCGGGCTGCCAAAGCCGGCATTCCCACCGCTGTGCTGGATCATCGCCAGTTTCCCGATCGGGTCAGTTATGACCGGGCACTGGCCGAGCTGATTGATACCCATGAACCGCAATGGGTCATTCTGGCCGGTTTCATGCGCATTCTTTCCGCTGATTTTGTCGTCCACTACCAGGGACGGCTGCTGAACATCCATCCTTCCCTGCTGCCCAAATACACGGGTTTGCATACCCACCAGCGCGCACTGGAAGCGGGTGATAGCGAGCATGGTGCTACTGTCCACTTCGTTACCGAAGAGCTGGATGGCGGCCCCGCCATCATGCAGTCCCGCGTCCCGGTACTGCCCGACGACACGCCCGATACGCTGGGTGATCGTGTGCGCCAGACAGAGCATCAACTCTATCCTCTGGCAGCAATGTTGTGTATGAATGGGCGTCTACGTTTAGTGGATGGCCAGGTGCACCTGGATGGAACACCTATCGCACCCAGCGGCTTACGGCTGGAACAATTCAAAACAGACATGCGAGGTCTCCATAATGACTGACTCACTGTCACTTCTGTGCCGCCGCCCAGCCCGCTGGCTGATGGCTGCGGCACTGACGTTGGGTAGCAGCCTGGTCATGGCCCAGCCGCTGCTCCCCTTCACCGCCAGTTATGCAGCGGACATGAAGAACATTCCGGTCAACGGCGAAGCCATTCACAGCCTGCAGCAGAACGCCGACGGCACCTGGAACCTGAAGTTTCGCGCCAGCATGTTCGTCGCCAAACTGACCGAGGAAAGCACCCTGGCGCTGGAAAGCGACCAGATAGTCCCGCTGACCTATCACTATGAGCGCAAGGGCCTGGGCCGCAGCCGCGAGACCACCCAGAGCTTCGACTGGGCCGCTGGCGAAGTACGCGGCGTCCATAAGAAGGATGCGTTCACCCTCCCCGTTCAGCCAGGCCTGCTCGACAAGACCACCTATCAGTTGGCGCTACAACGCGACCTGATGGCTGGCAAGACCGAGATGAGCTACATAGTGGTGGACGGCGACGACATTGAACAATATCAATTCCGCGTCACCGGTGAACAACGGGTCACGACCCGCAATGGTCAGTTCGACGCAGTGGAAGTCGAGCGCGTGCGTGATGCTGACGCCAAACGTGAAACCACATTGTGGTTTGCCAAGGACTGGAATTATCTGCTGGTACGCCTGAGCCAGATTGAAACCGACGGCCAGCATTATCAGATCGTGCTCAAGAAAGCGAGCATGAATGGCGAGCCGGTCATCGGCAAACCCATTGCCGGAAAATGAGGCCTGACGCTGCTACGGCAGCGCCTGCTCAAACCACCGCGCAGACCAGCAGTACCGATAGCTCGACCAGTTCGACCAGCGCACCGGCTGTATCGCCGGTGGTGCCACCCAGCCGTTCACGCAGATAATGCCGCACGACCAGCCCCACCAGTAACGTCACCAGCAGCGCCATCACCCCCACCCAACCACATAACAACATGGCCAAGGCATTCACCGCCAGGAGCAGCGGTATACTGCGGCGCGGCATGTGCTCAGTCAGTGTGTGCCCCATCCCGCCGGGTCGAACGTAGGGCGTGGTGAACAGCAGCAAGGGCAGCATCCAACGACCAAGCCAGGGCGCCAGTAATAGAACAACCCAATGCCCCTCCTGCAGCAGAGCGACCAGCGCAGCCCACTTCAACAACAGCACCAGCACCAGCGTGATGACGCCAATCGGCCCGCAGGCCGGGTCTTTCATGATCGCCAGTGTACGCTCACGATCACCGTAGCCGCCGACCCAGGCATCCGCCGTATCAGCCAGCCCATCCAGGTGCAGGCCACCGCTGAGCCATACCCAGACGCTCAAGAGAATGGCAGCTTGCACAAATACCGAGACGCCATCCAGCAGGCCGTACCCCAGCACCAGCAACAGGCCCAGCAGCAGCCCGACCATGGGATACCAGAGCAGGGATCGACCGTTCTCATCCGGCGTAGGCAAGCCGGGCAAACGAATCGGCAGGCGCGTCAGAAACTGCAGAGCGATCAATAGGGGCATTCGTGCAGCTCTCCCTGTGCATCAAGCTGCAACCGCAGCCGTTGGCCGTGGCCGACTTCAACCTGGAGTAATTGATCCCGAGCCAGACCCCGGGCCCGCGCCGCCAGTAAGCGCATCACACCGCCATGGGTGACCAGCAATACATGTTTGCCGGCATGCCCCTGGTATAGCGCCCTGACCGCACTCAACACCCGCTGCTCAAACTGCACCATAGGTTCGCCACCATGCGGGGTGAACTCGTAGGGTGCAGACCAGAAACGGCCAAGCTCATCGGCATGTTCGAGCATCAACTCGCTGGCATGACACCCTTCCCAATCGCCGAAATGCAGCTCCTGCAGGTCGGCCTGCAAGACCAGTGGCACATCACACTGTTGTGCCAACTCGCCGGCAAAATCAGCGCAACGCCGCAGTGGCGAGCTGATGATCGCGTCCCAGCGATCGGGCTTATGAGTAGCCTGACGCATCTGCTGCCAACCGGCCGGTGTCAGTTGATCATCCAGGCTGCCACGAAACCCGCCACCCAACTCAGTCTCGCCGTGGCGTAGCAAATCCAGTGTCAGCACGTGACCGGCCCTGCCGCTACCGCCGCCTCGGCAAAGGTCGCCATGTCATTATGCAGGGCACAGGCCATGCGTAAGAGGGGTACTGCTGCCGCAGCGCCGGTGCCTTCGCCCAGACGCATACCCAGATCCAGCAGCGGCTCGGCCCCCAGCGCAGCAAGTACCGCGGCATGGCCGGGCTCCGCACTGCGATGGCCGAACAGCATCCAGTCCCGGCATGCAGGGTTAAGGCGCACCGCGCACAGCGCCGCGGTCGAGCAGATATAACCATCCACCAGCATCGGGATGCCCTGCTGCGCTGCGGCCATATAAGCACCGGCTATGCCGGCTATTTCCAGCCCGCCAAGACGGCAAAGCACATCAAGGGCGCTGGTACAGTGCGGCTGGTGCAAAGCCACGGCAGCCTCGATCACCTGGGTCTTGTGCAGCAGGCCTTCGGCGTTCAAGCCGGTACCCGGGCCGACCAGTTCGGCTACCGGTCGGTGCAACAGCATACTGGCCATGGCGCAGGCAGGTGTGGTGTTGCCAATCCCCATTTCCCCGGCAATGAACAGCTGGGCCTGTTGCGCAGCGGCGTCCAGCACGGCCTGACGTCCGGCCAGTAACGCCTGTTGGCATAGCTCAACGGTCAAGGCCGGCTCATGCAGCAAGTTCGCGCTTCCCGCAGCCAGATTCAGATGATGCACGCCAGGCAGTGGCTCAATCGGCACGGCCAGCCCGAGATCGCGCAGATCCAGCGTCGCGCCCAATTGCTTTGCCATGACACTGATCGCCGCGCCGCCAGTGGAGAAGTTACGGAGCATTTGCCCGGTTACCGCCTGCGGTACGGTGGACACCCCTTCAACAGCTACGCCGTGATCTCCGGCAAAAATACTGATCCATACCCGCTGCAGTTGCGGCTGCGGATCGCCTTGCCAGCCGGCGAGGTTTACTGCCAGCTGCTCCAGCTGCCCGAGCGCGCCCTGTGGCTTGGTCAACTGCTGCTGCCGCTGCCAGGCTTGCTCCTGCACCCGCTGATCTACCTGCGCAACGGGTTCCTGCCACCATTCTGTTGTCATCACACTCTCATTCATTTGTTCAATTAGCGACCGCGCTGCCCTTGAGCAACATGGGCAGGCCGGCCACGCAAAACTGTACCCGATCGCAGCGCCGCGCCAGCTCCTGATGCAACCAGCCGGCCTCATCCACGTAGCGGCGGCTCAACTCACCCATCGGCACCACGCCCATACCGGTTTCATTACTGACCAGAATGATGTGCCCTGGCAGCGTCTCGAGCGTATCCAGCAGTTGCTGACGCTCGTCATGCAGGCGTTGGGGATTGTCGTCCAGCAGCAGATTGGTCACCCAGAGGGTAAGGCAATCGACCAGCAGACAGCGCCCTGCTGCGGCCTGTTCACGCAACACCCCGGCCAAGGCCAGCGGCTCTTCAACCAGCTGCCAATGTGCGGGGCGGGACTGCTGGTGATGACGGATGCGCGCGCGCATTTCCTCATCCAGCGGCTGACTGGTGGCGATATAAACCACCTCCAGTCCGGAGGCGATAGCCTGCTGCTCGGCAAGGCGGCTCTTGCCGGATCGAGCGCCGCCCAATATCAATTCAATCAATCAGTTACCCCACGGAACCTAACGATTGCGACCACCATAACGGCGGGACTCGGAAGCAGTCGCGAGACTAGAAGTTTTCTAAGGGCAAGTAAAGAACAGAGCTGAGCGCGTCTGTACGCAACGGAATGGCGGGCTGTTCGGGACAATTGAACTGCGGATGCAGGAAGGGATGGGTGAAATGAAAAAGCCCGGCTGGTCGCATCACCAGCCGGGCCGGGGTTAAAACCGAATTAACCGGTGAACGTCTCACCCGCCTCGGCACGGCGAACCAGACCGGCAGCCGGCTTCCAGAATTCACCCTGAGCGGCTTCCAACTCACGGATCTGCTGCAATACAGCATCCAGCCCCAGGCTGTCAGCGTACGCCATTGGACCACCGCGCTCAGCGGGGAAGCCATAACCGAAGCGGTAGACCCGGTCGATATCCTCGGCGCTCTCGGCAAAGCCTTCGTCGAGAATACGCGCGCCTTCATTGACCAGCGCCAGAATGCAACGCTGCAGGATTTCCTCGTCGGACACGTCGCGCGGGGTGTAGCCGGCCTCCTCGGCGACTTCACGGGCCATCATGTCGGTTTCCGGATCATGGATAGCCTGCCGGCTACCCGGCTCGTAGCGGTAGAAGCCATGGCCGCTCTTCTGGCCGAAACGCTCCATTTCGCACAGGCGGTTGTCCAACCAGACAATCGGTTCACCGCGACCCAGACCGGCCAGTTGACGCGAGCGCCAGCCCAGATCGACACCGACCACGTCATACATGCGGTACGGCCCCATGGCCATGCCAAAACCCTGCAGCGCCTGGTCTACCTGCCACGGCGTGGCACCTTCCAGCACTACCTCGCGGGACTGACGGGAATACATGGACAGCATGCGGTTACCAATAAAGCCGTGGCAGTTACCGGCCAGCACCGCTTCCTTACCAATCTTCTTGCCCACCGCCAGACAGGCGTCCAGTACATCCTGGCCAGTAGCCTTACCGCGTACCACTTCCAGCAGTTTCATGATGTGTGCCGGGCTGAAGAAGTGCAGGCCCAGTACCTGTGCCGGACGGCCAGTAGCCGAGGCAATTTCGTCGATATCCAGGTAGGAGGTGTTGGTTGCCAGAATGCCCGACGCCTTCACTGCCTTGTCCAGCTCGGCGAAAATGGTCTTTTTCAGATCCATGTTCTCGTAGACAGCTTCTACCACCAGATCCATATCAGCCAGGTCAGCGTAATTCTGGGTGGTACTGATACGCGCCGACCGCGCCTGCGCCTCGGCCTCATCAAAACGCTGCTGGGCAACCGAGCGTTTGTAAACGCTGGCGATTTCCGTCAGGCCCTTTTCCAGCATTTCGGCATTCACATCCAGCCAGACCACCGGATACCCGGCGTTGACGAAGTTCATGACGATACCCCGGCCCATGGTGCCAGCGCCGATCACGCCTACCTTCTTGATGTCCTCGAATGAAGCCATGACAGTCTTCTCCCAGTTGTTTGAATCAGAATTTGAATGGTGCATTACCTTACGCAAAAGCACGTCCCAAGAGAATGGAAAGCAGGCTCAGGGCGGGCATTCATAATATGAATGGTTAGAACAGGCTACGAGCGCTTAACGAGGGATCCAGCTTCTAGTCTATCCAGCCCAGCATGTCTAGCGCCCCCAGAAGAATGAATGACACTCCAGAGATAGCCCAAGACCAGAAGAACAGTCGCGCCAGGATCCGCTCAATAATATTGGTGTGCTTATATAAAACCCGTTCGTCCGCCGCCATAAAGCTCAACGGGGATCGCCTCATCATCTTGGAAAACCACTTGGGTCGTGATAAGGCGCCAGCCACATTGAGAATATCCCAGCCGCTTGAAAGCTCTGTGCCTAGCGCCCCTCTCACTTCCGGATTTTTTCGCAAACGACGCACCGTGAGCTGTCCAACCACGACAAACAAAATCATAGCGGCAAACAAAAGGAGAAACACCATAAAGCCAAGCTTTGAAGAAAGTGTCATTGAAGAATTCGCATTATGTTGTCATACCACGCGCCAGAATTACTGCTAACGACACTATCCGTGACATAGCTAGTGAATCACACCGGGTTTTATGGAGGCCATTTCGTTTAAGTCAGGCCGCCATGGTC
>CAYYUQ010000072.1:0-17996 GCA_964474945.1 uncultured Halopseudomonas sp. | reverse complement strand
GGTGTGTTTGGCGACTGCCAATTTACCTGCTTCCCTGTCTGTCAATCCGCTCTTCCCCACGATCCCGCGAAGAACCAAAAAAATGGGAGCAGCACCGGGAAAGTGAGGGTGACCAGCCTCTTTCCCGGTACTGCTCCCATGAAACGGTTACTTAGCGCTGCGCCAGGGCCGGCACGGCGCGCGGTTCGACGCCGGTGTACTCGGCACTCGGGCGGATGATGCGGTTGTTGGCGCGCTGCTCGAACACGTGGGCGGCCCAGCCGGTGACCCGCGAGCAGACGAAGATCGGGGTGAACAGCTTGGTAGGGATACCCATGAAGCGGTAGGCCGAAGCGTGGTAGAAGTCGGCGTTGGGGAACAGCTTCTTCTGCTCCCACATCACTTGGTCGATGGCCTCGGAGACCGGGAAGATCACCGTGTCGCCCACTTCCTCGGCGAGCTGCTTCGACCAGACCTTGATCACCTCGTTGCGAGGGTCGGACACGCTGTAGATGGCGTGGCCGAAGCCCATGATCTTGTCCTTGCGCGCGAGCATGGCCAGAGTGCCGTCGATGGCCTCCTGCGGCGAGGCGAACTTCTCGATCATTTCCATCGCCGCCTCGTTGGCGCCGCCGTGCAGCGGGCCGCGCAGCGAGCCGATGGCGCCGGTGACGCAGGAGTACAGGTCGGACAGGGTCGAGGCGCACACGCGACCGGTGAAGGTCGAGGCGTTGAACTCGTGCTCTGCATAGAGGATCAGCGACACGTTCATCACCTTGCGATGCAGCTCGCTGGGCTTCTTGTCGTGCAGCAGAGCCAGGAAATGGCCGCCCAGGTCGGCTTCGCCGGTGACGCAGTCGATGCGCACGCCTTCGTGGCTGAAGCGGTACCAGTAGCACATGATGGCCGGGAAGGCGGCCAGCAGACGGTCGGCGATGTCGCGCTGCTCGTTGAAGCTGTGCTCCGGCTCCAGGGTGCCGAGCATCGAGCAGCCGGTGCGCATCACGTCCATCGGATGGGCATCGGCCGGGATGCGCTCGAGCACTTCCTTGAGCGCCTGGGGCAGATCGCGCAGGCCCTGCAGGCGCTGCAGGTAGGCATCCAGCTGGGCAGCCGTCGGCAGTTCGCCGTAGAACAGCAGGTAGGCGACTTCCTCGAACAGACAGTCCTTGGCCAGCTCGCGGACATCGTAGCCGCGATAGGTCAGACCGGCGCCTTCCTTGCCTACGGTGGACAGGGCAGTCTGTCCGGCAATCTGGCCACGCACCTGGCTCTAACAACCTTTAATTCGCGATAGGCATCGAGCGGGCAACTCGTTCGCGACGCCCTCGCCGGTTTCCCCAGTAGAGGTTAATGCCCACCGCCTTCGGTGTTGCGACATAGACATGGTAATCGAACTGCTCGCGCACCCGCGCCCACAGGGGCGGCGTTGTGAGCTTCGTCGATGGCTTTTGTACTTACGACGAACACCCACGATCGACACGTCGACAGCGCGGTGGACACCTTGCGCTTCAGGTGCGCCAGCCGGCCCGTCCGGCAAGCCTACCTGAACTTAACGCGGCCGCCGCCCGCCGGCGAGCCGCTGTGCTCGGGGCCGCATTCGACCAGGGCGACAAGCCATCATCGGACACCTTCTGGTGTTCGGTGCTCAGGTCTCAGCCCGTCGTCGTAGCGCTCCATGCTTGTGGGCAGGCGCCGGTCGAGCGTAATCGATCTTGCGGCGGGATCAGTAAATAGCGATAGGTCCGCAGTTTCAAGGCTACAGCGCCTCCAACTCTTAGGCGCTGTTGGCCAGGTGAAAGGCGTTCCAACACATGCCGCAGCCAGACGAAGGGCTTCTGCCCGTTGGCCTCAGCGGTTCCGATCAGGCTGTAGAGCAGCGCGCTGGCTCTCATGGGCCGGAGGCTAGGGATCAAAGCCGGATGGTCGCTAGTCGGCACGAAGCGCGAGGCGCAACCCGCGAGTCCGCCGGGGCGGCATTGGTTTTATTTTCCGTTATTCCACAGAGGTAAATACCGAACCTCGGCCAGATCTCGGCACCAACTCGGCGTATAAAGATTTTCGCCCGACGATGACAGCAAGCATTGGCCGCTTGTCTCGACGCTGCGCTGATAAGTGGTTCCATTCAGATCTATCGAGACTAGAAGGTTGAGGGTGGTCTTCTGGATGTGTGTGCCATTCGCCCAAATAGCGGACGGTGCCTTGACTCGCCTTCCATCGAGCCAGAGCAATGGCTTCGTGGCCAAATGGCATTCGCTCGAAAAGGAAGTAGAATCGCTTGTCCCATATTGTAGGCACCGTTGCCTGCTCGATAAGCATGTGGGCTCCATGAACCGAACCAAGCAGCAGTCCGCCAGCCTCGCAGTCGGTATCACTGGCCTGAATGTACTGACAGAACGTCTCCAGCGTGGACTCCGAGAAATGCAGCAGCGTTCGCCTATCTTCGGTGGCCCAGGAACTCATGAACCGCATACAGGACATTCCAGGTCCCGCAGCGGATCGCAATCGGGCGTGGCAAGCTGATGGGTTAGGTCGATCAGTCGAGTTCGCAGAGCAGGTGAATACACGTCGTTAACCCAGTCAAGGACCATCTCTGCGCCCAGACTGGCTGCGTGCACCGCCACCGAAGCGGGGAATGGCACATACAAGCCCTCGCATCCATGCCCCGCCAAAATGGTAGGAAGAGAATCAACGGTGGAACGGAGTTCACCTCTCCTGTTGCTATGCCAAAGACATCGGTAGCACGCACCAAGTGGGTTCGCCCTCAGGAGCGCACGGACAGCCGTTCCTGGACCCTCGATCCAGACTGAAAGTATGGGCGCTGAGGGATAGTCGCTGCACAACCAATGCCCGAGGGACTCTTCCCCGGTGGCGTCTATGAGCAAGTCCAGCTCTCCCAGGTGGGCCTGCTTGACATCCACAGGGAGGGCACGAATCTCGGCCCCTGGTGCCAAACGCTTGAGTTCTTTCGCCATGGCTTCGGCCTTATTCGACAGCAAGTCCGGAAATCCCAGGCGATGACGCCCGATATTTTGCGGAAGAAGGTAGTCGAAATCCACCAACGTGAGCTTTCCTCCGCATGTCCCCGCACCAGCCTTGACCAGCATATCCGACAGATATCCGCCGATCGTGCCGCATCCAACAATGGCTAGGTTCTTACCTGCAAGCGTCTTTGACTGAGGAATGTTCCGCTGGGCAAGGTATCGGTCATCGATTCTGATCACCGAGACGGGCATCGCCTTTAACCCATAGCTCGAATCCCTGCGATCTGCGAACTTGCCCTTTTGGACTTGGCGTTGGCGATCATAGAGAACCGCAAAGCCATACGTCATCAACGGAGATTCGATAACGATCAGAACGCCGTTGACCTTTTTCTTTTCTCCTTCCTTGATGCGCTCGTGAATCTTGCGCCTGCAACGAGGGTCGAGGGTACTTTGCCACGCCAAGATATCCCCAACTGTTTCCGGAGGCCAATGGCTCGTCAGCGGGCGAGGTTGAGCACTGGTCTTGACCCGGTAGGTCAGCACTGTTTGACCGGTGACTTGGTAGCCAAGCGAAGTCAGCTTTTTTGTTGTTCGATCTTCGTTGTCGGTGATGAACCACAAAGAATTCCCATTGGCCTGCGCGACTATGCAGTTCTGTCGCCCCAGGTCTTCGCCCTGCATGTCCACAAAGCAAAACAATCCATCCCAATAGGCGAAAAACTCTTCCGTAAGATCTTCAATCCTCTCCCCCTTCAAGATCTGCCCGAGCACGACGGCAGCGCGCTGCAAGCATGCCAGCGATTGTCCGACAGGATCGTAGATATCCAGAACGACCGTGCCTTTGGCGAGATAGCAAAGTCCGCCACCTGCACCAAGATGAGGAACCGCTGCGGGTAGCTCTGGAGGAATTTCCAGCAGCCGGATGCGAGGCAAGTCGAAGAACGTAGGGTCGAGCTGAATTTCGCATGGACAGCCCTTGTCCGCTTGGGGTGGGGTCAACTGCCCGTGCAGCCTGAACCAGCCGTCATCCGTCTTGCCAACAAACTCGAAGCCTCGGTGCTTGAAGGCCTCGATTACGTCTGCGACCGCTACGGCGCTGTTCATCCTGCCTTCGTTCGCCCGACAAGTTCGCTTGGGCCAGCCGTTGCGGGAGCCGCAGCGATGGTGGCGGCGACGGATACCACCTTGACCCGATCCGGCTCGTTCGGAAAGCGAGGGCCGAATTCGCCTTGCATCCAAATGCAGGCCTGTGAAGGGCTGTCAGTGTCGATGGCTCCGCGAAGCACTTTCTCAAATTCTTCAAACGCCTTTGCCGCCTCTTCGACGCCCTCGTTGCCAAGCCGCTCCGTGAGCGACTCGGACTCGTCCACAGGGTTGTGCACCCCCGCGAGCAACCGGGCCGGCAGTGCCGCGACGACATCCAGCAACGCGAGGTCGTCGCGCCGATCGCGCTTCTCAAAGAGCGGGGCCGCAGCGGCCATCAATAGGATCGAAGCAGGCCCACCGCTGGGCCATCTCCAATCGCGGAACGCCTTCAAGTAACGAACCACGCGGCGGAACTGCTCCCCCTTGGCTTCCACTTCGCCTAGGAACCACTCCTTCACAGGCCTGGGGTCAGAGGGCATCCAGTTGCATTCACGATGAGCCAGGAGCACCTTGTCAGCGGGCAGCGCTGTCCAAGCATCCCGCTCTGCCATGTTCACCGCTTCCGTCAGCGAATCGTAGCCATATAGCTCCATCGAAGCCTTTGCGAGCGTGACAAATTCTTCGTCGGGAATAGCGTACAGGGGAATATCAATGTGGGCATACGCTGAAATGACGATGCGGATGCAGGTCGGCTTGTCGGTGACAAGCTTCCACTGCTTTTCCTCGACCAGCGGCTTCAATGCTTCTTCCGCAGCGGCAAAGAACACTGTCGTTGCCGTGCTGGGGCGTTTCGTCTGCGAGACAAAACTCAATGGCAGATAGCACCCATCATCGACATCCGCCTGCTGCGGGCGTCGGGCCGGAGAATTCAGCGTTTTGTATGCCCACGACCCTTGCGTGAAGAAGCGCGGCTGCGGCACGTCCTCCGTGTATCCGTTTGCCCTCAGCACGCGAGGGATGCCTGTGCGCAGGCAGTCCCTGACATCAGTGCGTGCGCGGGCGATCCAGATGCGCTGCTCAGGCGTCAGATCCAGCCCGTCATGCATGCACGATTCATCGTCAACAGTGGTAAAGAAAAGCGGGCTCAGGTTCAGCATGCGGCCTCCGGTACATTCTTGTTGGGGCCGTGATAGAAAATGGGGGCGCCGGCCTGGTGCGCTCGAAACGGTTGAAAAAGAGGATCGCCAAGCGCGCGCTGGGCCGCGTGGCTGCCGCGATCCTTGAGCGTATTCGTGGCGCCAATGGAAACCCGATCCAGCGCCTTCACGTCCTTGCTCTGGTCAGGTGTTACCTTGTCGTCGATCTGGAAGTAGTTGTTCCCCAACGTCTGCCGCAACATGTAGTCCACGGACGATTCCTGGGCGGAGATCACTAGGTCAAAAAGCCCTCCGCGCCACTTGCCGAATCCGCGGTCAAGGCTGGCACCGCCACGAACGGTCGCACCGATCGTCATCGTGCCGATGGAGAGAACCCGAATGAGCACATCCGGTTTTGGCGCGAGAAACGTCTTGACTTCGTGCAACCCGAACAGGCCGGGGGCATTGCCTACCAATCCTCCATCCGCGAAGACACCGCGGTTGTTGCGCGCCAGCGGAAAGTAGACGGGCGCGGCGGCGGTCGCCAACGCAACATCGACGATCTTCATGCGGTGATCTAACTCAAAGGAAGGGTGGTGGGGCGTCTTGAAGAACTGTCCACGACCTGTCGAGTAGTTGACTGCCGGAACAAGAACACGATGTTTCAAGTCGCCTATCGTGGTTCCTTGAAATCGTTCGGTCAGCACATCTCGCAATCCCGTCGAGTCATGCTTTGCAGTCAGCCAGAATCCCAAAAGCCGCCTTGGAAGGCTGCGGCGGCCAAAGATGCGGCTACCTTCGTCTTCGAACAATGCTTTGAGTTCGCTGGCCGGAATCTCCGCTGCCAGGCCTAAAGCCAACATCCCTCCTGCTGATGTGCCACAGATCAGGTCAAAGTGGGAAGCGATAGGGCGACCCAGCACCGCTTCAAGTTCGGCAAGAACCGTAGCCGTATAGAGGCCGCGATAACCTCCACCCGACAGGGCGAGCACATGGTAGGTAGGGATGTCAGTCATGACGTCTTAACCTCTCGGAGGAAAGGGGTCGTTGCCGTGGCTATCCTTGTCACGGATACGACCATCTGGACGATGGATGACGAGTTCGGACTGCTGGTTGCGCGCGATACCCCTCGCTGCGTCAATGGCCTTTTGCTGCGTGTCGTGCACAGAGGTCGCCCGCTGGTTGCCAGCGCCTTTAACGGCCCAACCGTCTTGATGAGGAACAACATGCTGATTTTTGCCGGCCATGATGGCTCTCCTACAATGGAACTATGGAAATCCTAGCCAACCGGCTGGGTTGTCAATGGTCGCCCGCTGTAGCACAATGCGTTGCTCGCACAGACAACAGGAAGGCCAAGCCAATTCAACCTAGAGAAGGCGTAAAACCTAACTCCGTTGTCTAGTTAGACAACAATGTATCAGGGCATGTGTGCCGGTGCAACACCCGCGCAACATGCGCTTTTGAACTCGACTGGGTGTGGGGTTGATGCAAAACAGGACTATGGTCTTTCTCCCCACAACCGTAAGGATCAGAACTCATGCCGCAAACAGGCCTGGGCGTCGCTATCAAGACGCTACGCGAACGCAGAACCCTTTCACTGCGTGAAATCGGTCAGCTCTCTTCGGTGGATCATGCCTATGTCCACCGCTTGGAATCAGGTGAGAAGACGAATCCGTCGCCGGATCTGGTCGAGAAGCTGTTGAGGGTTCTCAAGCCAGGAGAGAGGGATGCAGCACTCGTTATGTGGCTTGTTGACCATGCGGAGGCCGACCCCCGTCTTGTTGAGTTCGTGTTACAAGACCCCTCCATCAGCATCGAGATTTTTTCGGCTGCGGCGGGAGTGAGGCATCGTGGAAATACGAGACCTGACCCTGCAACATTGATCGCTCGGATACAGCGAGCATTCGAGGACGAGGACGATTGATCATGGATGAGGTGGATGTCAGGCAGAGAGCGCGAGCCTTTATTGCGAAGGTCGATACGTCGGACATCCGAACAGACCTGACGCCCTATGTGGTTGCGGCCAACGCCAAGGTCAAGAAGGAAGAGCTTGGTGAAGGAGAATCCGGCTACACGATCACTAAGCCGAACGGGAAGCACGTCATTACAGTGAACTCGCTGGAAATGGAAGAGCGCCAGCGTTTCACCATCTGTCACGAGGTAGCTCATATCGTGCTCGATCTGGGGTCGAGTCACGAAGAAGTGCCGTCTTGGTCTTATGCCAAGCGGCACCCGAACGAGATCGCCTGTGACACGTTCGCCGCTGAGCTGCTGATGCCCTATCAGCAATGGCTGTCACTCGTACCTAAGGAAGAGCCATCGCTGGAGCTGATCCAGCACATGGCTGACTTGTTTGGCACTTCATTCCCTGCTGCCGCATCTCGGTTCGCTTGCCTCAGTGACATGCCGTGCGCTTTCGTCACAATGGAGCGTGGCGCAGTACGTTACGCAGCACGCTCCACTAGCTTGCGACGGACTGGAGCTTGGATATCTCCCAAATCCATAATCCCTGTCGGCTCTGTGGCCCACCGTCTCCGCTCTTCGGGCAACAGTGCTACCGACACGGGAGATGTTTCACAGGACATCTGGTTCGACAACTGGGAACAGGGACTCGACCTCTGGGAGCTCTCCAGGCACTACGCACGTACCGACACCACTACCTCGCTATTATGGTTCGACAGCGACAACTTGCCTGGAGTCGAAGTGAACCGCTTCGGTGCGCGCGTCGAGGACGATGGAGGCTTGGCTGAACTTACAGGGCAATTGCCGTGGCCAGGGCGCAGCAAACGCCGTTAACAACGGCCGTTGACTGTATATGGCCCAAAAACACGTTGAATCCGTTCGAGTACGCAGGCCTTCAAGGGCTGGGGAGCGCTAAATTCCGCCTTTGGTGAGGTCGAAGAAGCTTTAAATTACTCCGTTCTGTTGGTAATCGATATCGAAGCAACCTGCTGGAGTGACCGGATCACTCCTGAGGGTGAGCCTCAAAGCGGCCACAATATGGAGATTATTGAGATTGGCTGTGCGCTTGCGACCCGGAAAGGGCGTCTGCTCGACACCATGCGTCTATTACTCTGTGCTAGGTGAGTTCTGCATCAGTTTGACTGGCATCACCCAAACGATGGTAGACGAGGCTGTGGCCTTCCCGGATGTGGTCGGAATCATGGATGAATGGCTCGGCCAGCCAGCTACTGGCTTTGTGTGGGCTGGCTGGGGAAGTTATGCTCGTTTGCACATTTCTGCCCAGAGCATGAGAGTTGATGCCCAGCCCACCATCCTGAGCGATCTACACCTAAACCGGAAGCGAATCTGGCGCCGGACGACGGGCCAGAAGAAAAAGAATGGTCTAGCTATCGCCTAATCCCCCATGAATATGTCAAGGTAGAGAACTACGGAGAGAAGGCCGAGAGTGCTTCTGCCTGGGATATGCGGCTGGCGCCAAGGGTCTGGAGCCGCAGCTTAACGAACTGCATGAAAGTTAGCGTCAGTACCTCCAACAGCGTTGGATCGAACTCCGCCAGTCATTCCAGGGGCAGGCCCCGACCGCCTTCATGATGAACACCTGTGAGGATGGGGGCTTACTCGCCCTTCTTGTGCTCAACAATGCTGCTGCTCTTGAGCGTGTCGGTGGCGCAGATTTCTCTCGGATTGTCGACAGCTGAAGCGAGAGTTTAGTGAGCAGGAGCACCATGTGAGCAAGGCATGGCAGCAGGCCGAGGACTGGTTGTATGAGGCGCACCTTGACATTCTGCAGAACTTTGACCCTACTGTGAACCCGCTGAGAAAGCAGCGGAAGGTCACAGTGGCCCTAGGTGCTGTCGACAGGCTTTTGCAGCGGGATGACGACGATTTACAGACAGTACAGAATTTCACCGACTTTTATTAAGGTCAGTGAGGGGCGGTGGGTATCCAAAGGCTTGGCTCTGTTGACGATGAGCCAGGAGCCGATCAGCTTATCAACGCCTCTAAGCGGCGCCGAACTGTCGCCATATCTGTAAGGTTTCCGGTAATCATGTGCTCAATGGGAGCTTGGCCGTTGAAGAGGGGGTTGTCATTACATGTGATCAGCCATCGATCCGCATTGTCAGGGTTGGCGAACAAAATTTGCAGGGATTTATAAATTCCCAGGATGTAGCTTGCTCGCTCAATCAGATCCGTTGAGATGGAAACACTCTCTGGATATGCTCGCCAGTCATGAAGCGCTTTTTCATCATGCAGCCCGAGCAGTCTCGTCTGTTGGGTGTCTGTCAGGTGCCACATGTTCAAAATTCGCAAAACCGCCGTGAGAGCTGTCTTTGCGGCTTGACTGTCTTGTTGGATGATTTCGAGGTTTGTAGTCACAGCGTACCCGTTCAATACAAAGCTGAGGGGATGCCTGCGGGCAAAGGTACAGTATGCTGCCTAGTGAAGCCCTCTCTGATCAAGTTAGCGAGATAAACGTGATTTTATTTCTCGACTATGATGGTGTTCTACATCCTGACGCCGTGTATCGACGACTTAATGGCCAGATCGAGCTGCGAATCTCGGACGAGCTATTCATGCTGGTTGCTCTGTTGCAAAAGATTATAGAAGAGTACCCGGAGCTACGGATCGTATTGTCGACCAGTTGGGTGAGTGTGCTGGGCTTCCGTCGTGCTCGCGGATACTTGCCCGCCAAACTGGCAGAGCAAGTCATAGGCGCCACATGGCGCTCCGCGATGGGTAGAAGCAGTCTCGATATCATCGAGGGGGATCACCAAACACGCTTTAAACAAAATGCTGCTTGTTTGCACCGCCTACCCACCCCCATTCCGTGGCTGGCTATTGATGATAACTCCGCTGGTTGGCCATCAGAGCAGGCGGACGCCTTGATTCAGGTTGATCCTATGCTGGGCGTGTCTTGCAGGCATGTGCAAAAAGCCTTGGTGCATCAGCTGGAGTTCACATCCCGAATTTGCGGAGGTGATAGGTGATCAGACATATTGCTGTCCACCATGAAATCCCAGCTAACCCAATCGGCGAGGACTGGATTTGTTCGGATGTGCATGGGGAGTTTCAGCTGCTGATGGAGCTGCTCGTAGACTCAGGCTTCGAATCTGCCAAAGATAGGTTGTTCATGCTTGGTGATGTGATTGATCGTGGGCCAGAGTCATTACGTGCGCTGGAATGGCTGCTGAACACCTGCTATTGCTACAGTGTGCTTGGTAACCATGAGCTTGTGTTCTGGGCAAGCAACTATCAAGCTGCCTGGGCTGATAAACACTATAGCATTGGTGGGCAGTGGGCGGCTGATTTGACTCCTGAGCAGCATGGGGCGTTGGCGGAAAAGATCCAGGAAAAGCTATCGCTCACCATGACTTTGATTACAGAGGCAGGGCGTATCGGATTGGTTCACGCGCAAGCCCCGGTGGCCGACTGGCAGCAGCTGGCTACTTTAGAGTTCAGTGAAGGCCTGGCCAAGCACTGTACTTGGGGCGGCAAAAATCTTGAGGGACACAGCGACAACATCCGGAATATCGATTTGGTCGTATCTGGACATATCGGCTGTGAACGATGGGTAAGACACGGTAATCAGTTATGGATAGACACCATATTGCGAACGGGGAAACCAACCTTAATGAAGGCCCGTAGCTTGCTGGACCTATAACCGCCCAGTGAGCCTTGCTTGGCTACGGGTTTTCGGGCGTTGGCGAGACGGGTATATAGCCTGGCTGGGACTCAGTTTGTAGCAGCCGCTGCATTTCCAGATACGCTTGTTGCATCTCACTCCGAAGCGACTCGATTTCATTCTGAGCCAATTGATAAGGTTGCGTGATCTGGTGCGGTGGAGTGCTTACTGCATGGGTAGGCTTCATTACTCTATTGGTCATGCAAAGAACACACCCATCTTGCTCAGCGCATTCCGTGCCGCTGATATACATGGAATGTAGTCTCCAGTGGAAGAGGCGTGGTTAAAGCTGTCGGCCTTTCCTGGGCAACTGGCTGCTAGATGCTTCACGACACCCGTTTTATACCTTACTTCCGACAATAGGAGGGTAAGCCAGGGTCTGAGATCATCCGGGGTGGCGAGAGTGAATATTAAGCCTTGGAATGACTCTTCAGCATCGCTGATCTGCCCATCTTTATCTTTCTTTTTGATAGGGCGCCGCTGGATTTCCACGATGTGGACTTCGTTATCCCCGGCCTTGATACGCATAACCAGTGCTCCCCGCACCTCCAGCATGGTTTTGGGGTCGAGATACGGCCATCGCCAGATCTTGCTCGACATCCCGTCCTCTCGCTCTTCGAAGGGCTGGACGGCGATAAGCTTGGGCTCCGTATCGGCTTGGTAGCCAGCATCGAACGTAAACCACTCAACGGATTGGATGATATGTGGGTATTCTGTTTTGAAAAATAGCATAGCGTTCCACATATCCCTTAATGTGCCCTGAGACTCCAATACTGGTTTTGCATGTATCGAGGCATAACCGACCCCTTTCCCGCCTCCATGGGGATCGCCACTAGAAAAAGCGGACGCGTCCGTTGTATCCACCCTTGCTTGTCCTGAGAAGCTATGAGGGCCTGATCTCCATCGTTGGTGGATAACCCGAGGCGTCCCCAGTATCTCAAAGTCCGGATCTTCAATTTCAACTGATGGTGCATCACCATCGGGAGCTTCTGCATCGGTGAGGTCAATAATATCCGGCATTTTACTGAGCCGCCTGATCGGCGCACCAGACCCGACCATCCCGTCCTCACCTACCGCTAACGAGCCGGTAGTCACACTATCCCTATCCCTCCAGATAGGAGCACCAAAGGGGTCGCTACTACCTTTAATCTCAAGGGCAAGAAAGGAGCGATTTTGATCGAACCATATACCTTTCACCTTGAGTTTTGCAGGGCCATCGAACCAAGGTACAATTTTTATAAAAGCAGGGGCTTTTCCCTCGGGGTCATGGTTTATTTGTATATCAGAGTGAATTCTCTTCACTATAGATCGGGTGTGGAGATTGTACTTTGCATGAGCGAGAAGAATGGAGTCGCCATGGACAAGACGCTTCCTCAGTTTGATTTTCCATTTTCCTTTTTCTTCCGGCTCGTTGAGAGGGGCGTACAGCCGATTCCTTGTGAGCTCCTCCCAGTCATAGGTAGCAAGACAACGTCTTAACTCTGCAGACCTGCCATAACACCGGGTAAAAAATTCCAGGCATGGAACGATCAGTTTTCCCCCTGTCTCTAGCGAAAACTCCAACAACCAATTTTTATCCCGAGCATAGTGGAGTGGGTGGATTTCGGGCGGGTATGGTGGTGAGAGGTCTAGAGCATGTCTCCGTTGGAACGAAGTTAGAGCCCAGCCATGTTGAGTAAAGTCGACATCAAATACTTGGGACTCGAAACTCATGCTCGTCCAGCATGCCCCATCTTCCCACACAGTACCGATTCTAAACTGGCCCAGTGCAGTAAGAGGGATGCGTTGATAAACGATTTCATCGGATAGGTTATAGGAGTTTATGAGCTTCCGGAATGCGACGAGCACTAGCGGCTGGGTGCTATCCTGTAGGTTTTTGTAGAGGCCGCAATACCACCAAACAACGAGAGGGCTCGGATAGCGAAGGTCGTATCGAACGACTCTGTTACGTTTGAGGTGGGATGTCAGGCTAATTGGCATGAAGTTCTCGACTTTAGTGTTATCCGGGCCTCGTGGGAATTCAGCAGCTTCAGAAGCGCAACGAATACTTGGGCTGAAAGCTATCTCGGGTGTTTTTGTAGAGACCGCGGTACCACCAGACGATGAGCCAGCTATCTGACTGACAAAAGTTGAGTCGAACGACTTTACTGGTTCGCTTAAGCTGCTTTGCTAGGGTATCGGCATGTCACTGGGCGCTGACGTTCTGTTTTGTGTTGTGTAATGGCCTATTTATAGCATTCGGATCTAATCTGTCGCAACAAATAATATATTAACCAAAGCGGGGCGTTCAGCTTAGCGATACCCCTGCGGGTAGGTTGCGCTTTGTAGCGCGACAAGACAATTCCTGCGGTAACCCTCTAGAAATCACGGTACTCATAAGTAGAATTTTCCGTAAGCTGCATGCAGGGAGATTCTGCATGAGAAAATCACGTTTCACCGATAGCCAGATACTGGCCGTCCTGAAGCAGGCTGAGAACGGGGTCCCGGTGCCTGAGCTGTGCCGTGAGCACGGCATCAGTAGTGCGACCTTTACAAGTGGCGATCCAAGTTGGGCGGCATAAGTGCATCCATGATGGGCCGACTCAAAGAGCTTGAGGACGAGAACCGGCGCCTGCAGAAGATGTATGCCGAGGAGCGGCTTAAGCCGAGATACTCAAGGAAGCGATTGAAGAAAGTGGTGGAGCGGTCTCGCGCCGTGAGATGGCGCAAACGGCCGTCGCAGACAAAGTGATCAGTATCCGGCCGGCTTGTTGCCTGTACGGAATCAGTGAGACCTGCTACCGCTATCGAGCCAGGCTGAGCGGAATGTTTTACGCAAAATGGGAAAGTTTTCCAGCAACCGTCAACAGAATACGCAGCGCGTTGACCCCTGACTGGTTATTTCTATCCTGACAGCCAGGCTACCAAACACCTTGGCATACCTCTGTTCACTACAGTTTATGCCAACTCCAGGATCTGCTAGGAGGAAACTAATCACCATACGGCCATAGTTGCGATATGGTGATAGGTATCTCGCAGGCTCTGGATGTCGCCGTCTGACATCACATCAAGCGGTGTTCGTCCTTTGAAAAAGACATTGTCATTTTTCATGCTAACAAAACCATATAGGTTTTCCGGATTGGAGAAGATACCGCGCAAAGCGGCATGGATGTTCAGAATTAGGCTAATTCGATCGAGCTGGTCACCGTCCAAAGCAGCTTGTCCAACATCAGAAAGCAAAGCGCGGGGCATCCCGAGTATGAGGCGCATTTGAGCCTGGGTCGCTCCCCAACGAGCCAGGATTCTCACTGCGGCTTGCATACCGGTATCAGTAGCGTTCATCTTGCTTTACTCCCTACCAAGTTTAGACGGTCGTGCAGCTTTTTTTCAGGTGGCTAGGGGACAAGCCGGTCATGGGGTCCGTGAGCACAAGATGATCCTCCTGCTCTGGTGGCCGCCCCTGTGCATCGTCATCAATCGCCAGCCACGAAACGGGGTGTGGCAGACGATGAAAAAAGTGGCGATTCGCTCAAAGCGGGCCTGATTATCCCACTAAATAACGAGCAGCACCCTCATCAGGCGCTGGGATGAAAACGCCCAGCACGGTTTATTAACAATTAGCACCTAGATGTGCAAATGCTGGATCTTTACAATTATCTATAGCAGTTAATTCTATACCATCGCAACAATTTATATATCTCACAATGGCTGAAGAATTCGGCTACAGCACTGAGCGAGGCGTTGGAAGATCCGGATGCGAACCTGGCTGCCACTCTCCAGTCCCAGTTGGCCACCACCAAGACGCCGTGCGACGACATGGGGCAGAGGTGATTTGCGGCTGCTATCCCGGTCGGTACTTTCCGCTCGGGCATCGCCGTGATTCATTCATGCTCGCGGTTCAGGAGGACGTGTTGTGAGCAAGCTAACACAGAGCTTCGTCAAGTCGGTGACCCAGCGCGGTACCTACCAGGACGGCCGGGGCCTTATGCTGGTGGTCAATGCTTCGGGCAAGTATTGGGTACTGCGGTACCAGATCAATCGCGAGCGCAGAGACATGGGTCTGGGATCGTTCCCCAGCGTTTCGGTACGCGACGCGCGAATTGAAGCGGACAAGAACCGGTTGCTTATCAGCCAGGGCATCGACCCGCTGGATCGGCGCGCACAGGAACAGTCAGCCGCGCGCAGGAGCCGCAAGGACACGCTCCGCTCCGAGGCTTTCCGGTACATCAAGGCCCACTCCGCCGGCTGGACTCCGCGTTACACCCAGCAGTGGAAGCGCAGCCTTGAGAAGCATGTTTTTCCTCGGCTGGGAAACAGGCCGGTCAGCGATATCTCCACAGACGACATCGTGGATCTGCTCTCTCCCATCTGGTTGCAGATACCGGTGACCGCAGAGCGCCTGCGCAATAGGATAATGCTCATCCTGGATGCCTCGCGCGCCCGGGGCTTGCGCACCGGTGCGAACCCGGCCAGGTGGCGGGGCCATCTGGACAAGCTACTGCCACGGCAGCGGCGGGAGATAAAGCCGATGAAGTCCATCCCCTACAAGGATCTGTCAGACTTCATGCGCAAGGTCGATGCCCTGGAGGGTGTCGGTGCACGAGCCCTGCAGCTGATCATTCTCACCTGTCTGCGCAGCATCGAGGTACTGCATGGCCGGTGGGATGAGGTCGATTTTGCTGCGCGGGTCTGGACCATTCCCGGCGAGCGGATGAAGAACCGGCGTGAGCACCGCGTTCCTTTGAGCGATGCTGCCCTGCAGCTACTGCTGGAGCTGAAGGCGCTGACTGGCGGCAGCCAGTACATTTTCCCCAGTTCTCGCCGTTCGGATGCGCCCATTGCCCTGAACACCGCATGGCGCGCGCTGCGGGAAATTGATGCACACATCACTGTTCATGGCTTTCGATCTACCTTCAGAACCTGGGCAGCTGAGGAGACCCACTATGCCCGTGAGGTATGCGAGCTCTGTATCTCACATACCGTGGCAAACCGCACAGAAGCTGCATACAACCGGGGGGATCTGCTGGAAAAGCGGCGCGGGTTGATGCAGGACTGGGCGGTCCTGTGTACTTCTGGGCTGGAGCCTGCTCGGTTGGCAAGCTGATGGGTACCGCGCGCACCGAGACTGTGGCTGCGCGCCCGACCCTGCAGCGTTAGTTGTTCGTCAGCATTAAGGTTACCCGCCGCACCCGGCGAATGATGTGCAACTTCAGACCTCCCAGAACTGCCGCGATTGACAGGAGTATCCCGCCTACAGTTCCCTGTCTGATACCCGAGCGCTGTAACGAGACTGCTTCCTCAGTTCAGTCAACCGGCGAGTAAGGCGTCGTTACAAGCGCAGGGAGCATATCTGTAATTCGTCGCACCCTTCGCATTATGAGCTGTTTCAGGGCGGCAAAGACCAACGCAGCTGTTATAAGCATCCCGGATAAAACCCACTGCACCGTGCCCATGCGCTTATACAATGCCGCTCTGACCTGCGCCTCATCAAAATACGTTTGCGCTGCTGGGGATAGCTCAGAGGTGCCAGTGACATTAGCTGCCTGCTCTATCGCATATCTGATCTGCGGGTCTACTTCGAATTGCCCCTTCATTTTGTCTTCACGAAGGCTGTCGGCTGCCTGATTGATCCAGATCGACTTGGCGCCTTCAGCTACAAATGCCTGAGCGAGGATGAAGCTCTTTGCTACTTCGTCCAGACCTTCCTTGGAATCAAGCAATCGCTGTAACTCCCTTGGTGCTTTTGCCTCTACAGCCACCTCAAACTCGCTCCGCTTAACGCTTTCCGGATCCAAATCGGTTAGTAAGAAAGACATCATCTGCGGACTTGTGACTGCAAAGATACCGACAAATAAGGGGGTGAGTGTTTGACGGACTACGGTACTGACAATACCGGCCATCAACATCAATCCTCCGAGGGCTTTTACAAAGGTGCTATCCAGTAACCCCAGCATCGCCGCGCTCACCGCTGGCTCGAACTGCGCAGAAGCCCCATTCCCCGCCCCGTCTTCCGCAAACGCCTTCACCACCGAGCTGGGCACTGAGATATGATCAATTGTGACAGAAGGCTCTGCATTGATACCCAGCGCATACAGCCCTATCCCCAGGATGAGCAGCGCGAGGCCGGAAGATGCAAAGTACCCTGCTTTGCGACCAAGTTTTTTTGCTCGATCGGCAAGCACCTTTATCGATCCTTCAAACGGTGTAGAGTGCTTGCGTGCTGGAGCAGTTCCTGTCGTGACCAGCAGCAGGTTGCGCCCCAAAGCACGGACTTCTTCTCCCCTTCTCAGCTCCCTCGTCAGGTGACCAGCACCATACTCAAGCAAAATTTGCCCAAGGGCTTCTTCCTGAATGCCTGGCCGGACAAGTTTCTTGTCCACATAAAGATCAAATTCATTCATCAGTGCAACACCTTCATTTCATCTGATGCGTCTGTTCGCCCCAAGCGCTTTTGAAGATCAACTCGCATACCCTGGATCTCTTTTTCTGCTGCCATGCGTTTGGCTGACCCTTCTTTCTGGATACGGATTACATCTTCCACGGTTTTAATCAGCGTGGTTTGCACCTGCTGCAGGGTCTCTACATCAATCACCAGACGCTGGTTCGCCCGGGCAGTCTCCACCGAGTTTCTATGGAGAAGGTCGGCATTGCGCTTGAGCAAGTCGTTGGTGGTGTCGTCGATGTGGGTAGCGAGCTGGACGGCGTTCTGCTGTTCGTTGAGGGTGATGGCCAGCATGAACTGCCTTTTCCAGGCCGGTACCGTGATTTCACGAATCGTGTGGAATTTATCAATCAGCGCCTGATTGTTCGCCTGGATCATTCGGATGGTCGGCAGACTCTGCATCGCCGCCTGCTGCAGAGCGCTCAGGTCACCAATGCGCTTGTCCAGGTTCGAGCCCAGCGTGTCGAGATCCGCGACCTTCTGCAGCAGCGTCGGGTCGTTCCCGATCTCATTACGGAGCTCGTCGGCCCGGGCCTTGATCTGCGCGAGCCGCTGCTTGCCGGCGGCAATATGGATGCCCAGCAGGCGGTGTTCTTCGCGCACTGCGTTGAACATCGACTCCAGGCCAGTATTTCTCTCTGCAATACCTGTCTGTGTTTGCTCCACCTCGCGGACCAGCTTCTCGATTTGCTCACGGGTGGTGTCGAAGTGGCTCATCGCAGCCTTGCCCCGCAGCAACAGCT
>CAYYUQ010000071.1:0-17998 GCA_964474945.1 uncultured Halopseudomonas sp. | reverse complement strand
CACCTTCTTTCAGGTGGACGGGTTTGCCGGCTTCGCCGGGCAAACAAAAAAGGCGAGCCCGAAGCTCGCCTCTTGATACTGCCGCTGTTACTTACGCACACCTTCAATAGTCAGATCCAACTCGACTACTGCCGAGGCTGGCCCCAGATCCATGGAGACGTTGTAGTCAGCCAGTTTGATGCTGGTGGTACCTTCGAACCCAGCGCGGTAACCACCCCAGGGATCCTGGCCCTCACCGATAAAGCGAGCATCAATGACGACCGGCTTGGTCACACCATTGAAAGTGAAGTCGCCGGTTACCTTGGCCGTGTTCTCACCGGTCACTTCAACATCGGTGGACACGAAGGTGGCCTGTGGATGCTTGCCTACGTTGAGAAAATCAGGGCTGCGCAGATGCTTGTCACGCTCAGCATGGTTGGAGTCGACACTGGTGGTATTGATGACGACATTGACCTTGCTGTTTTCCGGATTCTCGGCGTCCCAGCTGAAGGAGCCGTCAAAATCGTTGAAGCGGCCATGCAGTACGCTGAAGCCCATATGACCGGTCTTGAAGTTAATGAAGGCGTGCTGGCCTTCCTTGTCGATCGCATAATCAGCCGCGTACAGCGAGCCGGACAGAGCCATCAAGCCACCCAATGCGATACCAGCAAAAGTCTTCTTCATTGTATTACTCCTGTTTTTCAGTTGATTGACGAACTCGCATGCCCAACATACGGCGCAGCGTGTCGTCACGATCCAGAAAATGATGTTTCAGAGCACCCAACGCGTGAAGCGCTGCCAATCCCAGTACCCCTATCGCCACCCAATAATGCACCTGACCTGCGCGGTCAGCCTGGGCGGTCAAACCCGTTACCAGCGCCGGCACTTCAAACCAGCCAAAAAAACTGATGCCCTGCCCGGTCTCCGTGGAAATCAGATAACCACTGGTCACGATGACAAACAACATGAGGTATAGCAGACCATGTACCAGCGCAGCGCTATTTACTTCCCAACGCTTATGGTTGGACAGGTGCGCCGGACGCGGATTGAAGCTGCGCCACAATAGCCGAAACACCAGCACAGCAAATAAAGCCAGACCAACACTCTTGTGCCAGAACGGCGCACTGCGGTAATAGGGACTGTAGTAGCTCAAATCCACCATCCACAGCCCGAGTATGGCCAGCCCGATGACTGTCAGGGCCACCAGCCAGTGCAGGACGATTGCCACCAGGCCATAGCCGGCGCCCGTATTTTTCCATTGCATTGCAGGGACTCCCTTGGGTTCATGCTGCGAATAATACATCGGCCATGAGAAACTGAAAGTAGAAATACTGGCTTCGATTAATCTATTAATTCGATCTGTTTGCAATTGCGACATCGATGCCACATCTCGCAAGGAGACTATAGCGCTGCATCGCGCCACTGTAATGACAGGACAAGAATCCGACTGCGACGCCATGCTGACCGCAGGCCAGCTGGATATAGCAGGTAGGCATCAGAGCAAGATGGCATTCGGCGAGCCGGCGCTCGCCGATCAGGATCAGGCAGGGTGGAATCAGCCCGGGAAGAACAGCCGTTGCAGCTCTGCGCCCGGGTCTTCAACGCGCATGAAGGCTTCACCTACGAGGAAGCTGTATACCCCGTTATCCAGCATCAGCTCCACATCCCCGCGGGTCAGGATGCCACTTTCCGTCACGGCCAGACGGTCAGCCGGAATACGCGGCAATAACTCCAGAGTGGTATTCAACGACACGTCGAAGTTATGCAGGTTACGGTTATTAATGCCGACCAACGGGGTGTCCAGTTGCAGCGCACGATCCAGTTCAGCGGCATCATGCACTTCCACCAATACATCCAGCCCCAGCTCCACCGCAGCGGCATTCAATTCAGCCATCTGGCCCTCTTCCAGCGAGGCAACAATCAGCAGTACACAATCAGCACCCATGGCTCGAGCCTCGACCACCTGATAGGGGTCGACCAGAAAGTCCTTACGAATGACCGGCAAATCACAGGCAGCGCGGGCCTGCTTCAGGTACTCCGGGTTGCCCTGAAAGAAATCGACATCCGTCAGCACCGACAGACAAGCAGCGCCACCCTGCTGATAGCTTGCGGCGATCTCTGCCGGATTGAAGTTCTGGCGAATCACGCCTTTGCTGGGGGAAGCCTTCTTGATTTCGGCAATGACCGCAGGCTGCCTGGACGCCGCACGCTGACGCAAGGCCTGGGCAAAGCCGCGCGGGGCGTCAGCATCAGCGGCCAGACGTTGCAGCTCATCGAGCGATACTCTGGCACGGTTTTCCCGTACTTCTTCGTACTTGCGCGCAACAATGTTTTCCAGAATGGTAGGCAGGCTCATTTCTGCAAGGCCTCCTCACGGAAGATTTCGGTAAAGGATGCCAGTTCCGCCATTTTCTCCCGGGCCATGCCCGAGTAAAGCGCATCAGATGCCAACTCCACACCCTCCTTCAGGGTCGACGCAACGTCCGCTGCGTAGAGTGCTGCACCGGCGTTGAGGATAATCATGTCAGCCGCCTTCTCACCTTCTTCGGTGGCGCGCTTGCCCAGCGCGTCGCGGATCAGGGCCAGGGATTGTGCAGGACCATCCACGGTCAACCCGATCAGGCTGCGGCTCTTGATGCCCAGATCCTCCGGACTGACCTGATATTCAGTTACTTCGCCACTCTTCAGCTCAGCGATATGGGTCGGCGAGGCCAGGCTGAGTTCATCCAGCCCATCACGCGAATGCACAATAAGTACATGCTGACTGCCCAGACGGTTCAACACCTCGGCCATCGGCCGGCACAGCGCCTTGCTGAACACACCGATAACCTGGTGTTTCACCCCAGCCGGATTGGTCATGGGGCCGAGCATATTGAACAGGGTACGCATACCCAATTCACGACGCGGGCCCACGGCGTATTTCATCGCACCGTGATGCGCGGGAGCAAACATGAAGCCCACTCCGACGTGCTCAACACAGCGGGCGACCTGCTCCGGGGTCAAATCCAGGTTGATCCCTGCGGCCTCCAGCAGATCAGCGCTGCCGCTCTTGCCCGACACCGCACGGTTACCGTGCTTGGCTACCTTGCCGCCCGCCGCCGCCACCACAAAGGCCGCTGCCGAAGACACATTGAATATGTTAGCGCCGTCACCACCGGTGCCGCAGGTGTCAACCAGATTGTCACCTTCAATCACGACGCTTGATGCCAGCTCACGCATGGCCAGCGCTGCCCCGGTGATCTCATCGAGGCTTTCGCTTTTCATACGTAGCGCGACCAGAAAGCCGCCAATCTGCGCGTCAGTGCACTGACCCGTCATGATCTGACGCATGACGTCCTGCATCTCGTCGGTGGACAGGTCGATATTGTCAACGACCCTGGCCAGTGCTGTGGTGATATCCATTGATAATCTCCCGATTCTTCAGCTGCGCATGCCGCCCTGCTGTTTGAGAAAGTTGGCCAGAAGCTCATGGCCCTGTTCGCTGAGGATGGACTCGGGGTGGAATTGCACCCCTTCGATCATGTACTGACGATGCCGCAGCCCCATGATCGCGTCCATCGAGCCGTCCGCATTCTGTGTCCAGGCCGTCACTTCAAGGCAGTCCGGCAGGTTATCAGCGCGCACCACCAGTGAATGGTAGCGGGTCACCGTCAGCGGGTTGGCCAGACCGGTGAAGACGCCCTGCCCCTCGTGGTATACCGGGCTGGTCTTGCCATGCATGGCCTCGCGGGCACGCACTACCTCGCCACCGAAAGCCTGACCGATACTCTGATGTCCAAGACAGACGCCCAGAATCGGTAATTTACCGGCAAAGTGTTTCAGTACCGGCACCGACACGCCCGCTTCATCAGGCGTGCAGGGCCCCGGCGACACGACAATGCGCTCGGGCTGCAGTGCTTCGATTTGCGCCACGCTCAGTTCGTCGTTACGTACCACCTTGATCTCGGCACCCAGCTCACCAAAATACTGCACCAGATTCCAGGTGAAGGAATCGTAGTTGTCGATCATCAATAACATGACGCTTCCCTCACCCCACAGTCTGTTCGGCCAACGCCACGGCGCGGAACATCGCGCGGCGCTTGCTGATGGTTTCTTCCCATTCGGTCTCGGGCACCGAATCCGCGACAATACCGGCGCCCGCTTGTACATGCAGTTCACCATTCTTGATAACCGCAGTACGGATGGCGATGGCGGTGTCCATATTACCGTTCCACGCCCAGTACCCGACTGCGCCACCATACACACCGCGTTTTACCGGCTCCAGTTGATCGATGATTTCCATGGCCCGAATCTTCGGCGCGCCGGACAGGGTGCCGGCGGGCAGGATGGCACGCAGCGCATCCATCGCAGTCAGCTCCGGACGCAACCGGCCCTGCACGTTGGAAACAATGTGCATGACGTTGGAGTATCGTTCGATCACCATACGTTCGGTCACCCGCACCTCGCCGATTTCGGCAACCCGGCCCACATCATTGCGCCCCAGATCAATCAGCATCAAATGCTCGGCCAGCTCTTTCTGGTCGGACAGCAGATCCTGCTCCAGCGCCAGATCGGCCTCTTCGGTAGCGCCACGCGGACGGGTGCCGGCAATAGGGCGCACGGTGACATTGCCATCTTCCACGCGTACCAACACTTCCGGCGAACTGCCCACCACGTGAAAGTCATCGAGATTGAAGAAATACAGGTAGGGCGTGGGATTCTGGCTGCGCAAAGCCCGGTACAGATCGATCGGCTCGGCTGAAAAATCAATACTCATGCGCTGGGATGGCACCACCTGCATACAATCACCGGCCAGAATGTATTCCTTGATGGTGCTGACCGCCGCCTGGTAATCCTCCCGGGTAAAGCTGGCACGGTACTCCAGATCACGCTCGGCAACAGCTGCGAGATTCAGGCCAGGTCGCGGGGTAAAGGGGGCGGACAATTGCGCCAGCAGCTCATCCAGTCGTCGATTGGCCTGTTCCCAGGCCCCCTCAACGGCAGTATCCGCCAGCACGATGACATGCAGCTTGCCGGCAAGGTTGTCAAAGACCACCACCTCGTCGGAAACCATCAACAGGATATCCGGATTGTTCAACGGATCCGGATTCGGCGAGGCGCCCAACCGACGCTCTACATAGCGTACGCAGTCATAGCCGAAGTAGCCCACCAGTCCACCGTTGAAGCGCGGCAGCCCCGGTACAGCCGGAACGCGATAGCGGGCCTTGAATTGCTCGACGAAAGCCAACGGGTCTTCACATTCATGCCGCTCAGCTTCCACACCATCCAGCTGGATACTCGCGGTATAGCCGTGCACCTTGAGTACGGTGCGAGCAGGCAAGCCAATGATGGAATAGCGTCCCCATTTCTCCCCACCCTGCACTGACTCGAGCAGGTAAGAGTAGGGAGCGTCAGCCAGCTTCAGATAAATGGACAGCGGCGTGTCCATATCGGCCAGCACCTCACGAACCACAGGGACACGGTTGTAGCCCTGGGCGGCCAGGCGGAGGAATTCGTCTTGGGTCATGATCAGCCTCTTCGGCGGGTAAATGTCACACACAAACCGGGGGCCTGCACGGGGGCAGGCAGAACAATATCAGGTACGCCAACGCCAACGGGCGAGCGCCTTCATCATTCCCATCAATATGCGGTTGCGGACAAACACGGCTGATCCATTACAGAGTTAAACAGTCCAACAAGGTTATATGAGCGCATCCAGCGAATCAACCAGCAGATCCGGGTTCTCCTCGGCTATGGGGCGGCCATGATTATAACCATAACTCACCGCCACCACCTTGACTCCGGCGGCGCGCGCGGCCAGCACATCATTACGTGAATCGCCGATAAACAGGCTGCGCTCGGCGCTCACACCTGCTGCGCCCATGACCCGCAACACGCCCGCCGGATCCGGTTTCCGGAGCGGCAGGGTGTCACCGCCAATGATCCAGTCAAACGCGCCCAGCCCCTTTTCCTTCAGCAAGGGCGCAACAAACTGTTCGGGCTTGTTGGTTATCACTGCCAGCGCAATGCCCTGCCCGCGCAACCAGCTCAGTAGCCCGAAAACCCCCGGATAGACGGTGGTTGCACTGTGGTTGCCGGCGTAGGCGCGCAAGAAGTCCGCTTCAGCCCGTATGGCCTCATGCTCATCTATCGCCTCACAGGCAATGCTATCAGCCAGCGCCCGGCGCACCAGAATCGGCGCGCCATTGCCCACCCAATCGCGTACTCGCTCAATGCCCGCCGGTGGTCTGCCCCGCTGAGCCAGCATCTGATCCACCGCAGCGGCCAGGTCTGGCACCGAGTCGACCAGCGTGCCGTCCAGATCGAACATCACCAATTGCGGTAGCTCACCGCCAAACAGACGCACCAGAGGCGTCATGTCAACGTTTGACCTGAGCCAGTTCGGTACGCATCTGATCGATAACGGCCTTGTACTCCGGCGCGTTAAAAATCGCCGAGCCGGCAACGAAGGTGTCCGCACCGGCTTCGGCGATCTGGCGGATATTCTGGACGTTGACTCCACCGTCCACTTCCAGGCGAATAGCGCGGCCACTGGCATCAATCAATGCGCGGGCTTCACGCAGCTTGTCGAGCGTGCCGGGGATAAACTTCTGTCCGCCAAAGCCTGGATTGACGCTCATCAGCAGGATCATGTCGACCTTATCCATTACATACTTGAGCACATCCAATGAGGTCGCCGGGTTAAACACCAGACCGGCCTTGGCGCCACCATCACGGATCAACTGCAACGAGCGATCTATATGGTCGCTGGCTTCCGGGTGAAAGGTGATGTAGGAAGCGCCCGCTTCCAGAAAGTCACCGATAAGGCGATCCACCGGGCGCACCATCAGATGCACATCGATGGGAGCCGTCACACCGTATTTACGCAGGGCGGTGCAGACCATCGGCCCGATGGTCAGGTTCGGCACATAGTGATTGTCCATCACATCGAAGTGGACAATATCGGCACCGGCGGCCAACACCCGATCCACATCTTCTCCGAGACGGGCAAAATCAGCGGACAGAATGGAAGGGGCAATCGCGTAATCAGGCATGGCAGACCTCAGGGAATGATCGGAACCCGCGTATTCTAACCCGTCAGCCTTGTTCATGGGCTGTTGATCTTGAACGCAACGCCAGCTCAACGCAGGCCGTGGTAGCGCCGCAACTTCTCGTAAGCCTGCTGAATCCGGTGCACCTTGTCACTGGCCTCAGCCAGTTCCGCCTCACTCGCGCCGGTAGCGATCAGTTTATCCGGGTGGTGGCGGCTCAATAGACGCCGGTAAGCGCGCTTGATCTGGGCCGGCTCGGCATTCAGATCAACCCCCAGCACACACGCTGCTTGCTGCAGGCTGCCGCCCGTGCTTACCGCTGCGCTGCTACCCGGCTGGCGACGTTGATGGCGTTGGCGCAAACGCTGCTGCTCTGCCTTGCTCAGACCAGCCAGCTGAGCCCAACCAGCTAACAACCGGGCAGCGTCGGGGCGAGCCTGCACCGCAGCCATGCGCCAGCAGCTATCGAGTAATTCAGCGCTACGTTGCGGTTCATGCTTGAGCCACCGGCGCAGACTGCGCTCCACCGCCGTTGCCGGCTGCTTGCCGCGATTGAAGTTCTTGATTGCCGCTAACCGCTGCGGCTCATCCAGACGGTACTGCTGCATCAGTTCCCGGGCCAGTTGCAGGTGCTGCTGGGTGACCCGGCCATCCGCCTTGGCGACCCGACCAAGACACAGAAACAGAACCTGGGTGAAATCCGGCCGCAACCCCAGCCGTTGTGGCAGATCCGACCAGCGCTGCAATCGCCAGTGCCGATCCAGCGCCTGCCCCAGCACACCGCCGAGTACCGCGCCGGGCAGCCCCGCCGCCACTGTACCCAATAGGATTCCTATCAGCGTAGCGGGCCAGAGCACATCAATTCTCCTGCGCCAGCCGGTCAGCCTGCTGCAAACGCTCAGGCGTACCCACATCTATCCAGCGGCCCGCATAATGCTCACCGCTCACCAATCCCCGTTGCGCTGCGGCACGCAGCAGAGGTGCCAGCGGCTGCGGGCCGTCCTCCAGCCCGGCAAACAGCTCCGGTGAGAGCAACGCAATGCCGCTATAGGTCAGCGCCTGGGCTTGCTCATGCGCCTGCGGATTGGCAACCGACCCCGCATTCAACAGAAAGTCGCCACCCTGCTTGAATGGCGGGTTATCCACCAGTACCAGATGCGCCAGCTTGGCGACCGGCAACCGCAGCTGGGCGAAGTCAAAATCACTCCAGATATCACCATTGACCAGGACAAAGGGCGACGTGCCCAGCAGAGGCAACGCGCGCTTGATACCACCGGCGGTCTCCAGCGGTTGCTCCTCAGCGGACCAGCTTATCTTCACACCCAGCTGTGTACCATCTGCAAATGCGGCTTCGATCTGCTCTCCCAGCCAGGCATGGTTGATCACCAACTGACGGAAACCGGCCCGCTGCAATGCCTCCATATGCCATTGAATTAATGGCTTGCCCCCGACCGGTAGCAGCGGCTTGGGGGTATGCAGAGTCAGTGGGCGCATACGCTCACCCTTGCCCGCAGCCAGAATCATTGCCTTCATCAATCTACATTCCCAGACTATCAAGTAGCCGCACCAAGGGCGCCAGTCGCGCATCCCGGGCTATCGCATCGCGCAAATACTGAATAAAGCGGGGCGCATCCTCGAGATAACGCGGCTTGCCGTCGCGATAACGGATACGGGCAAAAATGCCCAGCACCTTGAGGTGCCGCTGCACACCCATCAGCCGGGACTGTCCCAGAAACACCTCGAACTGCTCCGGCAGAGCAATCCCCGCCGCACGCGCCTGCTCCCAGTAGCGCTGTATCCAGCGCTCCCGCTCCGCCAACGGCAGATTGAAAAAGGCATCGGCGAACAGCGAGGTGATGTCATAGCTGGCCGGGCCATACAGTGCATCCTGAAAATCCAGCACACCCGGCTCACCGGGAGCGGTCATCAGGTTGCGCGGCATATAGTCCCGGTGCACAAACACCCGGTTCTCGGCCAGATGGCTGTTCAGCAATACCGTGCATAGCTGATCCCAATCCGCTTGTTGCTCTGCATTCAATTCCCGCTGCAAGTGCCGAGCAACAAACCAATCAGGAAACAGCTGCAATTCACGCCGCAGTACCGCTTCATCATAGTCCGGCAGCTCCCCCGGGCGGCTGTGCGTTTGCCAGCGTATCAGCACCTCGACGGCACCCGCGAACAGGCGCTCAAACTCTGCCGGGGTAATGCCGGCCTGAATGCTTTCAAGATAGGTTCGGGCACCGAGGTCTTCCATCAGCAGGAATCCCTGCGGCGTATCGGCAGCCAGAATCTCCGGGGTATGCACACCAGCCTCGGCCAACAGCTCGGCAATACGAATAAAAGGCCGCACGTCTTCCTGAGGCGGTGGCGCATCCATGATGATCAGACTGCGTTCGCCGTCAGACCAGCGAAAATACTGCCGGAAGCTGGCGTCGGCGCTGGCTGGCTGCAACTGACCGGAGCGGACATCCCCCCAACCCTTGAGCTGGTGCGCCCGGGCCAATGCCGTGGGGAGCCAGGCCTGTAGCAGCTTGTGTCTTGCATCCATCATTTGGTTCCTCAATACCCATTGGCTCCAGCGCTGGCTCTGGCGCCCAACAATGCTTTATTATCCACGATCTTTAGCTAGAAACAGCACCCATATTGCAATTGCCTCGCAGCAGACGCCATCGCGAGCCTGCACGCCGACTGGAAGCACGGACAATTATAATGGCTAACCCAAGACCTCCGTTTCGCCCCACATTCTCCTTGCTGCTGGCCAGCGGACTGCTATTAGCACAACCGGTTGGCACCTATGCCGCCAACCAGGTCGAGTGCCGTCCCAGCAGCAATGGTGGCTGGGCCTGCAGTCCGCTGGATAGCACCAGTGCGCTGCCCCCGCGCCCGGCCAAGCCTGTAGAGCGCATAGCCGAACCGACGCCGCCCCAAGCCAGCGAAGCGCCACGCCAGACTGCCAGCCGAGCGCCTTCAACTGATTTCACCGAACTGGACTGGGTGCCCCGCGAGCGATTGAGTGAGGCGCAGCAGGCGGCGATTGCGCCCTATTGCAGTGGCGACTATATCGAGCCCGCTCGCATCGGCCGCGATGACGATACCCCCTTTGATCAGCTACCCATTTATGCCACGGCTGACTCCAGCAGCTTCGAGCAGAACAATCAAACCGGCACCCTGGAAGGCGATGTGGTCATGCGCCAAGGCCGGCTACAGGCTCAGGCCAACCAGGCCAGCTTCGACCAGAACAACAACCTGGTACGCTTGAACGGCAACGTCCGTCTGCGTGACCAGGGCGTACTGGTGCTGGGCGAGAGCGCCCAGATGCATGTCGACACCGGTGAAGCCCGCGTCGACCAGGTGCGCTATGTCATGCACGACGCTGACGCCCGCGGCACAGCGGAAAGCCTGCGCCGCCGGGACGATGCCATCATCGTCATGACCGATGGCTCCTATACCACCTGTGAACCAGGCAGCAATACCTGGAGCCTGCATAGTTATGATATTGAGCTCGACCGGGAAAAAGGTTGGGGCGAAGCCAGACACGTCACCCTGCGGGTAAAAGACGTTCCGATCTTCTACACCCCCTACATCTACTTCCCGATCGATGATCGTCGGCAGAGTGGTTTATTGGTGCCCAGCCTGTCCTACAGCAGCAACTCCGGTACCGAGTACACCCAGCCCTACTACTTCAATCTGGCGCCCAACTATGACGCTACCCTGTATCCCACGCTGATGAGTGATCGCGGGTTGCAGCTGGAAGGCGAGTTCCGCTATCTGACACCGCGTAGCGAAGGGCAGATTGGCGCCTCCGTACTGGATGATCAGGAAGACGAACGCAAGCTGCAGTCCGGTTACCGTGATCAACGCTGGATGTACAGCTGGCAGCATGTCACCGATATCACTCCGCGCTTGCGCGCCAGCGCTGATTACACCGATGTCAGCGACTATTACTACTTTCAGGATCTGGATACGTATCTCGGCATCAACCGGGGCAACTTCCTCAATCAGCGTGCCAGTTTGAGCTGGCAGGGCGACAGTTATCTCGCAGCACTTAATGTACATGCCTACGAGCGAGCTACGGTCACCGATATCACGCCTTATGAACGTATCCCGCAACTCACGCTGACAGGCACGCTGCCCTATCAGCCCAATGGCCTGCGATTCAATTACGATACCGAATTCGTCAGTTTCAAACGCAGCCTGCAGAGCGGCTTCTATACTGATCAGAATGGTAATACCGGCCTGGAAGAGCACCGCTGGTATGACGACCGTCTGACCGGACTTACACGCGCCGAAGGCGAGCGGCTGCATCTGGAGCCAAGTGTCAGCCTCCCCATGGATTGGAACTGGGGCTTCGTCAGGCCGACCATGAAGTACGCCTACACCCGTTATGATCTGTCGCTGGATAATCAGGGACGCACTTCTCTGACTGCGGATGAGCGCTTTGATAGCAACCAGGATCGCAGCGTGCCGATTTTCAGCGTTGACAGCGGCCTGTATTTCGACCGTACCACCGAGTTGTTCGGCAGTGGCTACACCCAGACCCTCGAACCGCGCTTGTTCTATCTGTATGTTCCCGAAGAGGATCAGCGTAACATTCCGGTATTCGACTCCGGCGAATCGATCTTCAGCTATGACTCCCTGTGGCGAGACAACCGCTTTTTTGGCCGTGACCGCATAGGCGACGCCAACCAGGTATCACTCGGCCTGACCAACCGCTGGATTGACACCAAAGGGGTGGAGCGGCAACGCTTCAGTATCGGTCAGGCTTACTACTTCCGTGACCGGGAAGTGCAATTGCCGGGCATCGATTACCGCGAACGCGACGAATCCCTCTCCTCGCAGTCCCCTGTTGCCATGGCTTACCAGTATCGTCACAACCAGGATTGGCGCTTCACCTCAACGTTCAACTGGGATCCAGATCAGAGCGAGACACGCAGCGCGAGCGCCGCTTGGCACTATCAGCAAGCCGATGATCCACGCAAGATACTCAATATCGGCTATCTGTACCGTAACGAGACCATGCGATTTGACCGCGTAAGCGGCACCTGGGTTACCAGCCCCGACTTCGGCAATCCCGGCGACGCCAACTACATTGCCAACTACTACAAAACCGACCAGCATGATATTTCCTTCATGTGGCCCGTATCCAACCAGTGGAGCCTGATCGGCCGTTGGCAGCGTGATTACGGCCGTAACCGCACCGTTGAAGCCTTTGGCGGCTTCGAGTACGACAGTTGCTGCTGGAAATTGCGGGTGATCAATCGCTACTGGATCGACTACGATGAGACCAGTCTTAATCCCCGACTGAATGACGAAGCGGATCGTGGCATTTTCCTTCAGATTGTCTTCAAGGGCCTCGGCAATATTGCCGGTGGCGGCATGGAAACGCTTCTTGAAGAAAGCATCACCGGCTACCGAGAGCGAGAATCCAATGCATTTTAAGCTACACCCTAAACTGATCGGTCTGTGCGCCGGTCTCTTGATCAGCACCGGCCTGCAGGCCCAGATGGTCGAACTGGATCGGGTAGCCGCCATCGTTGATAACGATGTGATCATGGCCAGCCAGGTTGAGCAGCGCATGCAAACCATCCGCGCCCAGTTGGCTGAACGGGGCAACAACGCGTTGCCGTCAGATGATGTAATGCGCGCCCAGGTAATGGATCGTCTGGTGCTGGAAAGCATTCAATTGCAGATGGGCGAGCGCGCCGGTATTCAGATTGACGACGCCTCCCTGAACCAGACCATGCAGCAATTGGCCGAGCGCAACGGCGTCAGCCTGGAACAGTTCCGTGCTGCGCTGGAGCGCGATGGCATCAGCTATAACCATGCCCGCGAGCAGGTACGTCGGGAGCTGATCATCAACCGTGTACGCCAGCGCCGTGTGGCCGAGCGCATCCAGGTCAGCGACCAGGAAGTGCGCAACTTCCTCAACTCCGAAATGGGCCGCTATCAAACCTCAGCCGATTACCGGCTAGCGATGATTGTGCTGCCCGTACCGGAAACCGCCAGCAACGATCAGGCTCGCAGCCAGGCCGCACTTGCCGACGAGCTGTACCGCGAATTGCAGGCAGGTGCAGACTTCACTCGTCTGGCCGTCAGTCGCTCCGGTGGCGAAAACGCGCTGGAAGGCGGCGAGCTGGGCTGGCGCAAGGCCGCGCAGTTACCACCGGCCTTCGCCAGCGCAGTGGACAGCCTGGAAATCGGTGGTGTGACCAAGCCGCTACGCTCACCGGCGGGCTACCATATTCTCAAACTGCTGGAAAAGCGCGGCGGCGACAACCTGATGGTGGACGAATTCAACGTGCGCCACATTCTGATCAAGCCCAGCGAAATCCGCAGTGAGGCCGAGGCAGCGCAACTGGTTCAGCGGCTGTACGAGCGGATCAATAACGGCGAATCCTTCGAGACCCTCGCCCGCTCGTTCTCCGAAGATCCTGGTTCAGCACTCAATGGTGGTTCGCTCAACTGGGTAACGCCGGATGCCATGGTTCCAGAATTCCGCGAGACCCTGCTCAGCACCCCGCTCCAGCAAATATCCGCCCCCTTCCAGAGCCAGTTCGGCTGGCACATCCTGCAGGTGATGGATAAGCGTCAGGTGGACATGACCGACGACATGCGCGAACAGCAGGCACGCAACCTGCTGCAGAACCGCAAGTTTGATGAAGAATTGCAGACCTGGTTGCTGGAAATTCGCGACGAAGCCTACGTAGAGATCAAGAGTTAAGTGAGTGTTTTCTCCATTGCCCTGACTGCCGGCGAACCCGCCGGCATCGGCCCCGATCTCTGCTTGCAACTGGCCGCTGAGCCGTGCCCCCATCAACGTGTCGTTATTGCTGATCCCGATCTGCTGGCCGAACGGGCCAGACAGCTCGGCCTGCACGTTGATCTGCAGCCATACGACCCCACCCTCGCGCCAGTGGCTCAGCAGGCTGGGCAGCTCAGCGTGTTGCCGGTGCCGCTCACCGCAGCTTGCCTGCCGGGCACATTGAACCCGGCCAACGCCCGCTATGTGCTGGAGACCCTGCGTCTGGGTGGCCAGGGCTGTATTGATGGACACTTTGCCGCCGTGGTCACCGCACCGGTACACAAAGGCGTCATCAATGATGCCGGTGTCGCCTTTTCCGGGCATACCGAATTCTTTGCTGACCAGACCGGCACCGAGCAGGTGGTCATGATGCTTGCCTGTCCGGGCCTGCGGGTAGCCCTGGCTACCACCCATCTGCCCCTGCGTGAGGTGGCTGACGCCATTACGCCAGCATCACTGGAACGGGTCATTCGCATCCTGCATGCAGATCTGCGTAACAAGTTCGGTATTACCGCACCGCGCATTCTCGTCTGCGGCCTGAATCCGCACGCCGGTGAGGGCGGACACCTTGGGCGGGAAGAAATCGACATCATCATCCCGCTGCTTGAGCGCCTGCGCAGCGAGGGCATGTTGCTGGATGGCCCGCTCCCGGCAGATACCCTGTTCACACCCAAGTATCTGAATCACGCCGATGCGGTGTTGGCCATGTATCACGATCAGGGACTGCCCGTGCTTAAACACAAGGGCTTCGGCCAGGCGGTGAACGTCACCCTTGGCCTGCCCATCATCCGCACCTCGGTAGATCACGGCACTGCGCTGGATCTGGCCGGCACCGGTCGGGCCGACGTGGGCAGCCTGCGGGTCGCCTTGCATACCGCCATCAGCATGATCGAGGCCCAGCATAAACAATGAGTGAATTTGCTCCCCACCGGGCGCGTAAGCGCTTCGGTCAGAATTTCTTGCATGACCACGGTGTTATCAATCGCATCCTGCGGGCCATTGGCCCCCGGGAAGGTCAGCATCTGGTCGAAATTGGCCCAGGCCAGGGCGCCCTCACTGAGGGTCTGGCCAGCAGTGGCGCAAAGCTGGATGTAGTGGAACTGGATCATGATCTGCATCCGCTCTTGCAAGCCCGCTTTGGCGGCAATCCGCTGTTTACCCTGTACAAGGGCGATGCGCTTAAATTCGACTTCCGGACACTGGTTCAACCCGGCGAGAAATTGCGGGTGGTCGGCAACCTGCCCTATAACATTTCCACGCCACTGATGTTCCATCTGCTGTCCCAGGCTGATTGCATAGCGGATATGCACTTCATGCTGCAGAAGGAAGTAGTGCAACGCCTGGCGGCTACGGCTGGCATGAACCATTATGGTCGACTGGGCATCATGGTGCAGTACTGGTGTGAAGTGGAGCACCTGTTTGATGTTGGCCCCGGCGCCTTCAGTCCCGCGCCCAAGGTCGATTCGGCCATTGTACGGCTGACGCCCCATACCACACTGCCGCATCCCGCAGAGAATGTAGAAATGCTGGAGATAGTGGTGCGCGAAGCCTTCAACCAGCGGCGCAAGACGCTACGCAATACCCTCAAGGGGCTGCTTGATGCAGACGCCATCGCCGCTGAAGGCCTGGATCCGACCGTGCGCCCGGAGCAAGTCGATCTGGCCGGTTTTGTACGGCTGGCCAACCGTCTGGCCCGCAATCAGGATCAGGCCGATGGTTGACGCTCTGGCCAAAGCCATCCATATCGAGGTGGTTACCCGCTATCTCAGTGAACAATCGGATCCACCAGCCGGACGCTTCGCCTTCGCCTATACCGTGACCATTCGCAATGCCGGCACCCAGGCTGCTCAGCTACTCGACCGCCACTGGTTGATTACCGATGGCAACGGCAAGGTTCAGGAAGTACGTGGTTCGGGTGTGATCGGTGAGCAACCGATCATCCAGCCGGGTACCAGCCATACCTATACCAGCGGCTGCCTGCTCGAAACACCGGTGGGCAGCATGCGCGGCAGCTACGGCATGAGTACCAGCGAGGGCGCATTATTCCGCGCCCCGATTCAGGTTTTCCGTTTGTTCAAACCCAACGCACTCAATTAAGGTTCTTGTATGGCAGTGTATGCGGTCGGTGATATTCAGGGGTGCCTCAAGCCCCTGAAATGCCTACTGAAAAAGGTCGACTTCAACCCATCACAGGATACCCTGTGGGCAGTGGGCGACCTGGTCAATCGCGGCCCCGCTTCACTGGAAACACTGCGTTATCTCGACAGTCTGGGAAATGCCCTTGTCAGCGTCCTGGGCAACCATGATCTGCACCTGCTGGCTGCTGCCCGGGATCGCAAGCGCCTACGCAAGTCCGACACCCTGCTGCCTGTTCTCGATGCACCGGACAGCGACCAGCTATTGCAGAACCTTCGCCAGCGGCCGCTGGCGCATTTCGACGACACTCGCAATCTGGTCATGACCCATGCCGGTATTCCGCCGGTGTGGAGTGTGGTAGAAACCCTCAGGTATGCCGCAGAAGTGGAAGCCGTGCTGCGCTGCGATCAGCAGTTACCCTGGTTTCTGGATGAGATGTACGGTAACGAACCTGCCTGCTGGAACCCTGACCTGGATGGCACTCGACGCCTGCGCGTGATCACCAATTACCTGACCCGCATGCGTTTCTGCAAAGCGGATGGCACCCTGGATCTGAAATCCAAGGAAGGCCCCGGCGAAGCACCCAAGGGCTATTCACCCTGGTTCAAGCTGCCCCGCCGCGATCCGCAGATCGGCATCATCTTCGGCCATTGGGCCGCGCTGGAAGGCAAGGTCAAGATCCCCGGTATCCATGCGCTGGACACCGGCTGCGTCTGGGGCAACCAGCTGACATTGATGAATGTGGATACCGGCGAAAAGCTCCGCTGCAAGTGCAGTACTGACCCGTAATACAAAAATTTTCCAACTTCCCCTGTCGCCCCCGCACAAACCAACTATCCTGAAATCAAGGCAATCATAAAAGCAGAGCCGGTTCGCCGGCTTCCGATAACAGGGGAGCAGGTCGAGGTGCACCCAGGCTGCCTTCGGCAAACTCCCCAGTGGAAACGCAGATAATGATCAGCGATTTCCAGGCCTTGTCTGACAAACGGTAACGGGGGATTGCACATGTCATCATTTTCGCCCTTCGCTGCGCGGCAGGTGGGTTCCTTCTCGGAAGCCCCGGATCTCAACCCTGGTAACAGCGAGGTCGCGCCATGAGTATATTCCGTCACTTCCAGAATCGATTCGAGACCACTCAGCAGGAAGAAATGTCCCTGCAGGAGTACCTGGAACTGTGCAAGGCCGATTCCTCGACCTACGCCAGCAGCGCCGAACGGCTATTGATGGCCATCGGCGAACCGGAATTGATTGATACCTCGCTGGATCCCCGCCTATCTCGCATCTTTTCCAACAAGGTGATCAAACGCTACCCCGCCTTCGCCGACTTTCATGGTATGGAAGACGCGGTGGAACGCATCGTGTCTTTCTTCAAGCACGCGGCGCAGGGGCTGGAAGAGCGTAAACAGATTCTCTATCTTCTGGGCCCGGTCGGCGGCGGTAAATCCTCGATAGCGGAGAAACTCAAGGCGCTGATGCAGCAGGTGCCGTTCTATGCCATCAAGGGCTCGCCGGTATTCGAATCGCCGCTGGGACTGTTCAATGCCGCCGAGGATGGGCATATCCTGGAAGAAGATTACGGCATCCCACAGTGGTATCTGAACAGCATCATGTCGCCATGGGCGGTCAAGCGCCTGCATGAGTACAACGGGGATATCAGCCAGTTTCGGGTGATCAAGCTGTACCCCTCAATTCTGCAACAGATTGCCATCGCCAAGACCGAGCCCGGCGATGAAAACAACCAGGACATTTCAGCGCTGGTCGGCAAGGTGGATATCCGCAAGCTGGAAGAGTATCCGCAGAATGATCCGGATGCTTACAGCTATTCCGGTGCTCTGTGCCGCGCCAACCAGGGGCTGATGGAGTTTGTGGAAATGTTCAAGGCACCGATCAAGGTGCTGCACCCACTGCTGACCGCGACCCAGGAAGGCAATTACAACAGTACCGAAGGCCTTGGCGCGCTGCCCTTCAACGGCGTCGTGCTGGCCCACTCCAACGAATCGGAATGGCATACCTTCCGCAACAACAAGAACAACGAAGCCTTTATCGACCG
>CAYYUQ010000070.1:0-18708 GCA_964474945.1 uncultured Halopseudomonas sp. | reverse complement strand
ACGTACGGTTCTGTGAGAGGGATGAGGCGGCGACGCCTCACCCTACTCGATATTGCTACCGCTGGTGATCAGCTCCGGGGAGTCTGATCATCAGTGTCGACCTGTGCAGCGGGGTCTTCCTGCTGCTCAAGTACGCTGGCGCCCGGATGTTCCGGAATGTCCGCCTGCTCCACTGAGGTGGTGGCGGCAACATCTGCCTGCGGTTCTGCTACTTCAGCAGCCGGTTCGATCGCAGTCTGAGGCTCGCCGTGAGCTTCTTCGATGCTGTCGATCACCGGTTGGGTCTCTGCCATGGCTTCGCTGATCGGATCTGCTGCGGGAGCGGCAGTGTCGACCGGCTCAGCCTGTTGTGCTTTGGCTGCGGCGGCTTGTTGTTCAGCCAGGCGCTTCTCTTCCATGCGGCGCTTGCGGATCTCGCGTGGATCGTTGAAGGCGCGACCGCTCTCGGTGAGCGCCGGGATAGCCTGTTGAACAGGTTCTGCCTCTTCAATCTGCTGCGCCGCAGGAGCCGGGCTTGCGCTCTCCACTGTAGCGGCAGGCTGCGACTCAACCGCTGGGGCCTCTGGCGCTGACTCGGCCGGGGCAACAGGTTGCTCGATAGCTGGCGCGACTTTTTCATCGGCTGCTGGCTCGCTCACCGGCTGCTCTGCTTCCGGCTGCGTGCCCTCCGCTTCGCTTGCCTGCACTGCATCGGGGGCTTTCTGTGCCTCGGGTGCATTGTCAACAGCCGCACTATCATCGCGCTGGGATTGATTGAAGGCTTCAACGGCGCTTTCTATGGACTGCTCGATATCCGATGCAGCTTGAGTAAGAGCCTTTTCCACTGGCTGCTTGACTTCGTCGATTGCCTCAACGGCAGGCGTACCGGCCTCAGCTGGCGTTGCTGCTTCTACTGCCGGCTCGTTGATCATCTCGGCAGGCGTATGGCCTTCACCGGCGGCAACAGCCTGGGTAGCGGCAATTGCGACAGCGGTTGGCAGGATTGCTTCGCCGCTGGCGGCTTCCTGAGTGTCGTCAGCGTCACCGGCGTTTTCTGCCTGAGTGGCTCCGCGGCTGCGGCGGTTATTGCGACGACGCTGGCTGTTGCGGGAACGGCGCTTTGGTCGCTCTTCATCGGGGCTGCCATCGGCATCAACCTGATCCGGCGCCTGGTCGTTCAACAGCTCTTCATCCTGCGCCACCGGCTCTACTTCCGGCTGACGTGCAGGGCGACGCTCCTGCCGAGTATTGCTCTCTTCGGTGTTGCTGGTGCGCTGCTCGGCATTGTCTGTAGCGGCGGCGGTACTGCTACTGCTGCGACGGCGACGCCGGCTGGGGCTGCTGCCTTCTGACATGCTGCTGGCAGCAGCGGGCTGGTTCTGGCTGGCAGCCGTTTCGCTGGAAGGCTCGGGCGCCTTGCGTTCGCCACGCTGAGCTTGCGGACGCTCGCTGCGTTCGGTATTGCGCTCACCGCGCTCAGGACGCTGGCGACGGTTGCGGTTGGGGCGGCGATCGTTATTGCGGCTGTCATCGCGGCCAGGCTTCTGCTCGGATGTTCTGGCAGACGTCTGCGCGGCTTCGGCAGACTGGCTGGCGTCGCTGGAGAACATGCCAACCAGGGATTTGATCAGGGATTTGATCAGGCCGGGCTGGGATTCCTGAATGGCGCGAGTTGCCGCGGCCACAGGGGCGGGCGCAGGCGTTGGAGCAGGGCGGGTCGGAGCGATGCTCTTGACTGCGGCTTCCTGACGCACGATGGCGCGGGTCTGGCTGACCTGAACCGGCTCTTCTGGCTCTACTTCTGTGCCCATGGTGTAGCTGGATTCGCTATTGAGTACCGCTTCCTGATCATCACGCAGGCGCTGAACTTCAAAGTGCGGAGTATCCATGTTCGCGTTCGGCAGAACCAGCAGGCGAACCGCGGTACGGGCTTCAATCTTGGCCAGCACATCACGTTTTTCGTTAAGCAGGAAGGTGGCGATGGACACTGGAACATGGGCGCGTACTTCTGCGGTGCGATCCTTCAGTGCTTCCTCTTCGATCAGACGCAGTACCGACAGCGACAATGATTCCACGTCACGGATGGTGCCGCGGCCGTTGCAGCGCGGGCAGACAATGCCGCTGGTCTCGCCCAGTGACGGACGCAGGCGCTGCCGGGACATTTCCAGCAGACCGAAGCGGGAAATACGACCTACCTGTACCCGGGCGCGGTCAGCTTCAAGGCTTTCGCGAACACGTTCTTCCACGGCACGCTGGTTCTTCGCCGGCGTCATGTCGATGAAGTCGATAACGATCAGGCCGCCGATATCGCGCAGGCGCAGCTGACGGGCGATTTCTTCTGCTGCTTCAAGGTTGGTCTGCAGCGCGGTTTCTTCAATATCACCGCCCTTGGTTGCACGGGCCGAGTTGATATCGATGGAGACCAGTGCTTCGGTATGGTCGATAACAATCGAGCCGCCGGAGGGCAGTTTGACCTGACGGTCAAAGGCTGTCTCGATCTGGCTTTCGATCTGGAAACGATTGAACAGCGGTACGCTGTCTTCATACAGCTTCACCTTGCTCGCATACTGCGGCATGACCTGGCTGATGAAGTTAAGGGCTTCTTCCTTGACCGTCTCATCATCGATCAATACTTCGCCGATATCCTGGCGCAGATAGTCACGGATGGCGCGGATGATGACGTTGCTTTCCTGGTAGATCAGGAAGGTGCCGCTGCGCTCGCTGGAGGCAGTCTTGACCGCGTCCCAGAGTTGCAGCAGGTAATCCAGGTCCCATTGCAGTTCTTCAGCGCTGCGGCCCAGGCCAGCGGTGCGCACGATCATGCCCATGTCGGCAGGGACATTAAGGCTGTTCAGCGCTTCGCGCAGTTCGTTGCGTTCTTCGCCTTCGATACGCCGGGAGATGCCGCCGGCACGGGGATTGTTCGGCATCAGCACCAGGTAGCGACCGGCGAGGCTGATGAAGGTAGTCAGAGCCGCGCCCTTGTTGCCGCGCTCTTCCTTGTCGACCTGGACAATGACTTCCTGGCCTTCCTTGAGAACATCCTTGATGTTCACCCGGCCTTCGGGCTGCTTGGAGAAGTATTCGCGGGAGATTTCTTTCAGAGGCAGAAAGCCGTGACGCTCGGAGCCGAAGTCAACGAAGGCAGCTTCAAGGCTGGGTTCGATGCGGGTAATGCGACCCTTGTAAATGTTGGATTTCTTTTGCTCGCGTGCGCCTGATTCGATATCCAGGTCGTACAGTCGCTGGCCGTCAACCAGCGCTACGCGCAACTCTTCGGGTTGAGTTGCGTTGATCAGCATTCTTTTCATGAAGTACCGTTGTGTATCCAGTAGTTCCCCGGAACACGAGTACGGCACCTGATTCTTCCGTTAGGTGTCAGGTGTGTTTCTGCCTGGGCTGAACCAGCCCATGTTCAGAGTTCACATCGCAGCTGCCCTGAGGCTGCCGCAGCTTGATCTGTCTGTGGCGATACAGAGAAACGTTACTTTTAGGGAGGAATCAGCCGGACTGGGGACGGGGACACGATCAAATACGGGTGTCTGCGCTCGTCACATCATCCTGAAACTGTGCATCTCCACCTAATCACTTGGCAATCCGAATCGGGTGCCGCCCATCGCCTTCCGCGGAGCGGGTTTTAATATTCTGCCAGCCTGTGGCCTGCAGCATGTTTCTACTCGAGGTTCGTCGGCTCTACTCTGGCCGGACGAAGGCTCTACATCAATGTTTCTGGGAGGGACTGCAACATTCTATTGGAATGTCAGGGCCTCCGGCTGCCTTTTGCGCAGCTCGCTGGACTATAGCAGCATTATTCAAGTGCTTCAATTGAATGAAAAAATGTATCATGCGCCGATGAAAACCGATCTTTCAGCAACAACTTCCGCCGTGCAAAACGACCTGGTCAGCGAGGATCAGGCCGGACAGCGCATTGATAATTACCTTCTTACGCGCCTCAAGGGCGCACCCCGCACGCTCATCTACCGAATCCTGCGCAAGGGTGAGGTCAGGGTGAATAAGGGTCGCATCAAGCCGGAATACCGCTTGCAGGCCGGTGATCTGGTGCGTATTCCCCCGGTACGCCTGCTCGAAGCGGATGCGCCGGCGCTGGTCGGGCAGAGCATCCTGAATACCCTGAAGCAAAGCATCATCTATGAAGGCAAGGGGCTGATAGTGGTCAACAAGCCAGCCGGCCTGGCCGTGCATGGCGGCAGCGGGCTGAACTTCGGGGTGATCGAAGCCATGCGCCAGTTACTGCCGGCCGAAGCCCAGCAGCTGGAACTGGTGCACCGTCTGGACCGGGATACCTCCGGCTGCCTGATGATTGCCAGGAAGCGCAGCATGCTGCGTCATCTGCATGCCGAGCTGCGGGGTGATGGCCCGGGCAAGGGTGTGGATAAACGCTACCTGGCGCTGGTGCGCGGCCGCTGGCCGTCGCAGGTGAAGAAAGTCCATGCGCCGCTGCTGAAAAACAACCTGCGTTCCGGTGAGCGCATGGTCGAGGTCAATCCCGAGGGCAAGGAGTCGCTGACCGAGTTCCGGGTAGTGCAGCGCTTCGGTGATGTGGCGACCCTGGTGGAGGCGCGACCCATCACCGGGCGCACTCACCAGATCCGTGTGCATGCTCGTCACGCCGGACACCCAATTGCCGGTGACGACAAGTACGGGGACGATGATTTTTCAAGAATGATTCGAGAAAAGGGCGGCAAGCGTTTGTTTTTGCATGCTATTTCGCTCGGGTGTGTGTTGCCTGATGGCGAGCGACTGGATGTGCGTGCCGAGCCCGGCGAGGTCTGGGAGCGGACCCTGCGCCGCCTGGCTGAGGAGTAGAAGGTGAACACCCTGATTTTTGACTGGGACGGCACACTGGCCGATTCCATCGATAATATTGTCATCGCCATGCAGCGCGCGGCGGTGGATGTCGGGCTGACTGTGCGTACGCCACGGGAAGTGCGGGATATCATCGGGCTGGCTCTGCCGGATGCGGTTGCAGTGTTGTACCCGGACCTTCAGGACCCGCTGCTGGCACGGAGGGTTATCGAGGCTTATACCGACAACTACCTTGCGCTGGAACAGCAGCCATCGGTTCTGTTTGAGGGTGTGCATGCCGCGCTGGAGGTCCTGCGCGGCGAGGGTTTTCATCTGGCTGTGGCCACAGGAAAGACCCGGCGCGGCCTGGATCGCATGCTCGCCACCCATGATCTGGAAAACTACTTTGACGTCACCCGTTGCGCCGATGAAACGGCTGGCAAGCCGGATCCGCGCATGATCGCGGAAATTCTTCGCGAGCTCGAGGTGGCGGCGGCTGATGCCTGCATGGTCGGCGATAGCGAGTTTGACATTATCATGGGTCACAATGCCGGGGTGCGCCCGGTGGCCGTAACCTATGGTGCGATGACCGAGCAGCAGTTGCTGCGTTGCAAACCGGTACATTGCGTGGATACATTTGATGAATTTCAGGGCTGGGCATTGCCGCAGTTCAGGGCGAGTCAATTCACAGAGGTGTTATAGATGCAACAGGATCGATGGACCGAGGGCCCGATGACAGGACGGGATGAGGTTGCGGCGCAGAAGGAAGACCGCAAGGCATGGCAGTTGCTGGAGAAGACGCTGCTGGCATCGGTTCAGGAGCAGCGCCGCTCCCGGCGCTGGGGTATCTTTTTCAAGAGCCTGACCCTTCTTTATCTCATTGGCGCGCTGTTTCTGTTGTCGCCACTGTCGAATCTGGACAGCACCGCGGCTTCCGGTAAGCCGATTACGGCGCTGATTGAAGTGCGCGGCACCATTGCTGATCAGCAGGAAGCCAGCGCCGACAATCTGGTTACCAGCCTGCGTCGCGCATTCAAGGATGAACAGACGCGTGCGGTGGTGCTGCGGATCAACAGCCCGGGCGGCAGTCCTGTGCAGTCAGGTTATGTATACGACGAGATCAAGCGCCTGCGCGCTTTGCATCCGGATACACCGGTGTATGCGGTCATCGCCGACATTGGTGCCTCCGGTGCCTATTATATAGCGGCTGCGGCGGATGCGATTTATGCTGACAAGGCCAGCCTGGTCGGCTCTATTGGTGTCACGGCGGCCGGTTTTGGTTTCGTTGAAACACTCGACAAGCTCGGTGTCGAGCGGCGTACCTATACCGCGGGTGAGCACAAGGCATTTCTCGATCCCTTCCAGCCCGAGCGTGAAGACGAGCGGGTATTCTGGCAGAGCGTATTGAACACTACCCATCAGCAGTTCATTGACCAGGTGCAGAAGGGACGGGGTGATCGCCTGAAGAACCATCCTGACCTGTTCAGCGGGCTGGTCTGGTCTGGCGAGCAGGCGCTGGAGCTGGGGCTGGTGGATGGCCTGTCCAGTGCCTCGGCAGTTGCGCGGGATCTGGTAGGTGCCGAGGATCTGGTGGATTTCACTCATCGCGAGTCTCCATTCCAGCGCTTCTCTCGGCAGCTGGGTACCAGTATCGGCAATACCCTGGCGATGCATCTGGGACTGGCTGCGCCCCAGTTGCGTTGAGAACCGGGACTGGCTGTTATCAGGGCAGTGCGATCCCTTCCTTGCGTAGCATCTCGCAGAGTCTGATCAGCGGCAGGCCGATCAGACTGTTGGGGTCATCACCACGCAATGCGCGGAACAGGCTGATACCCAACCCCTCAATCTTGAAGCTGCCAGCGCAGTCATAGGGCTGCTCCTTGTGCAGGTAGCGCTCGATGCTCTCTGGACTCAGCTCACGAAAGCTGACATCGAAAGGCTCGCTGGCCAGTTGATAGTGGCCGGTTGTGCTATTGAACAGGCATAGCGCGGTGGTGAAGCGTACCGTGCGGCCACTGCAGCGCTGCAGCTGAGTTGTGGCTGCCTGGTGGTTTCCTGGTTTGCTCACCGGCTGGCCGTCCAATAGCAGAACCTGGTCGGAGCCTATTATCAAGTGTTCCGGGAATTGATCGATCAGCGCGCGGGCCTTGTTCAATGCCAGACGCAGGGTCAGTTGCTCGGCGTTTTCTCCGGCAACAGGAGTTTCGTCTATATCCGGTGTTGCGCAGATAAAAGGCAGGTCGAGGCGTTCCAGCAGGGCGCGGCGATAAGGTGAGCTGGATGCAAGTACCAGACTGGGCATTTGGGTTATCCGGAAGTGGAATGTGGGCGGAATTTTAGCCTGTCTGACGCAATGCAGGGCAAGATGTACTGAATTCTCCAAATAGTTTTGACAGAGACCCTTCGGGTGCCTAGAATTGCGCGCTTATGTCTGGAACCATACCTGCACACATTGAACCGCGCCGCCTGGTCGATCGTGGCATAGTCCTGAAAGGGACTGTCCCCGCCGCCAGAATGTTGCGCCTGAGCGCTCTACTGGATGCTCCAGCTGGAGAGGTTCAGGTTGAACTGAGCTTTACGCGGGACGAGCAAGGTATCAGCACCATGCACGGTCATTACCAGGCTGAAGTGGCGTTGATTTGTCAGCGCTGTCTTGAGCAGGTAACGCTGGGTCTGGACGCTGAGTGTGATGTGGGTTTTGTGGCGAGTGACGAGGCGGCTAAAAATCTGCCCCGGCACTACGAACCGGTTATTCTGGATGACGAGGCTCTCGATCTGCATGAGTTGATCGAGGATGAACTGCTGCTGGCTTTGCCGGCGGTTCCGATGCATCCGATGGGAACATGTCAGCACCCGCCAGGCTACCAGCCTGATGAAGCGGAGCCTGAGGAGGAAGCTGAAAAGCCCAACCCCTTTAGTGTGCTGGCCAAGTTGAAACGCGATACCTGAGCTTAGGAGCTTAAAGTCATGGCTGTACAGCAGAACAAAAAGTCTCGTTCCGCACGTGGCATGCGTCGTTCGCACGATGCACTGACCGGTGCGGCATTGTCCGTAGATCAAACTACTGGTGAGACACATCTTCGTCACCACGTTTCCCCGGACGGTTTCTACCGTGGCCGTCAGGTGGTAAACAAGGACAACGACGAATAAGTCTTGTCCACGTCAGTCCGCTTAGCGGTTGATGTGATGGGCGGGGACTTCGGTCCCCGTTGCATTATCCCTTCTGTTGTCCGTTGTCTTCAGCAGACCCCAGAGCTGAAGGTCATTCTGGTTGGTTCACCCGAGCCGATGGCCAGTCTTTGTAATGAACATCAGTTGCCTGCTGATCGTGTCAGTTTTATCCACACATCTGAAACCATTCTTGCCGACGATATGCCTGCCAGCGTGCTGCGTAGCAAACGCGATGCATCCATGCGCGTGGCAATTGAGGCGGTGCGTGATGGGCAGGCCGATGGCTGTCTGAGTGCGGGCAATACCGGTGCGCTGATGGTGCTGGCCAGAGCGTTGTTGGGTACGGTGGACGGTATACAGCGACCGGCGATCATGGCTGCACTGCCGGTAGCCGGCAAGTTCTGCCATGTTCTGGATCTCGGTGCCAATGTTGACTGCACAGCGCGGCAGCTGTTCGAATTTGCTGTCATGGGCTCCGAGGCGGTATCCGAATTGATGGGTATTGAGCAGCCCCGTGTGGGTTTGTTGAATATCGGCAGCGAGATCAACAAGGGATCGCTGCGGGTACGGGAGGTGTCCGAGCTGCTGCGTGATACCCGATCTCTGAATTATATCGGCCATATAGAAGGTAATGAGCTTTTTCAGGACAAGGCTGACGTAGTCGTCTGTGACGGCTTTGTTGGCAATGTCATGCTCAAGGCCAGTGAGGGATTGGTCAACTATATGCAGGATGAGATGCGTCGGGTTTTTGCCGATCATCTGCTGCTGCGCCTGCTGAGCCCTCTGCTGCGTCGATCGCTACGGCCGATGTCTGAGCGACTGAATCCGCACCAATATAATGGTGTGTGTCTGCTGGGTTTGCAGGGCGTGGTGGTCAAGAGCCACGGTAACGCCAGTCAACCGGCTTTTGAGGCGGCCATTCGGCAGGCTGTACGCGCCTGCCAATTGAAAATGCCGCAACGTATTGCAGCGCGCCTGGCTCGTTGCCGGGGCGAATTATTGTGACCCGGGTGACCGGTCGGTCATCATAGGGCGAATTGTTTACATAAAAATGAATGAGGAAGGTTGCATGACTCAAACCCTCGCTTTCGTATTCCCGGGGCAGGGCTCCCAGGCGGTAGGGATGCTTGCCGAACTGGCGGCAGACCATCCGCAGATCGGCGAGACCTTTGCTGAAGCGGCTGATGCTCTGGGCTATGACCTGTGGCAATTGTGCCAGGACGGACCAGAGGCAGAGCTCAATCGAACCGATCGTACCCAGCCGGCTATCCTGGCAGCATCCATCGCCCTGTGGAGTGTGTGGGAAGCTAACAGCAGTGTGCGTCCGGCGTTCGTTGCAGGTCATAGTCTGGGTGAATATTCCGCGCTGGTTGTGGCCGGAGTGCTCGATTTTGCCGATGCGCTGCGCCTGGTTGAGCGGCGAGGTCAACTGATGCAGCAGGCAGTGCCGGCAGGGGAAGGAGCCATGGCTGCCATCCTCGGGCTCACCGATGAGCAGATTATTCAGTTGTGCAGTGAGGCGGCCCAGGGCGAGGTGGTCAGTGCCGTCAACTTCAACGCGCCTGGTCAGGTCGTGGTTGCCGGCCAGGCCGCTGCAGTGCAGCGTGCAATTGAGGCCTGCAAGGCGGCGGGTGCGAAGCGCGCCATCGCTCTGCCGGTCAGTGTGCCGTCGCATTGCGCGCTGATGAAGCCGGCTGCTGAGCAGCTGGCCAGGGATTTTGAAGCGCTGAGCTGGCATTCGCCGCAGTTGACCCTGGTACAGAATGTCAGCGCTCGCCCTGCGCCTGAGCTGGACACACTGCGTAGCCAGTTGGTTGAGCAGCTGTATAACCCGGTACGCTGGGTCGAAAGTATCGAATATATCGCAGCCCAGGGCGTAACCGATCTGGTTGAATGTGGCCCGGGCAAAGTGTTGTCTGGCTTGAATAAGCGCTGCGCCAAGGGTGTGGCAACGCATAATCTGGACAGTGCGGCCGGCCTGGCTGCTGCGCTGGCCCAGTTCGCCTGAGGAAACCAACTATGAGTCTTGAAGGAAAGGTTGCACTGGTTACGGGTGCCAGCCGTGGAATTGGTCAGGCTATTGCCCATGCACTGGCAGCTCAGGGTGCCATTGTCGTTGGTACAGCGACCAGCGACGCCGGCGCTGCTTCCATTGCTGAGAAGCTCGCCGCGGCGGGCTACAAGGGTACCGGTCTGAAGCTGGATGTGCGTGATCAGGCTTCGGTTGATGAGGTGCTTACCCGTATCGGTGCTGAGTATGGCGCGCCGGCAATTCTGGTAAATAATGCCGGCATCACCGCCGATAATCTGCTGATGCGCATGAAAGATGGCGAGTGGGATGATGTCATCAGCACCAACCTCGGCTCGGTCTACCGTTTGTCCAAGGCTGTGCTGCGAGGCATGACCAAAGCCCGTTGGGGGCGTATTATCTGCATCAGTTCCGTGGTGGCAGGGATGGGCAATGGTGGGCAGTCCAACTATGCAGCGGCCAAGGCCGGTATGGAAGGCTTTGCTCGCGCCCTGGCCCGTGAAGTAGGATCACGCGGCATTACGGTTAACGCCGTTGCGCCTGGCTTTATTGATACCGATATGACTCGGGCATTGAATGATAACCAGCGTTCGGTCATGCTCGAACAAATTCCACTGGGACGACTCGGTCAGGCTGAGGAAATTGCTGCAGTGGTTGCCTTTCTTGCCGGCGAGCCGGCTGGATATATCACCGGTGCAACCATTCCGGTGAACGGTGGCATGTTCATGGGCTGAGCCTCGGATCAGCCATCGGTTGGTGGGGTTAATTGCCTGCGAATCGGCCCGGTACGAGCCGTTTGGGCCGGGCGTTTTGGAGCAGAAGTGTTTTCCAGCTTGAAAACTCAGGAATGCTTTATATAAACTACCCGCAGTCCGGCTTATCGGAACTGCAAATCAGGAGTGAGATCAAGGTATGAGTACCATCGAAGAACGCGTCAAGAAAATCGTTGCCGAACAGCTCGGCGTTAAAGAAGAAGAAGTAACCAACAGTGCTTCCTTTGTTGAAGATCTTGGCGCTGACTCCCTGGACACCGTAGAGCTGGTCATGGCTCTCGAAGAAGAGTTCGAGACCGAAATCCCGGACGAGGAAGCCGAGAAAATTACTACCGTGCAGGAAGCTATCAACTACGTGAATGCTCACCAGAAGTAATCACGCAGTTTGCTTGCAGGTTGTAGAAAGCCGCAGTCCTGGATCAGAACTGCGGCTTTTTTGTGGATAGTCTTCGGCGGTTGAGGTTGCCACAGGACAGACCTGGCCGGCATGTGCAGTGGGGTGGTAACAGCAGGTAACCAGGCATGACGATCATGCAGTTGCCGTGCTATGCCTTTATGCGGACAATAGCCCGCTGTCAGAAGTGTTGAATTTAAGGAGTCTCCTTTGTCGCGTAGACGCGTCGTGGTAACGGGCCTGGGTATGTTGAGCCCGCTCGGCAATTCCGTTGAGAGTAGCTGGCAAGCAGCTCTGGCAGGCAAGAGCGGAATAGGCCCCATCGAACATATGGATGTGAGCGCCTTCAATACCCGCTTTGGTGGTTCGATTCGTGATTTCGATATCGAGCCGTACATGTCCGCCAAGGAGGCCCGTAAGCTGGATCTGTTTATCCAGTATGGTATCGCCGCATGTATGCAGGCACTGAATGAGTCGGGACTTGAGATCACCGACGCCAACCGCGATCGCATAGGCGTATCGATGGGATCAGGTATCGGTGGACTGACCAATATTGAGCAGAACCATACAGTACTACTCAACAGCGGCCCGCGACGCATTTCACCCTTCTTTGTCCCCGGTTCGATCGTCAATATGGTCGCTGGTTACCTGTCCATTCAGTACGGTCTGCGTGGGCCCAACTATGCGTTGACCACGGCCTGTACTACTGGCACTCACAGCATCGGCATGGCCGCGCGGAATATCGCTTATGGCGAAGCTGACGTGATGGTTGCTGGCGGTTCGGAAATGGCCACCAGTGGTCTGGGTCTGGGTGGTTTCAGTGCGGCCCGTGCGTTGTCCACGCGTAATGATGAGCCGCAGAAGGCCAGTCGTCCCTGGGATAGCGAACGTGATGGTTTCGTTCTGTCTGATGGCGCCGGTGCCATGGTGCTGGAGGAATATGAACACGCCAAAGCCCGCGGCGCGCATATTCATGCAGAAGTGATTGGTTTTGGTATGAGTGGCGATGGCTACCACATGACTGCGCCGCCGGAAGACGGACGTGGTGCAGCCATGTGCATGAATAATGCCTTGCGTGATGCAGGGGTCGCGGCTGAGACTGTTGGTTATATCAACGCCCATGGCACCTCCACCCTGGTCGGTGACCTGGCTGAAAGCCGTGCGGTTGAGACCGTGTTTGGCGAGCATGCAAGCAAGCTGGCAATGAGCTCGACTAAATCCATGACCGGTCACCTGTTAGGGGCTGCCGGTGCGGTTGAGGCCATCTTCAGTATTCTGGCGCTGCGCGATCAGGTAGCACCGCCCACTATCAATCTGGATAACCCGAGTGAGGGTTGCAATCTGGATTACGTTGCCCACGAAGCGCAAGCTCGCAAGTTGGATGTAACCGTTTCCAACTCCTTCGGTTTTGGTGGCACCAACGGCAGTTTGGTGTTCCGCCGGCTTTGATGAATAGCACCCGGATAGCCATCAGTATCCCGACTCTCTGTCTGGTCAATGGTCATCCGGGCAGCGAGTTGTCGGTTCGGGATCGCGGGCTGGCCTATGGCGATGGCCTGTTCGAGACCATCCGGGTCAGTCAGGGCAGGGCCACATTGCTTGCTCAGCACCTGCAGCGGCTGGCCCGTGGCGCGACGGTGCTGAGGATGACCCTTGACTTGTCGATAGTCCGATCGGAGCTGGAAGCGGCTGCGGCGCAGCTGGTTGACGGCTTGCTGAAACTGATCGTCACCCGGGGCGAATCTGGACGTGGTTACGCGATACCTGCGCACACGACGCCCACTCGCATTATTTCCTTCTCTCCCTTGCCCGACTACCCGACGGCCCATGCCCGGCTGGGTGTGCATTTATATCCCTGTGTAACCCGGCTTGGTTATCAGCCACTGCTGGCGGGTATCAAGCATCTGAATCGGCTGGAACAGGTGCTGGCGCGCAGTGAATGGCAGGATGTCTCTTATGCGGAAGGGCTGGTATGCGATCTGCAAGGTCGACCTGTCGAAGGTACCATGAGTAATATCATCCTGCGGTTGCACGGGCGGTGGGTAACGCCGGCCCTGGATCAGTGCGGTGTGCGTGGAGTGATGCGTGATTACCTGATGGAGCAGTTCGCCGCGGCGGGTGATGTTGTTATTGAGCGCGAGGTCAGTTTCAATGAGTTGCTGGCCAGCGAGGAAGTGTTCTGTTGCAACAGCGTCTTCGGCGTCTGGCCGGTTGTCCGGCTCGGTGAGTACAGCTGGCCGATCGGGCCGCATACGCGCCGCGCACACACTCTGGCAGAGCAGGTTTTGATTTGAAGTCTATTATTAGATTGTGCTTGTATCTTATTGTTTTTCTTGTTGTTATGTCATCCGGTTTTGCTGTCTGGGGTTACTTTACCCTTCAAGCCGCACTCAACCAGCCGTTGCATATCGAGGTGGTGGATAACCTTGAGGTACCGCCAGGGAGTACGCCTGCACGGGTATTTGCTGTACTGGAAAATCGGGGCGTGATCGAGCGTAGCAGTTGGGTGCGCCGTTATTGGCAGTGGCAGATGCCTGACACGGTGTTGCAGGTGGGTGAGTACCGCCTGGCGCCGGGGATGGATGTGAACGCGCTGCTCGGCCTATTGCAACGCGGGGAAGTTATCCAGCGCAGCGTCACTCTGGTAGAAGGCTGGAACTTCACCCAGTTCCGCCGTGCGCTGGCCCGCGCCGAACGTCTGCAACAGACGCTGCCGGCCGATTGGAGCAATAAGCAGGTAGCTGCTGAGCTGGCGTTGTCTGAAGTGCATCCCGAAGGACTTTTCTTTCCCGACACCTACTTGTACACCCTGGGTATGAGTGATCGGGATATCCTGCAGCGTGCCCACCAACGTATGCAGCAGGTTCTGGCTGAGGTCTGGGAGCAGCGGGCCGATGGCCTGCCGATTGATACCCCCTATGAGGCGCTTATTCTGGCTTCGATCATTGAAAAGGAAACCGGGGTGCCCCATGAGCGGGGCGAGATCGCCGGGGTATTCACCCGCCGTTTGCAGCGAGGCATGCGGCTGCAAACCGATCCCACAGTGATTTACGGTATGGGGGAAAACTGGCAGGGTAATATCCGCCGCAGCGATCTGCGCCAGCCGACGCCTTACAACACCTATACCATTGATGGTCTCCCGCCGACGCCGATTGCCATGCCCGGGCGTGATTCGCTGCTGGCCGCGGTCAACCCGCTGCCGGGCAAGAGCCTGTTCTTTGTAGCCAGAGGGGATGGTTCGCACGTTTTCTCCGAAACGCTCCAGCAACATAATCGGGCGGTTCGCAATTATCAGATCCTTAATCGGGCGACCAATTATCGCTCCAGTCCGCCTCCGGCGGAGCGTAATACTGATGGAGTGGCCGAATGAGCGGATTGTTCATTACCTTTGAAGGCCCTGAAGGGGCAGGTAAATCAACCAACCTCAAGGTGTTTGCCGACGCGCTGGCAGAGCGGGGCTGCGAGCCGCTGGTGACCCGGGAGCCAGGCGGCACGCCGGTCGCTGAGCGCATCCGTGAAGTGCTGCTGAGCTCGCATGAGGAGCCGATGCATGCTGATGCTGAGCTGCTGTTGATGTTCGCCGCTCGTGCACAACATCTCAATGCTCTGATTCGACCCGCTCTGGCAGATGGCCGCGTGGTCATCAGTGACCGCTTTACAGATGCGACATACGCCTATCAGGGTGGCGGGCGAGGTATCAGTCCCCAGCGCATAGCGACTCTTGAAAGCTGGGTACAAGGCGATCTACGACCGGATCTGGTGCTGCTGTTTGATGTGCCGGTGGAGCTGGGCATGGCGCGCGCCCGGGCGCGAAGTGAATTGGATCGCTTTGAACAGGAACAGCAACAGTTCTTTGAACGCGTACGCTGCATGTACTTGCAGCGGGCCGCAGATGACCCTCAGCGCTATCGGGTCATTGACGCCAGTGGTGATCTGACTCAGGTGCGCCAGGCCTTGCAGCCGGTCATTGATGAGGTGCTTGAGCGTGCCCATGTCTGATCAGGTGGCCGCTCCCTGCCCCTGGCATATGCCGGTCTGGCGGGCTCTGACTGCTCGGGCTCACCAACCCCATGCATTCCTGTTCAGTGGGCCTGCTGGGGTGGGCAAAAGGCAGTTTGCTGAGGCCTTTGCCGATTGGCTGCTGTGCCAGCAGCCAGAGGCGGGGCGGGCCTGTGGCCAGTGCCGCAGTTGTCAATTGAGGTTGGCGGGCACGCACCCTGATCGGTTGCTGGTGGAGCCGGAGGAGGAGGGCAAAGCCATCCGCATCGACACCATTCGCCAACTGTCTGACTTCCTGGGGCAGACTGCCCAGCAGGGCGGACGTAAAGTGGTGATTCTGCATCCGGCTGAAGCGATGAACCTGAACTCGGCCAATGCGCTGCTCAAATCGCTGGAAGAGCCTACCGCAGAAACCTATCTGTTATTGGTTACCGACCAGCCCAGCCGCTTGTTGCCGACCATTCGGAGCCGTTGCCAGGTACAGACTCTGCCTGCGCCAGGTCACGCTGAAGCCATGAGCTGGCTGGCTCAGCGGTTACCTGAGCTCAATACACAGCAGCATGCAGCGCTACTGCTGATGGCAGGAGGAGCTCCGCTGCGCGCACTGACCTTGCAGGACATGGATGCCGCCAATTTGCGCAATCAGGTCGTGCAGGGCGTAAAGGCACTGCTGAAGAATGAGCAGTCGGCTTCCCAGTTGGCCGAATCGTGGAGTGCGCTGTCTCTTGAGTTGTTGGCGGATTGGTTCTGCGACTGGACGTTGGATCTGTTACGCCTGAAAACCGGGGCGACGGATATTCCGGTCAACAGTGATATGGGCCAGGTGCTACCCTATATGGCAAAACGTGTGCGTGTGTCGGCATTACTGGACTGGCAGAGCTGGTTGCTGGAACATCGGAGTATGATCCTCGGCAAAGCCAACCTGAACCGTGTATTGCTGATTGAAACGCTGCTGCTCCAGTGGAAACAGCTGATGGAAAAGCGCTAATCTGACCCTGCTTTGGGTCTATAGACGAGTGATAGCAAAGGATAACGCCATGAGTACTGCGACAGCGCCAGGCCCCCGAAACGGCATACTATCTCTGACCATCAAGGACAAATCGGTACTCTATGCTGCCTATATGCCCTTCATCAAGCACGGTGGCATGTTCATTCCTACCAACAAGAGTTATCGGTTGGGTGATGAGGTGTTCATGCTGCTCAATCTGATGGAAGAGCCGGAAAAGATACCGGTTGCCGGTAAGGTCATCTGGGTCACCCCAAAGGGCGCGCAGGGTAACCGCGCTGCGGGCATCGGCGTGCAATTCAGTGACCAGGACAATACTGCCCGCAGCAAGATTGAAACCTATCTGGCCGGAGCTCTCAAATCCGACCGCCCAACCCATACCATGTGACCAATGCTGATAGATTCTCACTGCCATCTTGATCGACTCGACCTGACCGCCCACTGCGGTTCCCTTGATAATGCGCTTGATGCGGCCCGCGCCCGGGGCGTGGGAAAGTTCCTGTGTATAGGGGTGGATGCAGCGAATGCACCGGTCGTAAAGCAGCTTGCGGAGCAGTATCCGGATGTCTGGTGCAGTGTGGGCATACATCCGTTGGATCTTTCCCGCAGTGAGCCTACCGACCTTGCATGGCTGCTGCGTGAATTGGAGCACCCCCGCGTGGTCGCGATCGGCGAGACGGGGCTGGACTATCATTACGAACCCGATAGTGCCCAGATCCAGCAGGCGTCCTTCCGCTACCATTTGCACGCCGCCCGCCAAACCGGTAAGCCCGTGATTATCCATACCCGCGAAGCGCGAGCCGATACGCTGGACATGCTGCGCGAAGCGGATCTGTCCAATGCCGGTGTTCTGCATTGCTTTACCGAGGATTGGGACATGGCGCGTACGGCATTGGATATGGGCTATTACATTTCCCTGTCAGGCATCGTCACCTTCCGCAATGCTGAAGCCCTGAGAGAGGTGGCGCGGCGAGTCCCGGCGGATCGTCTGCTGGTAGAAACCGATTCTCCCTACCTGGCTCCGGTTCCGCACCGGGGCAAGCCCAACGAACCGCAGTATGTTTGCGATGTCGCCGCTGCGCTGGCACAAATCCGCGGCGAGTCAGAGCAGGAGCTTCACGACAATACGACGGCCAACTTCCATCGCTTGTTTCCGCTGACTGTAAACGCCTGAACCTACGCGGCATGCTGCGCAGTGGTGTAGCCCACGGAAACAATCACCATGCCGTGATGGGCCAGCGTCGTCCAAGTGGAGGTGATGGTCATTTCCTGGCCGCCACCGGTGCGCTGGCTACCTTGCCGGCCAGGGCACCTTTGGTCCAGAGCCCTCCAGTCTGATCGAGGAAGTTGCGCATCTGCCCGGACATGTTGCCAAAGCGGGTAGCGGGGCCGCCATTACACGTCTCCCAATTCATCGGCTGGCGGGTGATCCCGCATATGATCGTTATGGCAGTGTAGGACAGAGCGCTCAGGCCACATCCACCAATACAATCTCGCAGTCTTCGGTGGCGACTACCCGCAGTAGCTGCTCATCACGAATAGCCAATCCATCGCCCGTGCCGGCGAGCACACCATTGACCTCTATGGCCCCTTTTGCCGCCACCATATACACCTTGCGACCTTGCTCGATGTGATAGTCGGTAGCTTGCCCGCTGTTCAGTGTTGCAGCTACCAGACGGGCATTGGCCCGGATGCGCAGGGCATCGCCGCCATCCTCTGGTCTGCCGCTGGCCAGCGTGACGAAGCTGCCGGCGCGCTCACCGCGGGGGAACTGACGTGTGCCCCAGGATGGCGGCAGTCCTTTTTCATCCGGTAATATCCAGATCTGGAACAGCCGGACCTCCTCGTCGTCCATGTTGTATTCGCTATGGACGATACCGGTGCCGGCGCTCATTACCTGAACATCTCCGGCTTCGGTGCGTCCCTGGTTGCCCAGGTTGTCAGCGTGGGTAATCGCGCCAGTACGTACGTAAGTGATGATTTCCATATCCCGATGGGGGTGCGGTGGAAAGCCCGAACGCGGAGCGATAATGTCATCGTTCCATACGCGCAGATGTCCCCAATGTATACGGGCCGGGTCATGGTACTCAGCAAAGGAAAAATGGTGGCGGGCATCCAGCCAACCGTGATTGGCTCCGCCAAGTTGGGCATAGGGTCTTACTTCGATCATGGGTTATCCCCTCCGGTTCAGTGATCTCGCCCACGGGGCGTGATTCAATGACGACGATGATTGATCAATAGAAATTGGAATGAAAGGGCAAAATGACGGGCAGAATAATCGAGAAATTCGATTTATACGCGATAAACGGGGCAGGATAGGTTCGGTTTTCAGTCAGTAAGAGTTGATTCTGGGTATGGTAAGGCAGTTACTGGCCGAGGACGGCTTTCACCCCAGTGCCACTGTGTACTCAGAATGGACAACCATGATTGCACCCTTGGTGCGCTGCAGTCTGACTGAGATAAAGGATTAGCTGAATACCGACGTGGTCTTTCGCTTGTCACCGCCGGAGTAATACTGACCCACCAGCGCCGACTTAAAATTGACCCACCT
>CAYYUQ010000069.1:0-19012 GCA_964474945.1 uncultured Halopseudomonas sp. | reverse complement strand
TAGCGTACATCACGCTTCTATTGTACCGGGTTATAACGTGCAGGTTGTTCAGACCGAGCCAGTACTGCTTATGTTCCCCAGCATCGAATTCAAAGGCCATCACCTGCAGATCGTCTGCCAGCTCCGCTTGCGGCGTCCAGCCCAGTTTCTTCAGCTCGGCCACACTGACTTTTGCTTCCAACCCACGATCCAGAGTGAAGCCCTTCGCGTATTCGTCGCCAGACACGGTCGCAGGAACGGCGACTGTCTCACCATGTCGCCATTTGTGTTCGGCGAAGTAATTGGCCGCGCTGCCAATGGCGTCTACCGGGTTATTCCAGATATCACGAATGCCGTCATCATCAAAATCCACCGCATACGCCTGGTAGCTGCTGGGGATGAACTGCGGGAAGCCCATGGCTCCGGCATAGGAGCCGGTCAATGTCAGCGGATCGACCTGCTGTTCACGGGTCAGCACCAGAAACGACTTGAGCTGACCACGAAAGAAAGCCGCGCGCGGCGGGTAATCAAACCCCAGCGTGGTCAGCGCATCAATAACCCGGTGGCTGCCCTTGTTGGCGCCGTACGCAGTCTCTACGCCGATAATCGCCAGGATGACCTCAGGCTCAACGCCATACACCTCTTCAGCGCGGGCCAGCGCGTCGGCATGCTGCTTCCAGAAGGCAACACCATCGGCTATGCGCTTATCGGTAATGAAGATTTTACGATACTCATGCCAGGCCCTGACCCGCTCGGCCGGACGGGAGATCGCCTGCAGGATGCTGTCCTTGCGCTCGGCCTGAGCCAATAGCTGGCGGACATGTTGCGGATCGAAACCGTATTCCAGGCGCATTTCTTCAACGAAGGGTTCCACCGCCGGGTGCTCCGTTGTGTACTGCTCCGTCGCGGACAAGACCGGACTAACGGCAACCAGTACGGCAATCAGGGTGTTGCTGCGTAACCAGGCTGAAACCTGATGAATCATGTGCATTTATGCGCTTCCCAATAATCCGTTTTCATCCCTGAGTCATCCACTTACGGTGTGTGTGAATGGACATCAGGATGCCAAATCCCGCCAGCAGAGTAATCAATGACGTGCCGCCGTAGCTGATCATGGGCAAGGGTACGCCGACTACTGGTAACAGACCACTGACCATGCCTATATTAACGAACACGTAGACAAAAAATGTCAGCGTTACGCTCCCTGCCAATAATTTACTGAATGCTTCCTGGGCATGGTGTGTGATGTATAGGCCTCTGGCAACGATCAACAGATACACCAGCATCAGCAGGGACACGCCGACCAGGCCGAACTCCTCGGCCAGCACAGCGATGATGAAGTCGGTATGGCCTTCCGGGAGAAAATCCAGGTGCGATTGGGTGCCCTGCAACCAGCCCTTGCCAAACACCCCGCCGGAACCGATTGCCGCCTTGGATTGGATGATGTTCCAGCCGGCCCCTAACGGATCGCTCTCCGGATTGAGCAAGGTCAGCACCCGCTGTTTCTGATAGGCGTGCATGACGAAAAACCACATGGCGACGGCGCTTGGTACCAGCAGCAGCAACGCGCCCAGGATGTAACGCCAACGCAGACCAGCCAGCAGCAAACCGAAAATACCCGAGGCAGCAATCAACAACGTGGTGCCCAGATCCGGTTGTTTGAGAATCAGCAATACGGGCACGAAGATGATCAGCAGACAGGTGCAGACATGGGCAAAGCGCGGCGGCATCTCCCGGCGCCCGAGATACCAGGCCACGCTCATCGGCATCACCAGCTTCATGATTTCCGAGGGCTGGAAGGTGATCACCCCGGGAATTCTCAACCAGCGCTGGGCTCCCTTGGCTTCAAAGCCGACCAGCAACACCGCCAGCAGCAACAACACCGATATCAGGTAGGCCGGGGGTAACCAGCGCTGCATGAAGCGCGGTTGTAACTGGGCGATTAAGATCATCACGGCCAGACCGATGGCGTAGTGCGCAGCCTGGCGGTACAGCATGGACAGGCTCTTGCTGCTGGCAGAATACAGCACCAGACCCGCCACCGCGGCCAACACCAGAATCAACAACAGTAGCCAGGGATCCAGATGCAAGCGCATCCACCAGGGCTCTCGCCGTAATCCACATGCGTTAGGTGCAGAAATGCCAGCCAGTTGCTTCATGGCGCGACTTCCTCGTCAGCTGTGTCCAATTCGAACTCGGATAGCAACCAGGCATCAAACAAGGCACGAGCAATGGGCGCAGCGACCCGGCCCCCCGACTCGCCGTTTTCAACCATCACCGCCACTGCAATCTTCGGATCGTCCACCGGGGCAAAACCGACAAACAAGGCATGATCCCGATGCCGCTCTCTCAGTGCCTCCGAGTCGTAGCGTGCTCCCTGGGCAATCGCTACCACCTGGGCAGTACCGGTCTTGCCGGCTATGCGATAGGGTGCGCCTGCAGCGGCTGCACGCGAAGTGCCCCTCGGCCCGTGCATCACGCCCGCCATGGTCTGGATAATAAAATCCCAGTCAGTGGGGTTGTTCAGTACCACATCCGGCGGCGTGTCGCTCTCATCCGGCGGTATCCCATCAGCGTGCGCCAACATACGGGGACGCTTCCAGACGCCGCGGTTAGCAATCAACGCCGTGGAGTGCGCCAGTTGCAAGGGCGTGGCCAACATGTAGCCCTGACCGATACCGGTAATCAGTGTCTCACCTGGGTACCAGGGCTGACGACGGGAGGCCCGTTTCCAATCCCGCGACGGCATCAGGCCTGCAGATTCTTCGAACATGTCCATCGACACCTTGCTGCCCAGGCCAAACTGGCTCATGAACTCATGCATGCGATCAATGCCCAGCTTGTGCGCCAGATCATAGAAATAGGTGTCGTTGGAACGGGCCATGGCCAACTCCATATCCACCCAGCCATCGCCCTGACGGTTCCAGTTGCGGTATTTGTGGGTGTTATTCGGTAGCTGATAGAAACCCGGATCGTAGACCCGCGATGTGCGTGTGGTGGCGCCGTATTCCAATCCCGCCAGCGCGATGATCTGCTTGATGGTTGAGCCCGGTGGGTACAGTCCCCGCAACACCCGATTGAACAGCGGTTGATCGAGGGAATCACGCAGCGCACCGTAGTCGGCGTGGCTGATACCGGTGACGAACAGGTTGGGATCAAACGAGGGCTGACTGACAAACGCCAGCACGCCACCGGTTTCCGGCTCGATCGCGACAACTGCGCCACGGCGTTGACCCAGCGCCTGCTCGGCCACAGCTTGCAGTCGGCTGTCCAGATGCAGTGTCAGATCCTGACCGGACTCCGGCTCGGTGCGTTTGAGCACCCGCAGAACCCGCCCACGGGCATTGGTTTCGACCTCCTCGTAACCCACCGCGCCGTGCAGCAAATCTTCGTAAAAGCGCTCGACCCCGGTCTTGCCGATATAGTGCGTACCGGCATAGGCAACCCGGTCGATGTGCTCCATCTCCCGATCATTGATTCGCCCCACGTAACCTACCGCATGAGCAAAGTGCTCGGACTGCGGGTAATGACGAACAAAGCTGGCCTGCACCTCGATGCCGGGCAGCAGGAACTGATTAACGGCAATCCGGGCGATCTGATCTTCGGAGAGGTTGAACATCACCGGCACCGCCTCGAACGGTCGCCGGCGCTGGCCGAGCCGTCGCTGCAGTTGCTCGATATCTTCGTCATCAAGCTCCAGCAGGGACTTCACCAACGCAACCGTAGCGTCCAGATCGGGCACCCGCTCACGGGTGATATTCAGGCTGAAACTGGGACGGTTCTCGGCCAGCACCACACCGTTGCGATCATAAATGCGGCCACGGGCTGGAGGAATGGGCTGCACATGAACGCGGTTGTTTTCCGAGAGCGTCGAATGATGCTCGTACTGAACGACCTGCAGCCAGTACATGCGTGCCAGCAGACCACTGCTGATCAGTACGATAAAGAACACCGCGAGGATGATTCGCCGCTGGACGATACCGGCCTCGTTAAGATGGTCCTTGATGCGAATCGGCTTGGGCATGGATCACTTGTGGTAGGGGTGTCGGTTCAGAATGGTCCATGCGCGATAGAGCTGTTCGGCGAGCAGAATGCGTACCAGCGGATGCGGCAGCGTCAGCGTCGACAATGACCAGCGTTGGTCGCTGCGCGCTGTCACTTCGGCGGGCAGGCCCTCCGGGCCACCGACCATCAGGTTGACGGTGCGCGCCTCCAGACGCCAGTTCTCCAGTTGCTCGGCCAGCGCTTCAGTCGACCACGGCTGACCTTCCACTTCCAGCGTCACAATCCGATCGCCCGGCTGGGTCGCAACCAACATCTGCTCGCCTTCTCGGCGCATCAATCTGGCGATGTCAGCGTTCTTGCCGCGGGTGGTCAGTGGAATTTCCACCAACTCCAGCGGCAAATCGGCAGGCATGCGTTTGGCATACTCAGCGTAGCCCTGCTCTACCCAACGCGGCATCCGTGATGCCACGCTGATCAACCGAATGCGCAAGAGGCTTTACTCCGCGGACGGCTGTTGTTGCTCGCGACGGGACTCGGCACTCTGCCAGAGTTTTTCCAAGTCGTAGAACTGGCGTGTGGCCGGTTGCATGACGTGCACGACAATGTCGCCCAGGTCGACCAGTACCCACTCACCGGATTCCTTGCCTTCTACACCCAACGGACGCACGCCCGCTGCCTTGGCTTTCTCGATGACATTGTCAGCCAATGCACCGACCTGACGGTTGGAGCCGCCGCTGGCAATAATCATGTAGTCAGTTACACCGGTCAGCTCTCGTACATCGATCTGTACCACGTCCTTGGCCTTGAGTTCAGCCAGCGCGTCTTCCACGGTCTTGATGAGATCATCAATTTGCATAATAGAGTTCATTTCCTCAATTCAGGGGCCGGTACAGCCCCCGGGTTTCAATATAGTCGAGCACCGAATCAGGCAATAAAAAGCGCGGCGAGCGCCCTGCCGAAATCAGTGAGCGAATATGGGTGGCAGAAATCGCCAGTGGCGTTTGCGCCAGGCAAAGTATCTCGCCATGGGTAGCCGTCAGCGCGGAAGCATCACCTACGCTGCGTGCGGCCAATAAATTCTTGAGCACCTCGGGCAGTTCCTGATCCTGCTCAGGGCGTTGTAACACCACCAGACTGGCAAGCGTCAATAACGACTCCCAGCGATACCAGTTGGGCAGCCCGGAAAAGGCATCCCAGCCCACAATCAGAAACAAGGTGGCGTCAGCACCGAGCTCCGCACGCAGAGCTTCCAACGTCTCTACGGTATACGAGGGCCTTTCCCGGCGTAACTCGCAATCATCAACCAGCAATTGCTGATCCGATGCGGTTGCCAGACAGACCATTTCCAACCGTTGCTGCGCCGTCGCACCAGGGCTATCCCGATGCGGCGGGTTGGCATTGGGAACAAGCCTCAGCTCATCCAGCCCCAGGTATTCACGCACCTCAACGGCGCTGCGCAGGTGTCCGAAGTGAATCGGATCAAAAGTACCGCCGAGAATGCCGACGCGCAGTGTCACTGACGGATATGCCCATCGCCAAAGACAACGTATTTCTCGCTGGTCAGACCTTCCAGGCCCACCGGGCCACGCGCGTGCAGCTTGTCGGTAGAGATGCCGATTTCCGCACCCAGACCGTATTCAAACCCGTCGGCAAACCGGGTGGAGGCGTTGATCATCACCGAACTGGAATCCACCTCGTTGAGGAAGCGCCGTGCCCGGGTAAAGTCCTCGGTCACGATGGATTCGGTATGTTGCGAGCTGTACTGGTTGATGTGATCCATGGCAGCGTCCATATCCGCGACCACACGGATCGACAGGATAGGCGCCAGATATTCGGTAGCCCAATCCTCTTCGGTGGCGGCCACTGCCGTCGACAGAATACGTCGGGTCTGCTCGCAGCCGCGCAGCTCCACGCCCTTGTCCGCATACAGCGCGGCAATTCGCGGTAGAAAGTCATCAGCAACACCCTGATGCACCAGCAGCGTTTCCATGGCGTTGCACACACCATAGCGGTGAGTCTTGGCATTCAGCGCAATGGCTTCAGCCTTGTCCAGGTCGGCGCGGTCATCCACATAGACGTGGCAGATGCCGTCCAGATGCTTGATCACCGGCACCCTGGCATCACGGCTGATGCGTTCGATCAGACCCTTGCCACCACGGGGCACGATGACGTCGACATACTCCGGCATGCTGATCAGCGCACCTACGGCAGCGCGATCAGTGGTTTCCACCACCTGTACGACCTGCTGCGGCAGGCCAGCAGCATCCAGCCCATGGCGGATGCATTCAGCAATTGCCCGGTTGGAGTGAATGGACTCGGAGCCACCACGCAGAATGCAAGCGTTGCCCGACTTCAGGCACAGGCTGGCGGCCTCCACCGTCACGTTGGGACGGGACTCATAAATAATGCCGATCACACCCAGCGGCACGCGCATACGTCCAACCTGGATGCCCGACGGCAGGTATTTCATGTCGCGAATGGCACCGATCGGATCGGGCAACGCAGCGACCTGGCGCAGGCCTTCAACCATGCCCTCGATACCGGCAGGCGTCAGGGCCAGACGGTCAATCATGGCCTCATCCAGGCCATTGTCCCGCCCGGCCTGCAGATCCAGCGCGTTGGCGGAAATCAGGCTGTCCGCTGCCGCCTCGATGGCATCGGCGGTGGCCAACAGCGCCTTGTTCTTGACCGCTGTGGTGGCCCGTGCAATGACACGCGACGCCGCGCGTGCCTCACGGCCCAGTCCGGTCATATACTCCACTACCTGATCAGCACTCATTGCGTTCACCAATCCGCTGCGACAACAAAGCCCGCATTATACCGGTCCCTCGGAGGGCTGGACAGGGCGAACCTGTTATCATCGCTGATATGTCTGCTACCTATCCATCCAATCGAGCCATAAGCCCTCTGACCCAAGGGTTCTTCGATCGTGACAGTCGCCAGCTGGCACCGCTGCTCCTGGGCAAAATCATCCGGCATTACCACCGGGGCCTGTGGCTATCGGCACGTATTATCGAGACAGAAGCCTACCAGCGCGCGGAAAAGGGCAGCCATGCGTCACTGGGGCTGACCCAGTCGCGGCGCGCCCTGTTCATGCCCGCCGGCACTCTGTACATGTATTACGCTCGCGGTGGCGATTCGTTGAACATCAGCTCCGCAGGGGAAGGCGATGGGGTGTTGATCAAATCCGGTTACCCGGTGGTGGACGACATCAGCGGCCCGGACAGCCTCGCGTTGATGCGTCAATTAAATCCCGCGGCCAGTGGCGAACCACGCGATACGCCCCGTCTCTGCAATGGACAGACCCTGCTGTGCCGCTCCTTGCAACTGAAGGTGCCGGAGTGGAATGCGCAACAACTGGATCCACAACGCCTGATCATTGATGATGACGGCTATCGGCCAGAGCAGATAATTCAGACCACACGACTGGGCATCCCGCTGGGGCGTGACGAGCATCTGCCCTATCGGTTTGTTGATAGCGCTTATGCCCCTTTCTGCACCCGCAATCCGCTCGGCCGTACACGCCAGGAAGGTCGCGACTACCGTCTACTCAATGCAGTATCGGACGAATGGATAATCTACTGACAGGCGAAATCCTTACCTGGCTGGGTAGCCATACCCGCTGGCTGGGACTGGCGATCTTTCTGATTGCGCTGGCTGAATCCCTGGCCATCGCTGGCCTGTTGATCCCCGGCGTCCTGCTGCTGTTCGCCGCCGCGGCACTGGCCGGAGGCAGCGATCTCGGTTTGCCGGCCGTTCTGGGTTGGGCATTTGCCGGGGCGGTCTGTGGTGATCTGCTCAGCTTTGCCCTGGGGCGCTGGTTTCACCAGGACATTCGCCGAATGCGGTTATTCGCCCGCCATCCCCACTGGCTCGATCGAGGGGAGAGCTTTTTTCGGCGCTATGGCACTTACAGCATCGTACTGGGCCGCTTCATAGGCCCCATTCGCCCCATCATTCCGATGGTAGCCGGCATGTTCGACATGCCGGCCTGGCGCTTTCTGGTTGTAAATATTCTGTCCGCTCTCGCCTGGGCACCGGTGTATGTGCTACCTGGATTCATCGCGGGCAGTGCCACCCGCTGGCCAGTGCCCGAGTCCTTCTGGAACCAGGCACTGCTGTTGACCGGCGGCTTCGCAGGTTTCGCCTTCCTGTTGCTGTTCATTCTGCGGGCCCAGAAACGCTGGAGCAGCCTGGCGGCAGCGGGACTATGCCTGCTGACGCTGCTAAGCCTGCACAGCGCAACCCCCTGGCTTGACGTACTCTACGCCACGCTGGATAACTGGCTGATGCAGGCCGATTGGCCTCTGCTCCCCTCCCTGACACCCCTCGCCAGCGAAGCCTTCCTGCTGCTGAACTATCTACCCATACTGTTGACGCTGGCCTTTCTGCGGCGTGGCTGGTCACTGGTCATGCTGCTCACCAGCAGCCTGTTATGTCTGGCGGTGGGCCTGCTGCCCGGTACCGGCTCAACCCATCTGGCACTGGTGCTCAACCTTCTGCTGACAGTCATTCTCCTGAGCAACCGCCACCAATCCTTCTGGCTGCGCCTGAGTTGGGGACTCTATGCCGCCCCGCTGTGTGCCTTGCCGATCATGACCTGGCTGACGTTACCGCTTTCTCTGCCGGTGGTGCTTGCCAGCACTCTCCAGGCCGCCTTCGCCGCCCTGCTGGCGCTGTGGCTGGTGGAGCGCGCCGCTCCCCTGCAACCGCCACCACGCCCGTGGTCAACGCTGTTGCCGCTATGGCCCTTGGCGGTTGGAACACTGCTGCTGGCGGGGATCTGAGCCGAACATTGCGCCCCACGCCGGTCGTGCCATTCAGCAAACCAATGAAAGCGCCGATGCATTGACCCTGCCCTGCCCACTTGCAACCATGGCGACAACTTTCCCCTCGTGGGACCAACAACAAGATAACCATGGAGAGCGCCATGACCACAGTAACCGTTTCCGACCTGCCTTCCTTTATCGGCAAGGATCTGGGCCATTCCGAGTGGCTGCAGATTGATCAGGATCGAGTCAACCAGTTTGCCGATTGCACCGGCGACCACCAGTTCATTCACATTGACGAAGAGAAAGCCAAGCAGACCCCCTTCGGCGGCACCATCGCCCATGGTTTTCTGTCACTGTCGCTGATCCCTGCGCTCTCTGCTGGTCTGGCGATTCGTCCGGAAGGCCTGAAGATGGCGGTGAACTACGGCCTGGATAGCGTGCGCTTCATCCAGCCCGTGCGCGTTGGCTCGCGGGTACGCATGCAGTTGACCGTAGTGGATGTGACCGAGAAAAATCCCGGTCAGTGGCTGGTCAAATCCCGCGCCACGCTGGAGATCGAAGGGGTGGATAAGCCCGCTTATATCGCCGAGACCCTGGCGTTGTACTTCGTCTGACTCTCCACCAACGCCAAGCACCCCGGAGGGCCGGGTTCCACCCGGCCACTTAGAAATCAGAAACCACCAGGTTGCCATAAGTACCACTTTTAAGTACCATCCAGGCATAAAGAAAAAACACCACAAGACCCTTGAGCAGATTTTTTCCCGCCCCGTCAGCGGCAATATTCAATGGCGCGACATTGAAGCTTTGATGTCGGATCTGGGTGCAGAGATATCTGAGCGGGAGGGTTCAAGGATTGGTGTTCGCTTGTTCAATGAGCGGCGAGTATTTCATCGCCCGCACCCCTCCCCAAATACCGATAAGGGAGCGGTGGCGTCCATTCGGGAATGGTTTAGAGTCAACGGAGTAAAACCATGAAAAATACCATGATGATCAATGGCTACCGCGCTGTCATCCAATATGACCCCGAGATTGAGCTGTTCCGTGGCGAATTTACCGGACTGAACGGCGGTGCTGATTTTTATGCAGCCGATATTGAGGGCCTGAAAAAAGAAGGCGAAACATCTCTGCAGGTTTTTCTGGATATGTGTGCAGAGGATGGCGTCGAACCACTCAAGTCATTCTCCGGAAAATTCAACATCCGGGTTCCCCCGCAGCTGCACGCCGAAATTGTCCAAGCCGCTGCTGCCGAAGGCAAAAGCCTGAACCAGTGGGTGATACAGGCGCTTGAGCGAGAGACGCATATCTAAGCCCACAAATCGCTATTCAGCGCCGAACAGGCATTCAGCGCCTGCTCGCATGAGCAACAACAAACAGTCAGATGGGTCCGGGGATTTCTGCTATTGCTCCACCCCATCCATAGGTATCCAGCCCTGGCCCCGGAACCGTGGTGTCCAGCCGGTTCGGCCAATGCGGAAACAGCACCGCTATGCCTGGTCAACAGCATACTCAGTGAGCAGCAGCGAACCCCGGTAGACGGCTGACCCGGGCCACCAGCATTACACCGAGCAAAGACATCGCACCGGTTGCCATCCAGGTCCAGTGCCAGCCTCCGGCCTGCGCCGCCAGCCAAGCGATGGCCGGGGGTGCCACAAACTGACCGAAGGCCGAGCACTGCAGCATCCAGCCAACACAGGTCGACACCACCGAACTGTCCGGTGCCAGCCGTACCGCCAGCGGGAACAGCGCTCCCGGCACCATGCCGCCAATGGCCGAAAACAGCAGCACGGCAAGGTAACGCAGCCAAGGGAAATCGACGGTCAGAGCCGAGAAGGCAAACCAGGTAGTCAGCGCCATCACGGCAAAACCGCCATACAGCAGCTGCCTTGCTCCTACCCCCGCATGCAGCAGACGCCCGGACAGGATGTTGCCAAAGATATTGACCACCGCCGCCAGCGCCGTCAGTGGTCCTACCAGCGCCGAACCGACACCGGCCTCCGCATAGATGGACGGCAGGAAGCCGATGACCGAGAGCCACTGACTGGTATAGGCAAAAAAAATCATCGCCACCAGCCAGGGCCCCGGATAGCTCAGCGTCAGCCGCAGCCTTCCCAGCACACCTCCCACCGGTCCCTGCTGCCGCGTGTGCAACTGCTGATCCGGCGGCACCGAGCGCCAGACCCAAAGCAGCATCAGCAGTGACAGCAGTGCTGTCAGAATCCACCAGCCCTGCCAGCCGATCTGCGCCATTACCCAGGGGCCCGTCAGCAGCGCGATGCCGGTACCCAGTCCCATGTAACAGCCCCACCAGCCCAGCCGCAAACTGAGTTTCTCCGACACTACCAGATGACGGATCAGACCCGGACCCGACAAGGTCACCAGCAGAAAGCCGAAGCCCTCAATGCCACGCAACAGCAACAGCATGGCTGCACCCTGCGCCTGACTGCCCAACAGGCTCGCCACAACCAGAATGGCCAAGCCCAGCAATACGCTGCGGCGCAAACCGGCACTGTCGGCCAGCAGGCCGATCAGGGCACCGGCCAGCATCCCTGCCAGCTGCACCAGCGACAGCAGAAACCCTGCCTGTACCAGGGTCACACCCAGTGCATCCTGCAGCACCGGAATGGCTGGTGGCAGCTTGCCCACATGCAATGCCGCCGTAATACCGGCGAGCATCACCACAAATTCGGGGGCTAGAGATCGCATCTTTAAGACTCCATAAACAAAAACCCGGGCACTGGGGCCGGGTGAGAGTAACAACTTACCGGTTCGGGGCGATTCATACCGCGCCGATGTGGCTGGCCAAGTCCGCCGCGCATGGACATGTTATTGCGGAGCAGCAGATGGCGGCGTTGATGCAGAGGGCGGTGAAGGTGGAGGGGTGATAGGTGGTTCTAGATTCCGTGTTACATGGTAGCTCGCTCATCGAGCTGGTGCTCGACGCTCCCAGCTGGTGCTCAACGCCCCCGGAGCACAGAACCCCGGGTGGTTCGAGCACCAGCTCGTACCGGGGTTAGCGGCATCGTACTCATCGAGCTGGTGCTCGACGTTCCCAGAGCATTCATCGAGCTGGTGCTCGACGCTCCCAAAGACCCCGTCCGAGGGTAGCTGCTGGCGGTGTTACATCCCCAGCAGTTCCCTACTCCCAAGCGTTATTCACCCCAGCGTTTCAGTAGGGTCTGCTCGATCCCCAGCTGGTTGAGTATTCTTGCCACCACAAAATCCACCAGATCGTCGATGGATTGCGGTTGGTGATAGAAGCCCGGACTGGCTGGCAGGATGACCGCGCCCATCTGGCTGAGCTTGAGCATGTTTTCCAGGTGGATAGTCGAGTAGGGACTTTCTCTGGGTACCAGAATCAGCTGACGGCGCTCCTTGAGTGCAACGTCAGCGGCGCGTTCGATCAGATTATTGCTGGCTCCGGTGGCAATCGCTGACAGCGTGCCCGTGCTGCAGGGGCAGACCACCATGGCCGAAGGTGCACCGGAGCCAGAGGCCACCGGGGACATCCAGTCCTGCTTGCCGAATACGCGGATCTGGTCTGGCCGGGCCTGGTAATGCTGGGTAAGAAAGGCTTCCAGCGCCTGGGGCTTGGGCGGCAGTTGCAGGTCAGTTTCGGTGGCGACGACCAATTGCGCAGCCTGGGAGATCAGGAAGAACACCTCCACGTCGGCCCGCACCAGGCATTCCAACAGGCGCAGCGCATACTGCGCACCGGAGGCACCGGTAACCGCCAGAGTGATGCGCCGTTCAACCATGCCACGCCTCCAACGCCTGCTTCATCTTCTGGTGAATACCACCGAACCCGCCGTTGCTCATGATCACAATGCGCGTGCCCGGCTGGGCCTCGGCCACCACGGAATCAACGATAGCATCGATATCCGTCATCACCTGCGCCGGCACCGGACTGTCAGCGACTACCGCGTCCAGCGACCAATCCAGCCCAGGCGGTTGATACCAGATCACTTCACTGGCTTGCTGCACGCTGGCAGGCAATGACGCCATGTGACTGCCCAGGCGCATGGTATTGGAGCGCGGCTCGATAATGGCGATCAGGCGCTCGTCACCAATACTGGCCCGCAGCCCGGCCAGTGTGGTGGCAATCGCCGTCGGGTGATGGGCGAAGTCGTCATACAGACTGATCCCGCCCGTTTCAGCAATCTTCTCCATGCGCCGCTTGGGACTGGCAAACCCGGCCAGCGCGGCGATACCCTGCTGCGGCGTCACGCCCACATGCCGGGCTGCTGCCAGTGCGCTCAGCGCGTTGGCCACACTGTGAGCGCCGGTCTGCTGCCATTCGGCCACGCCTTGCAACTGACCATCCAGCCAGACTTCGAAGCGTGAACCATCAGCGGCCAGCAATCGCGCTTGCCAGTTCCCGCCTTCACCGGTCGTCTGACACGGCGTCCAGCAGCCCATATCGATAACCCGATGTAGCGCCGCTTCCTGCTGCGGATAAATGATCAAACCGGAAGACGGTACGGTTCGCACCAGATGATGGAACTGCTTTTCGATGGCGCCGAGGTCATCAAAGATATCCGCATGATCAAACTCGAGGTTATTCAGAATGGCTGTGCGCGGACGGTAATGGACAAACTTGGAGCGCTTGTCGAAGAAGGCGCTGTCGTATTCATCGGCCTCCACCACAAAGAAGGGCGTATCACCCAGCCGCGCCGAGATTCCGAAATTCTGTGGCACACCGCCGATAAGAAAGCCAGGCGCCATGCCGGCATCTTCCAGAATCCATGCCAGCAGACTGGAGGTCGTCGTCTTGCCGTGGGTGCCGGCCACAGCCAGCACCCAGCGTTCCTGCAATACGTGCTCGGCCAACCATTGCGGCCCGGACGTATAGGGAATGCCCTTGTCCAGCACATATTCCACCGCAGGATTGCCCCGGGACATGGCGTTGCCGATGATCACCAGATCCGGCGTCGGCTGCAAATGAGCCGGATCATAGCCCTCCATCAATTGAATACCCTGGGCCTGTAGCTGGGTGCTCATTGGCGGATAGACGTTGGCATCAGAGCCACTGACCTGGTGTCCCAGATCCCGCGCCAGCAAGGCCAGAGAGCCCATGAAAGTACCGCAGATACCGAGAATATGCAGATGCATCGGCCAACCCTGTAATCAAACTAATAACGGCGGATACTAGCATGGGCTGCAGGGTCGCCCAACGCTTCCCCCCTCTCCTTCCCCCTCCGGCCCCTCTCCCGCTAGGGGAGCAATCGCCCGGCAGGCTGCCATGCATGAGCAGAGGGAGGGAGGTATGCCGCCCGACAGCCAGTCATGCAAAGCGTCGTGCATTCGGCTATCATGCGCGCCATTCATTTCCCCTTGAGCCTGTCGGCCCCATGCAACCGTTGCGTTGATTCGGTTGTCTATCCGATACCAGCCCATACACATGGAGTCAGCATGACCGTCAAGAATGCCTTTTACGCCCAATCAGGCGGTGTAACCGCAGTGATCAACGCCTCTGCTGCCGGCGTCATCGAGACTGCGCGCCAGCATCCGGACAAGATCGGAAGGGTTTACGCTGGCCGTAACGGCATTATTGGCGCGCTCACTGAGGATCTGATCGATACCAGCCTCGAGTCCGCTGAAAATATTGCAGCCCTGCGTCACACGCCCTCCGGTGCGTTCGGCTCCTGCCGCTACAAGCTGAAAAGTGTAGAAGCCAACCGCGCCGAGTACGAGCGTCTGATCGAAGTGTTCAAGGCACATAACATCGGTTACTTCTTCTATAACGGCGGCGGCGACTCCGCTGATACCTGTCTGAAGGTCTCCCAGCTCGCGGAAACCATGGGCTATCCGATTCAGGCCATCCATGTACCCAAGACCGTGGATAACGACCTGCCGATCACCGACTGCTGCCCGGGCTTCGGTTCCGTGGCCAAATATGTAGCCACATCGATCCGCGAAGCCGGCTATGACGTGGCTTCCATGTCTGCCACCTCGACCAAGGTGTTCATTCTCGAAGTCATGGGCCGTCACGCAGGCTGGATCACCGCCGCTTGCGGCCTGGCCAGTGAAGCGGAAGGCGAAGCGCCGCACATTCTGCTGTTCCCCGAGATCGAATTTGACGAAGCACTCTTCCTCGCTCGCGTTGATGAGTGCGTGAAGACCCACGGCTACTGTGTGATTGGCGTTTCCGAAGGCATCAAGAACAAGGACGGCAAGTTCCTGTCCGAGACGGGCCTGACCGACGCCTTCGGCCATGCGCAACTGGGCGGCGTAGCACCGACCATTGCCAACCTGGTGCGCGACAAGCTGGGCTACAAATACCACTGGGCTGTTGCGGATTATCTGCAGCGCGCCGCGCGCCACATTGCCTCCAAAGTGGACGTGGAGCAGGCCTACGCACTGGGTAAAGCAGCCGTCGAGATCGCCCTGGAAGGCAAGAACGCGATCATGCCAGCCATCCGCCGCGTGGAAAGCCAGCCTTACCGCTGGGACATTATCGAAGCGCCGCTGAGTGAAGTGGCCAACGTCGAGAAGTTCATGCCCCGCGATTTTATCAGCGAAGACGGCTTCCACATCACTGACGCCTGCCGCGAGTACCTGTCGCCGCTGATCCAGGGTGAGGACATTCCGCCGTTCAAGAACGGTCTGCCCGATTACGTCCGCCTGCAGAACCTGCCGGTAGAGCGCAAGCTGGCTCCGTTCAAGGTCTGACAACAGGCCAGGGGACGCTACCCCCGGGAGCGTCGCCTCTGGGGGCGTCGAGCACCGGCTCGATGCAAAGGGCTGCCCAGCAGCCCCACCGGGATGCTGAATATCGGCATCTCCGGACGAGCGGGTCTCGTCCCTCCCGGGAACCCTCGCAATGGCGCCATGCTGCTGGTACAATCTCCGCCCATATTTTTCATGACGTCCGGCAATACAGACGTTGATCAATTCACCCGGTCCCGCATCAGGTAACCCATGAGCTACGACAAGATTCCCGCAGGCAAGGACGTCCCGAACGACATCTACGTTGCCATTGAAATTCCGGCTAACCACGCGCCGATCAAGTACGAAATCGACAAGGACAGCAATGCCCTGTTCGTCGACCGCTTCATGGCCACCCCGATGTTCTACCCGGCCAACTACGGTTTCATTCCGAACACACTGGCGGACGATGGCGACCCGCTGGACGTACTGGTAGTCACCCCGCATCCGGTAGCTCCCGGCGCTGTCATCCGCTGCCGCCCGGTTGGCGTGCTGCACATGACCGACGATGGCGGCGGCGATGCCAAACTGGTTGCCGTACCCCACGACAAGCTGAGCGTACTATATAAGGACGTGAAGGAATGTTCCGACCTGCCCGAACTGCTGATCCAGCAGATCCAGCACTTCTTTGAGAACTACAAGGATCTGGAAGCCGGCAAATGGGTCAAAATCGACCGCTGGGGCAACGCTGACGAAGCCCGTGCGGAAATTGTGAAGGCAGTCGACGCTTACCAAAAATAAGTGTTCCGCCGATGAGAAGCCGACTCACAAGGTCGGTTTTTTTTATGCCTGACGGTCTGTCATCAGCAGATCAGTGTGGGGCGGGCATCTTGTCCGTAGTCATGCGTTGCAACCTGAGTGCTTGTTGGTCCGCCGGGTCCCGTTGCAGCAATGCTTCGATGTAATGCCGCGCACGCTCCTGATTACCATGACGTAGGGCGAAGCTGGCACCAGCCCACAACAGTTCACGGTTGTTCGGATGCCGTGCACTGGCAACAGCCAGCAGTTCCAATGCCTCCTCCGGGGCTTCCGGCTCCAATGCCACCGCTAGAATGTAGCCGGTGCGAGGGTCTTCAGGGCTTAACCTCCAGGCTTCTCGGAAGTGTTCCAACGCCTCATCTCGCTGCTGTTGCCGCACCAGCGACAAACCCAGGGCGTAATGCAGTAGTCCGTCTTCCGGCATCAGCTCCAGGGCATCGCGCAATAGCCGCCCGGCAGCTTTCTCTCGCCCCTGACTGCGCAGCAGATCGGCCAGGTTCAAATAGGCGGCGACATGCAATGGCTCGGTGCTGATTGCCCTGCCCCAGGCCTCTTCCGCTTCCCCGCTGCGACCCTGACGCAGGCGCAGCAGTCCGAGCTGACCGAGGTGGCCGGCCCGGTCGGAATTGATATCCAGTTCCTGTTCATATTCGCGCAAGGCTCGATCAAAACCTGCCTGAAGTGATGGAAGTATAGCTGCGTCGGCAAGCAGACTGGCGACCAGGCTCCGTACGCTTCGCAGAGGATCATCCAACAGCGGCAGCAGGTGGCGGGTGCGTAGCGCAACCGATGCATCTTCCATTGCCCTGATGCTACCCAGGCGCACCAGGGGGTCGGTATCGGCCAGACCGCGAACAACCGCCGCCAATGGCTCCCCTCCCGCCTCCGGATTCAACCGCTGCGCGGCACTGCCCCGGACTATCGGCGCCAGCTGCGGATCATTGACCAACACCGCCAGCTCCAGCTGCGCAGCCGCCACACCCTGATCCGCCGCGGCGATGGACACGGCGTGGGACGGACTTTGCCAGCGCCCCTGCGGAAACCAGTCGACAATCTGCTGCGCCGCCCAGGCCGGCTCCCGGTCGGTGTGGCAACTGGTGCAGGCGTCTGGCGTTCCCAGCTGCTGCGCCAGATCCGGGCGCGGCACGGTGATGCTGTGGTCCCGCCGCGGGTCAATGACCATATAGGTGCGCTCAGGCATATGACAGCTGACACATTGTGCGCCGTCGGGATCGGCGGGGTGAAAGTGATGTTCCGGTCGATCGAACTCGGCAGGCGAATGGCAGGTGGAACAGAGCGCATTGCCTTCTGCTCGTAGCTTCTGGCTGTGGGGCTCATGGCAATCACTGCAGATCACGCCCGCCTGGTGCATTTTGCTCTGGGCGAAGTTGCCGCTGATGAATACCTCTTCACGCTGTTGACCATCGGCAAAATACAATGGACCAACCAACAGCTCCGGACGGTAGAAATCCAGCAGCGGCAGGCCTGCATGATAACCCTCGGCAACCACACTGCGCAGGGAGTGACACTGAGCACAAACCTGTTGTTCCTTGTCGGTTGCCAAAGGCACGCTGCGCCGAGCTGTGACACGCTCCAGCTCATGCATCCAGTACATGTCACGGCGTTCATCCAGCAAAACACTCAAACCCTTGTCCGGCCAGGGTTGCCCTTCAGCCCATTCCAGATGCCGACTGCCCGGCCCGTGACAGGATTCGCAGGTCACGCCTAATTCAGACCACTGTGCGGAGAACGTCTGCGTCTGGGCATCATAGCCCTTGCGATAATCGGTGACGTGACAATCGGCGCACATGAAATTCCAGTTCTGATTGGGCCCCGTCCAATGCAGCGGGTCGGTATGGGTAAGCTCATCATCGGGGTAAATATGAAACCAGCGTTGCCCCCCGGCAGCGACCGGGCGAGTGTCCCAGGCGATAGGCAACGCCTGAAGGCGGCCACCGCCCATATCGATCAGGTACTGCTGCAGCGGATCGACGCCAAAGGTATACAGAACGTCGTACTCGGTCAGCTGGCCATCGGGGCCATCGGTGGTCACGAGGAATTTATCACTCTCCTGACGAAACTGGGAGCGGATACCCGCATAGTCAAAATGAGTACCGTTGAAATCCGCCAGCACGCCGTCAATCGTTGCATGGGCCATGGCGTGGGCATGCTGTGAGCCTTGCCAGGCAAGATGCTGTTCGGAATGGCAGCCGGCACAACTCTCGTTGCCGGTGAACTCGGCTGGGGGCTTGGGCTGAGACGGTTTGCTCGGTTCAGGGTTGGTGCCAGCTTCGCCGGGGGACGCCGTCGATGAGGTCTCTGGGCCACTATGAATAAGATAGCCGGCAATAGCCGCCACGAGCAGCAACAGCGCGGTAAGCAGCGTCAGTCTTTGCCGAGGACGGTGGCGGGAGTGCTTGGGTGTCGCCATGTGTTTTGTTTGCTTCGTGGACGTGGATCATAATAGCGCATAAAGACGCCAAGCTTATAACGTCGGTTGATCTTGCTTCACAAAATCTGAAACAGTTCAGAACGGAGAGCAGGCCACTCAGCTTGCTCCTCCTACTTAAGCAGCTTCATTTATCTCATGTTTATTGAAAAACCGATCGTAAAAATCGAGTACCAACCCACGGCTTTCTTCTTCCATCCCCAAGTCGCGTTCCGGGCCGGTATCCGCCGAGGCCAGGGATATTCCTGCCATTAGGGAAACGCTGCATAAATCCACCAGTGCTACCTGATGAGTTATGGTGATTTCTGGTGTATGGAAGCAGGCTGAAGGGGTGGCGTATCCT
>CAYYUQ010000068.1:0-19297 GCA_964474945.1 uncultured Halopseudomonas sp. | reverse complement strand
GGAACTTGTCGACCACGAACTTGACGCTGTCATGGCTGAGGCGGCCAAACTGAATGATGGCATCCAGTCGGTTACGGAACTCTGGCGTAAAGGTCTTCTTGATGACTTCCATGGCATCGGTAGAGTGATCCTGGGTGGTGAAGCCAATCGAAGAACGTGCCATGGACTCGGCACCGGCGTTGGTGGTCAATACGATGATCGCGTTGCGGAAGTCCGCCTTGCGGCCGTTGTTATCCGTCAAGGTACCGTGATCCATGACCTGCAATAGCAGATTGAAGACTTCCGGATGCGCCTTCTCGATCTCATCCAGCAACAGGACGCAGTGCGGGGTCTTGTTGATCGCTTCGGTCAACAAGCCGCCCTGATCAAAACCGACGTAACCCGGAGGCGCACCAATCAGGCGTGATACGGTGTGCCGCTCCATATACTCGGACATATCGAAGCGGATCAACTCCACGCCAAGGCTCTTGGCCAGTTGGCGGGTGACTTCAGTCTTGCCGACCCCGGTAGGCCCTGCAAAGAGGAAAGAGCCTACGGGCTTGTCCGGTGACTTGAGGCCTGCTCGAGACAGCTTGATCGCCGTACTCAACGCTTCGATGGCCTGATCCTGGCCAAAGACAACCAGCTTGAGATCACGCTCCAGATTCTTCAGTAATTGCTTGTCACTGGTGGATACATGTTTCGGTGGTATCCGCGCAATTTTCGCGACGATAGCTTCTACTTCCGCCACATCGATGCACTCGGGCCGCTCTGCCTGAGGGCGCAAGCGCTGATAGGCACCGGCTTCATCGATGACGTCGATAGCCTTGTCTGGCATATGCCGATCATTGATATAACGGTCGGCCAGCTCCGCAGCGGCAACCAGCGACTCATCGGTGTAACGGATCGAATGGTGCTCTTCGAAGCGTGTCCGTAGTCCCTTCAGGATCTGGATGGTGTCGGTCACCGAGGGCTCGATCACATCCACCTTCTGGAAACGACGGGCCAGCGCTCTATCCTTCTCGAAGATGCCGCGGAATTCCTGAAAAGTAGTAGACCCGATACAGCGGATCTCACCGGAGGACAGCAGCGGCTTGAGCAGGTTGGAGGCGTCCATCACGCCCCCGGACGCCGCACCGGCACCGATAATGGTGTGAATCTCGTCGATAAACAGAATCGCCTGCGGGCGTTTCTTCAGCGACTTGAGCAGGGCCTTGAAGCGCTTTTCAAAATCCCCACGGTATTTGGTTCCGGCCAGTAGCGCGCCCAGATCCAGCGAGTAAACCACCGCATCCGAAAGAATATCGGGCACCTCGCCATCGACAATCCGTTTAGCCAGGCCTTCCGCAATAGCTGTCTTGCCGACACCCGCCTCGCCTACCAGCAGCGGGTTGTTCTTGCGACGACGCACCAGAATCTGCGCTACTCGTTCTACTTCCGAGGCGCGGCCTACCAAGGGGTCAATACGTCCCAGGCGTGCCTGCTCATTCAGGTTGGTAGCAAAGGACTCCAGGGGATTGTTGGAGGCAACAGCTTCTCCACCCTCCTCCTCCATGCTCTCCTGATCCATCTGCATGCTTTCATTTTCGTCTGCCACCTTGGAAATGCCATGGGAGATGAAATTGACGATATCAATACGCGCAATGTGCTGTTGCTTGAGGAAGAAGACGGCCTGGCTTTCCTGCTCGCTGAAAATCGCAGCCAGCACGTTGGCGCCAGTGACTTCGCCCTTGCCCGAGCTTTGCACATGGAATACGGCCCGTTGCAGTACGCGTTGAAAGCCCAGAGTGGGTTGAGTTTCGCGTTCGCTGTCCTGTGTCGGAATCAGCGGCGTCGTTGAATCAATAAATTCGGATAATTCCCGGCGCAGGCGCTCAATGTCAGCACCACACGCACGCAGCACCGCCATGGCAGCCTGATTATCCAGCAGCGCGAGCAGCAGGTGCTCCACCGTCATGAACTCATGCCGTTTGTTGCGGGCCTCCTTGAACGCCAGGTTGAGGGTGATTTCAAGGTCTCTGTTAAGCATAGGTGCCCCCATCATCAAGCGACATTGATCGGTTAAGCTTCACGTTCAGTCTGACACATAAGAGGATGCTGACAGGCCCGGGCGTACTCATTGACCTGGGCAGCCTTGGTTTCTGCAACATCCCTTGAATACACTCCGCAAACGGCTTTTCCCTCAGTATGGACCCGAAGCATGATTCGTGTAGCCGATTCTCGATCCAGCATGAAAAAATCTTCAAGAACCTCCACCACAAAATCCATCGGGGTGTAATCGTCGTTCAGCATGATCACCTTGTAACGTGGCGGTGGCTTCAGCTCGGGCTTCCCGGTCTGTACCGCCAGATTACCATCGTCCTCATGCTCCGGCTGACCCGGTTCCTGCATAAAGGTTAGTTGAATTTCCATCATTGCGAATATCTTGTGAATCCGAGTGTGAAATATCCTGACCTTGCCCCGCCGCCTCTCTGTGCTGAACCGGGCAGCCTGTATAACGCTTAGGCTACAGGCAAAATGTGCGCTGGTACACAGCTTGTCGGTCGCCACCTTGACTTACCGTGATCCAGTGTTAAAAAGTGTAACAGGCACACCCTGAAAGGCGTATCTGTATCAGCCTTTCAACTATCTACCGATGTATGGGGCAGCAGAGGAATGCAGTATGGAGATTGGCAAGGTCAAGTGGTTCAATAATGCCAAAGGTTATGGTTTCGTAGTCGTAGACGGCCGCAGCGATGACCTTTTTGCTCATTACTCAGCCATCCAGATGGATGGTTATCGAACGCTCAAGGCGGGACAACCCGTACAGTTCGACATCATTCAAGGCCCCAAAGGCCTGCATGCGATCAATATTCAGGCTCTGGGCGAACCCGTTCGCAAGTCAGCCGAAGCCGCTACCGAGAATAACATGGCCAGTACGCTCTAACTGCATCTGGCCCTGACGCTGTTGATCTAGCGGTATTTCCATACAAACAAGCCGGCATTCGCCGGCTTGTTTGTTACTTCTGCAAGTAAAACCTGCTTACATTGCAGCGATCAGGTCGTCACCGAACTCGGAGCACTTACGCAGTACTGCGCCGTCCATCAGGCGCTCGAAGTCATACGTGACAGTCTTGTTCGCGATAGCGCCTTCTGTACCCTTGATGATCAGGTCTGCCGCTTCAACCCAACCCATGTGGCGCAGCATCATTTCTGCGGACAGGATCAGCGAACCGGGGTTGACCTTATCCTGACCGGCGTATTTGGGTGCAGTACCGTGAGTCGCTTCGAACATGGCAACGGTGTCGGACAGGTTCGCGCCAGGGGCGATACCAATACCACCTACTTCTGCAGCCAGTGCGTCGGACAGGTAGTCACCGTTCAGGTTCAGGGTCGCGATAACGTCGTACTCGGCCGGACGCAGCAGGATCTGTTGCAGCATGGCATCAGCAATGGCGTCCTTGACGACAATATTCTTGCCTGTGTTCGGGTTCTTGAATTGCATCCATGGGCCACCGTCCAGCAGCTCAGCGCCAAACTCATCGCGAGCCACTTCGTAGCCCCACTCCTTGAAGGCACCTTCGGTGAACTTCATGATGTTGCCCTTGTGCACGATGGTCACAGAGCTACGATCGTTGTCCACAGCATATTGCAGAGCCTGACGCATCAGACGCTTGGTGCCCTGCTCGGAAACCGGTTTGATACCGATACCGCAGCCTTCGGTGAAACGAATCTTGGTGACACCCATTTCCTCGGTGAGGAACTTGATGATTTTCTTCGCTTCAGGGGAATCAGCTTTCCACTCGACACCGGCATAGATGTCTTCGGAGTTTTCGCGGAAGATGACCATATCGACGTCGCCAGGATTTTTAACCGGGCTGGGGACACCGGTGAACCAGCGAACCGGACGCTGACAAACGTACAGGTCGAGCTGCTGACGCAGTGCTACGTTCAGCGAGCGAATGCCACCACCTACCGGAGTAGTCAGCGGGCCTTTGATGGAAACAACGTATTCCTTGACCGCGTCCAGTGTTTCTTCCGGCAGCCAGGTGTCCTGATCGTATACCTGAGTGGCCTTCTCACCCGCGTACACTTCCATCCAGGAAATCTTGCGCTTGCCCGCGTAGGCTTTTTCCACCGCAGCATCGACGACTTTCATCATCACTGGGGAAATATCAACTCCAATTCCATCACCTTCGATGTAAGGGATGATCGGATTTTCAGGAACATTCAGGGAAAGGTCGGCATTAACGGTAATTTTGTCGCCGCTGGCCGGCACCTGGATCTTTTGGTATCCCATTTGTGACTCCGTTGTCGTTGTCAATGAAGAACCCGGAGGGTTGATCCGGATCATTAAGAATACGGCACTGGTTAAGTTAAGCCGTATTGTTGTAGTTTTCCTACATAAAGTCACGCGCTTTGTAACATTGGATCAGATAATACGCCTGTTCTGGTCGTTAATCCAACCCGTAAGTGATGCTTGTGTAGTATGACTACATGCGTACTACAGGAATTGCCCTGCAAGCATACTGGCTGTTTTTTGACCCCAAATCCAGTGGCTGCATTGAAGACCCACAGGCATTTCACCACCGGGGCCGTTTACGGTAACCTATCGCCCTGAATCGGGAGTCTCTATGAGTTTTATACCTCACGTTACCGTCGCTACCATAGTGGAACAGCAAGGGCGGTATCTCATGGTTGAAGAAGTCAGCAATAACAGCGTGGTATTCAACCAGCCTGCGGGCCATTTGGAAGCCGACGAAAGTCTTATCCAAGCCGCTTGTCGCGAAACCCTGGAAGAAACCGCTTGGGCCGTTGAGATCACTGGCGTTACAGGTCTGTATCTATTTCGTGGCGCCAACGGTGTTACCTACCAGCGCACCTGCTTTTCGGCCACACCGGTTGAGCATCATGCCGAGCTGGCACTGGATGAAGGAATCCTTCGCGCCCATTGGCTGACATTGGATGAAATCCGCGAACGCGAGTCCCAATTGCGCAGCCCCATGGTATTGCAGTGCATTCTCGATTATCTGGACAAACCCCGCTATCCACTGGATCTGATTCGTTGATATGAACATGCAAGCCAAAACACCCGCTGAGACCCGGGTCATTGTCGGTATGTCCGGCGGTGTTGATTCATCCGTCTCTGCAGCCCTTCTGCTGGAACAGGGCTATCAGGTGGAAGGTCTGTTCATGAAGAACTGGGACGAGGATGACGGCACCGAATATTGCACTGCGAAGGAAGACCTGGCTGACGCCCAGGCAGTCTGCGACAAGCTGGGTATCAAGTTGCACACCGCCAACTTCGCTGCCGAGTATTGGGATAACGTATTCGAGCACTTCCTGGAGGAGTATCAGGCCGGTCGCACGCCCAATCCCGACATCCTGTGTAACCGGGAGATCAAGTTCAAGGCGTTTCTTGATTACGCATTGGTGTTAGGCGCCGACCTTATTGCTACCGGCCATTACACCCGCCGCGCCGACCGTGACGGTCAGTCATTGCTGCTGCGAGGGCTGGATAACAACAAGGATCAGAGTTACTTCCTGCATGCCGTAGGTGGTGAGCAACTGGCGCGTACCTTGTTTCCTGTCGGCGAACTGGAAAAGCCGGCAGTACGCCGTATAGCTGAGAAGTACGAGCTGGCAACGGCGCGCAAGAAAGACTCAACGGGCATCTGTTTCATCGGAGAGCGTCGTTTCAGCGATTTTCTCAAGCGCTATTTGCCCGCTCAGCCGGGGGATATCGAAACCACCGAGGGTCAGGTCATTGGTCGTCATCATGGTTTGATGTACCACACCATAGGTCAGCGCCAGGGCTTGGGTATTGGCGGCCTGCAGGGCGCCAGTGATGATCCCTGGTACGTGTTACGCAAGGATCTGGATCGTAACGTTCTGGTCGTCGGTCAGGGTAATGATCATCCCTGGCTTTTTTCCAGCGCGCTGGAATGTTCGACGATCTACTGGGTCAATCCTATGCAGATCAGCGAACCATTGCGCTTGACGGCCAAGGTGCGCTACCGCCAGCCCGACCAGGACTGCGTCATTGAGCCGACATCTGACGGTTGGTTGATCCGTTTCGATCAACCCCAGCGAGCGGTCACGCCAGGGCAATCCGTGGTGCTCTACCAAGGCGAGGTTTGTCTGGGCGGCGGCGTCATCGAACGTGCTATCCCGACCTCCGACGAGGCTGCAGTATGAGCTCTCATGAACTGCAGGCATTGGCTCTGGGCGGTATCTTTGAAGCCGCATTGCAGGTCGATAAATCAGCCCGTACCGGCCAATACTCCGAAGGCCCGGTAGCCTGCCTGATTCAGAGCATCATTGAGCGCTCACCGGATAATGCGCTTGCGGTGTATGGCGGCTCGCACCATCAGATACGCGGCGGTCTGCAAGCGCTGGAAGCGATGCTCGAACGGGACACGGCGGCTCTGCAACGTGACGCGCTACGTTACACCATGAACCTGATTGCGCTGGAACGGCAACTGGCCAAGCGTGAGGATATGCTCAACGTACTTGCGCAACGGTTGCAGCAAGCCGAAAGTCAGATCAACCACTTCGGCTTATTGCACGATAACGTCATGGCTTCGCTGGGCAGTGCCTATCAGGACACCCTCAGTACGTTACGTATGCGCATTCAAGTGCACGGCGATATGCGCCATCTACAGCAACCGGATATCGCCAACCGGATTCGAGCACTTCTGCTGGCCGGTATCCGCTCGGCACGTCTATGGCGGCAACTCGGCGGGCATCGTTGGCAGTTGTTGCTGTCACGCCGCAAACTGCTGGATGCCACCCGCACCATTCTGAAGAGCTGAAACCCGTCGAACCGGCCCAATAACGCCTGAATGATGTATAATTCGCGCCTTTCAGTCAGCCCTTATTGATGAGAATTCCTATGCAACTGTCCTCCCTGACCGCCGTTTCTCCCGTTGATGGCCGTTATGGCAGCAAGACCAGCGGCCTGCGCAGCATCTTCAGTGAATATGGCCTGATCCGTTTTCGTGTGCAGGTTGAGGTTCGCTGGCTGCAATGCCTTGCCGCACACCCGGGCATCCCTGAGATCAAACCATTCTCTGAACAGGCCAACGCACTGCTCAATAGCTTGGTCGACGACTTCCAGCTGAGCCACGCTGAGCGCATCAAGGAAATCGAAAGAACCACCAATCACGACGTAAAAGCCGTGGAGTACTTGCTCAAGGAGCAGGTCGCTGGGCTGCCGGAACTCCAGGAAGTGAATGAGTTCATCCACTTCGCCTGTACTTCCGAAGACATCAACAACCTGTCCCATGCGCTGATGCTGCGCGCTGGCCGGGATGAAGTGGTACTGCCGTTGATGCGCCGCATCGCCGATGACATCCGCAACCTGGCAGTGGAGTTCGCGGACGTATCCATGCTGTCGCGTACCCACGGTCAACCGGCCTCCCCGACCACCCTCGGCAAGGAAATGGCCAACGTGGTCTACCGCCTGGAACGCCAGATTGCTCAGGTGGAGAGCGTGCCGCTGCTGGGCAAAATCAACGGTGCCGTTGGTAACTACAATGCGCACCTGTCGGCCTACCCCCAGCTGGATTGGGAGGCCAATGCCCGCGGCTTTATCGAAGACACTCTGGGGCTGACCTTCAACCCCTACACAACGCAGATCGAGCCGCATGACTACATCGCCGAGCTGTTCGATGCGGTGGCCCGCTTCAATACCATTCTGATTGACTTTGATCGTGACGTTTGGGGCTACATCTCGCTGGGGTACTTCAAACAGAAAACTGTAGCGGGTGAAATCGGTTCATCAACCATGCCGCACAAGGTCAACCCGATCGACTTCGAGAACTCCGAAGGTAACCTCGGTATCGCCAATGCCATCCTGCAGCATCTGGCCAGCAAATTGCCCATCTCGCGCTGGCAGCGCGACCTGACGGACTCTACCGTGCTGCGAAACCTGGGCGTCGGCTTTGCTCACGGCGTTATCGCGTATGAATCAACCATCAAGGGAATCAGCAAGTTGGAAGTGAATGTTCAACGGATTGCTGAGGATCTGGATAACTGCTGGGAAGTACTTGCCGAGCCGATTCAGACGGTCATGCGCCGCTACGCTGTACCCAATGCTTACGAAAAACTGAAAGAGCTGACCCGTGGCAAGGGTATTACTGCAGAAGCCCTGCAAGCATTTGTCGAAAGTCTGGACATTCCTGACGAAGCCAAGCTGGAGCTCAAGGCCATGACGCCGGCCAGCTATATTGGCAATGCCGTCGCCCAGGCCCGTCGAATCTAAGCTGCTCCTTCTCTTGCCCGGTTATCTCCGGGCAAGACACCTTTCTGTCTCATCCGCTCTGCGTCACTCCAAGCGAGGCCAGCATGACCTTTTCCGTACCCATCCTGCCCGGCGGCATGTCTGCCGATGAGTTTCTCCGTGACTACTGGCAGAAGAAGCCGCTGCTGATCAAGCAGGCATTTCCCGGCTTTGAAAGCCCGTTGTCCGCCGACGAGCTGGCCGGCCTTTCACTGGAAGAGGAAGTGGAATCGCGCATTGTACTGGAGCACGGCGCTACGCCCTGGGAGCTGCGCCGTGGCCCTTTCAACGAACAGGACTACAGCTCACTACCCGAGCGGGACTGGACGTTACTGGTTCAGGCCGTAGATCAGTTTGTTCCTGAAGTGGCTGACCTGCTGAGTGCGTTCCGCTTCCTGCCCAGCTGGCGGGTGGATGATCTGATGATCAGCTTTGCCGCACCAGGCGGTAGTGTCGGTCCGCATTTTGATAACTACGATGTGTTCCTGCTGCAAGCCCAGGGGCATCGCCGGTGGAAAATCGGTCAGATGTGCGAAACCGACAGCCCGTTGCTCGAGCATCCGGATCTCCGCATTCTCAGCGAATTTGAGCAACAGGATGAGTGGGTGCTGGAGCCTGGCGATATGCTCTACCTGCCGCCACGCCTGGCCCATTATGGTATTGCCGAAGACGAATGCATGACCTGGTCGGTCGGATTCCGCGCACCCAGCCATGCTGAAGTGCTGACTCACTTTACTGATTTTCTGGCTCAGTATCTGGGCGATGAGCAACGCTACAGCGATGCAGGCATGTCCCGCCCCACCGATCCTGCGCAGATAGATGAGCAGACCATTGAGCGTCTGCAACAACTGATCCTGGGACTGGTTCAGGATCGAGAAGCATTGGGCACCTGGTTTGGTCGATTCATGACCGAGCCACGCTATCCCGAGCTGATCCAGCCGCAGGAAGCCGACGCGCAGGTACTCGGTGAAATATTGGATAACGGTTATGGGCTGGTACACAACCCCAGCGCCCGACTTGCCTGGCGACCGGAGCAGGATCAATATCTGATGTTGTTCGCCAGTGGCGAGCATTGCGTTTTACCGGTGCATTTGTTGCCGCTGGTGCAACAGATCTGCAACGAGAGCTACCTGCCTGCGGAAGCGCTGCAACCCTGGCGTAGCGATGCGGATGCGATGCAACTGCTCGAGCAATTGGTCAGCAAGGGCGACCTGATACTGGAGGATGACGAAGGCGAGAGCGACGAGGACGTCGATGCGTGATGCTCTGGTGAGGATCGCCGATTGGCAGGCGACCCCGGCATTGCGCAGCATCAGACAGCAGGTTTTCATTGAGGAGCAAGCCGTTCCAGCCGAGCTGGAATGGGATGACAATGATGATGTCGCTACGCACTTTCTGTTGACGCTGCAGGATCGAGCAGTGGGTACCGCTCGGCTGCTGAGTAATGGTCACATCGGCCGGGTGGCGCTATTACCCGAGGCTCGGAGTAAAGGACTGGGTAAGGTTCTGATGAAGGAGGTGATGCAGCACGCCTGGCAATCGGGATTCCAGACATTGGAGTTATCTGCTCAAACACATGCACTGGGCTTCTATCAGCGGCTGGGCTTTACTGTCTGTTCGGATATCTATCTTGATGCAGGTATACCGCACCAGACCATGCGCTGCCCTGCTCCGTCATCTTCCGCGCCCAACTGCTAAACTCGGTCAAGACCAACCGCCGAGATTGCAACATGCATCCGCTTACCCGTCTGTCCTTTCTTGTCACGCTACTCCTGTCGCTGGGAGTATTTCAAGCAGCGGCCGCGCCGCGCACCGAAGTCATACCACTCGATTACGGTATGGCGGAGGAGGTGCTACCCGCCATCCAACCTTTGCTGCAGCGTGATGAGCGAGCCTCGGCGTACGGTAATCAATTGATCATTCGTGCCGAGCCAGAACGCCTGCAGGAGATCCGAGCCCTGCTGACGGATCTGGATCGCAGGCCCGCGCAATTGCGTATCAGCATCGCCAATACCAGCACTGATACGGGCAGCCAGAGCGGCTATCGGGTGGATGGGCGTATTCAGACCGGCGCAGGCGATGTTGTTGTTGGTCAGCCCAGAGGTGGTAATCAGGCTCGCATCATACGCCGCGACACATCCGCAGCCAGCGACGGTGTGCGTGTCATTGTCGCCAACGAAGGCTATCCGGTGCTGATCCAGACCGGCCAGAGCATCCCGCTGACCAGCAGCACCACAAATGTCTACGGTCAGGTCATGCGGCAAACTCAATACCACGACGTTACCTCCGGCTTCTATGCCACGGTGCGCCTGCACGGCAACCAGGCCACCATCATCCTGAGCGCCAACAATGACCGCAGGAGTAACGCCGGTCATGATGTCATTGATGTGCAGCGTACGGATACGGTGGTTACTGCCCAATTGGGCGAATGGGTCACCATCGGCGGTATGGATGATCTGGCTGATGACGAGGTGCGTGACATTGGCAGACGAACCACCACCCGCAATGCGGCGCAGCAGAGCATTCGGGTCATGGTGGAGCGCGCCGATTGACCCTTGTAATCAATTTGTAGTGTTTTGTTTAATTCACTACAACTGCATTGACTTCTGCTTTATGAAGTCGCATCATTGCCCCGCTCCCGCTAGCCAGAGCCCCCAACGGGGTCTCCGGATGGGTTCCAGAACCTGAGGAACCATTCGTGTCACTACCGCCCACAAGGCAGTTCGACGAGGTTGCGACTGGAACGAAGTTGTCCTGAGGGACGGGGAAGCGAAATAAACGTAACAGCCTGCATGGCCAGGAAGTATTATGCCCATTAGAGCTACAGCTTGAACGGCCAAACCTTCCGCATTCAGGGAACTGTTCGTAACCCTCCTCTCTCTTGTCACTACTTCAATCTGGTCACTGTTTCGACGCACTGCGGAGTGCCGCACCCTTGCACTGGCTGCTGGGTTCGGGGTCGACTAACGTCAGAACCAAACGCACATTTTGAAGGATTGACCATGTCTGCTTACCAAAACGAAATCAAGGCTGTTGCTGCACTGAAAGAAACTGCAGGTAACGGTTGGAGCGCGATCAACCCGGAATACGCAGCTCGCATGCGTGTACAGAACCGCTTCCGCACCGGTCTGGATATTGCCAAGTACACCGCGGCCATCATGCGCAAAGACATGGCTGAATACGACGCAGACAGCGCGGTCTACACCCAGTCACTGGGTTGCTGGCACGGTTTCATTGGCCAGCAGAAGCTGATCTCCATCAAAAAGCACCTGAAAACCACCAACAAGCGTTACCTGTACCTGTCCGGCTGGATGGTTGCTGCCCTGCGCTCCGAGTTCGGCCCGCAGCCCGACCAGTCCATGCACGAAAAAACCGCTGTTTCCGGCCTGATCGAAGAGCTCTACACCTTCCTGCGTCAAGCTGACACCCGTGAACTGGATCTGCTGTTCACCGCACTGGACGATGCCCGCGCTGAAGGCAACAAGGCCAAGGAAGCTGAAATCCAGGCTCAGATCGACAACTTCGAAACTCACGTTGTGCCGATCATTGCTGACATCGACGCTGGTTTCGGTAACGCTGAAGCGACCTACCTGCTGGCCAAGAAAATGATCGAAGCTGGTGCTTGCTGCATCCAGATCGAAAACCAGGTTTCTGATGAGAAGCAGTGTGGTCACCAGGACGGTAAAGTAACCGTTCCTCACGCCGAGTTCCTCGCCAAGATCAACGCTGTTCGCTACGCGTTCCTCGAACTGGGTGTTGACGACGGTGTTATCGTTGCCCGTACTGACTCCCTGGGTGCTGGCCTGACCAAGCAGATCGCTGTCACCAACGAGCCGGGTGACCTGGGCGACCAGTACAACAGCTTCATCGATGGCGAGTACATCACCAGCGCTGACGACATCGAAAACGGCGACGTTGTTATCAAAGCCAACGGCAAACTGCTCAAGCCCAAGCGTCTGGCTTCTGGTCTGTTCCAGTTCCGTGAAGGCACTGGTGTTGATCGCGTGGTTCTGGACTGCATCACTTCCCTGCAGAACGGTGCCGACCTGCTGTGGATCGAAACCGAAAAGCCGCACGTTGGTCAGATCGCTGAAATGGTTAACCGCATCCGTGCAGTAGTTCCGAACGCCAAGCTGGTTTACAACAACAGCCCGTCCTTCAACTGGACTCTGAATTTCCGTCAGCAAGTATTTGATGCTTGGGCTGCTGAAGGCAAGGACGTTTCCGCCTACGACCGCGCTGCTCTGATGAGCGCCGAGTACGACGGTACTGATCTGTGTGCAGAGGCCGACGAGCGTATCCGTACCTTCCAGGCTGACGCTTCCCGTGAAGCAGGTATCTTCCACCACCTGATCACTCTGCCGACGTACCATACTGCCGCGCTGTCCACCGACAACCTGGCAAAAGGCTACTTCGCAGAAGAAGGTATGCTGGCATACGTAAAAGGTGTTCAGCGTCAGGAAATCCGTCAGGGTATCGCCTGCGTACGTCACCAGAACATGGCTGGCTCCGACATCGGTGACAACCATAAAGAGTACTTCGCCGGTGATGCAGCTCTGAAAGCTGGCGGTAAAGACAATACCATGAACCAGTTCTGATAGAGCTGATTCCAGGCTTCGGCCCGGTATTGAGGAAAGGCCACCTTCGGGTGGCCTTTTCCGTATGGGGAGTCGGCAGGCTGCTGTCCCCTCCTGATCAGGTCGCGTACAATACGCGCTTCCTTTGCCGGTCATGCCATCAGGCGTGACGCTTGGCGTATCATGCAGCAGCAGGTTCTAAAGAAATGGCACGTTTACATTTGGAATTCCCGGAAGATCAGTTTTATTTCACCACTCAACTGACCGTCCGTATTACCGATATCAACTCAGGTAAACACCTGGCGAATGACTCCATGGTGTCGATGATCTCGGAAGCCAGAGCACGCTTCCTGTATCAGTTTGGTATTGAAGAAGTCAGCGTCAATGATGTGGGTATCATCGTCACTGATCTGGCCACCACCTACCGCAGGGAAGCCTTCGCCAGAGAGACACTGGTGTTTGAGGTGGGCTTGATGGACCTGAACAGATACGGTGGTGATATCATCTTCCGTATTACCAAGATGGACGGTGGCGAACTGGTCGCCCTCGCAAAATCCGGCTTCGTTTTCTACAACTTCCTCGCCGCCAAGGTCACCCCTATGCCCGAGGATTTCAGGTTGCGCTTTCCGGGTGTCAATCAGGTCGATTAACCAATGCTACCCATCTGATACATTACTTTCCGACATGGAATTGCAGACAACAAAAAACCCGGTCATACGACCGGGTTTTTTGTTGCTGAAGATCGATTAACGAACTTCAACCTGTGTTTCTACTTCTGCTTCTACACGACGGTTCATGGCGCGGCCATCGTCAGTAGCGTTGTCAGCGATCGGGCGAGCTTCGCCGTGGCCAACAGCGTTCACGCGGGAGGATTCTACACCTTCGTCGATCAGAGCTTGGCGAACAGAGTTGGCGCGGCGCTCGGACAGATTCTGGTTGTAGGCATCGCTACCAACGGAGTCGGTGTGACCTTCAACGGTAGTGGTGACCGACGGATAGGTACGCATGAACTCGGCCAGGCTCTGGATATCCTGACGGAACTCGGGGCGAATGGTGTCGCGGTCGAAATCAAATTTGACGTCCAACTCAACGCGTACGGATTGCATTTCCGGAGCTGGCTCTGGAGCCGGAGCAGGTGCCGGTTCTGCCTGGGCTACAACCGGAGCTACCTTGCTACCACCAAAGTTCAGACCCAGACCAACGCCTGCTTGCCATTCAGTGTTGCCATGATCCAGACCGTGCATTGCATCAACACCAGCCTTCACGAAGAAGTTTTCGTTCAGGTAGTTTTTCACACCAACACCGGCGATAGCCATGGTGGTACGGTCACGCTGACTGGTAAACGGCTGATCCAGTTCCTGATGACCGAAACCGCCAGAAACGTAAGGACGAATTGCGCCTTGTCCGAAATGATAGATGGCTTCCAGAGTAGCCAGGCGGCCATCAATGTCGCTGCCATCCAGGTCGGATTCCAGGCTCTTGTAAGTACCCAGGCTAGTGCTCAACTGAACGTCGTCAGTGAGGAAGTAACCTACGCTACCACCCACCAGGGTGCCGTCATCCATATTGCGCATGCTGTCAGTGAAGTAGCGCTTGGCAAAAGCTTCAACTTCAACCGAACCAGCGCTCTGCGCCATTACTGGAAGCGCGGAGGCGGCAATAGCAGCGCTTACAACGATACCTACTGTGTTTTTCAATTTCATCTGTGAATCCCCGTTTAATCCATTCGGACGTTAGGTTTTGCGCAAAACTCGAAGCGTAGTATAGCAGACTTGCAGAGATATCAATAAAAATTCGACCTAAAAGGGATTGTTAATATGCTTTCTCAGTTTCTCCAAGGCGCGCTTATAGCGCATCTTGGTTGCACTGAGTCCCATGCTCATGATGTCGGATATCTCTTGAAACTCCAGTTCTGCCACGAAGCGTAATACCAGTATTTCCCGATCAACCTGATTGACATGTATCAGCCAGTGATCAAGCCCTTTGCTGTCCACCGCGGGCTGCTCGGGCTCTTGCGCTTCTTCCTGACCATCAAGGCTTAACGCATCGTATAAGCGTCTTTTCCGCTTCTCTTTCCGATACTGAGTAATGCATTCATTGTATGTAATGCTATATAGCCATGTCTTGAACTTGGCCTTGCCTTCAAAGTGCTTCAGGCCATGTAGTACTTTCAGCATTACTTCCTGACATACATCATCAGCATCCCGTTCGTTGCCGAGATACCGGGCACACACATTGAACAGTGTGCGTTGGTATCTCCGCATCAGCTCCTCATAGGCAACTGTAGTATGAAAAAGTTCACGGTTAGCACGAATTACCAGCTCTTCATCCGTCATATCGGATAGCTGGCTGCGGCTGCGCGAAGCGGATGAGTCGGTCAAAACAGCATCATCAATCAGTTGGGGGGCCGTATCGCGATCAACGCGACACGGGCTTCTCGATCAGAGTCCGGTTGGGTACCGAGATAAGGCTACCCTGATCATCCACCAGCGATGTTTTAACGGTGCCAATCTCTTCTATCACCCCTTCAATATCGTCTACGGCAATTCTGTCACCTACGTCATAGAGCTCGCGCAGATAGACGCCGGCAATAATCTGGCTGACGATTTCACGGCTACCCAATCCCATTGCCAACGCAGCGGCAGCACCGAAAGACACCAGTACAATAGCGATTACAGTATTGAGTAACTGCGTTTCGATCTGCAGTTGTCCGATCGCCAGCGATACAGTGATGATCACCAGCAAGCCCTGAACCAGCCGGCTAATGCCGCTGGCATAATCGGCACCGATGCTTTCTACCGTGCCCTTTACGACTCCGGCTACCAGATGCGACAACAGCAGGCCGGCCAGCAGAATCAACGCCGCACCAAAGACCTTGGGCAGATACAGGGCAAAGGCGTCCAGGGTGGCCGAGACACGAGCCAACCCAAGGGTTTCAGCAGCAGAAACCACAAAGGTGAGAACGATAAACCAATAAATGATTTTGCCGATGACCACCGATACTGGTGAAGCAATACCAATACGGCTGAGCATTCTGGTGACGCCGGCCCCGCGCATCAGGCGATCAAGCCCCAGCTTGGCCAAGCCTTTACTGAGAACCGCATCGACAATGCGGGCAACCACAAAGCCCAGCAGGACAATGATCAATGCGGTAAGCAGGTCGGGTATGAAGGAGGCGATCTTGATCCATAAAGCTGTCATCGCGTGGATGAAGCTCTGGCTCCAGGTTTCATGTTCCATGGCAGGCTCGCTATGAATTCAGGTCAGAGGAAGAAGGGCTTTTTTCATTGCGCCGAACCGGTCGTGCGTGACGCATGCCGCGAGCGCCACCTTCGCTGATGACCCATCCCCAGTTGGTAAACAACTTGAGTAGATCGAACAGACCACCGTGGATATGCGCGCGATGCAATACCCGCTCCAGCCGCTTATCGTCTGCGGGGGATGACTGCGATGAGGCTTCTTCCTGCAGCAGGCTACGCAAGTGACGCTCAAAGGGATCGTCCATGGCTATCTCCGAATAAGTGAGTACTGAGCCGTCATTGAATATCACCTGGCTCTGTACACAGACGCACGCGGTACGGATCATGTCACCCCGTACCGCGCGGATCTGCGTGTCAGCGTACTGTTATTCGGGCATCTGCAACGCGACAGGTGACACGATGATGCCGTTATTGTCGGCATACACGTATTCACCCGGGCGGAAGGTCACGCCACCGAAGGTGACTGGAACATCGAGATCACCGATGCCCCGCTTGTCGGTTTTCATTGGATGACTGGCCAGCGCCTGGATACCCAGAGCAGTCTGAATCAGGACATCCACATCGCGCACGCAACCGTACACAATGATACCTTCCCAGCCATTCTGTGCCGCTTTCTCGGCCAGCATGTCACCCAGCAATGCGCGACGCATGGAGCCGCCGCCATCAACTACCATGACCTTGCCGGTGCCATCCTGAGCAACCAGATCCTTGACCATAGAGTTGTCTTCAAAGCACTTGACGGTGACGATCTGACCGCCAAAGGAGTCGTGTCCACCAAAGTTGCTGAACATCGGCTCGACAACGGCGACATCAGGATAGGCATCGCACAGATCGGGCGTTATATATTGCATCGTCTTACTCCTGGGCTGATCAGCCCTTGTTTTCCGCGAGGAAGAACCAGGTATCCATGACCGAGTCAGGATTCAGGGAAACACTTTCGATGCCCTGCTCCATCAACCAGCGCGCCAGATCCGGGTGATCCGATGGGCCCTGACCGCAGATGCCGATGTACTTATCCGCTTTACGGCAGGCAGCGATGGCGTTGGCCAGCAGTTTCTTGACTGCGGCGTTACGCTCATCAAACAGGTGCGCGATGATACCCGAGTCGCGATCCAACCCCAGAGTCAACTGAGTCAGGTCGTTAGAGCCGATCGAGAAGCCATCGAAGTACTCGAGGAACTCGTCAGCCAGCAGAGCGTTGGCCGGCAGTTCGCACATCATGATCACGCGCAGGCCGTTTTCGCCACGCTTGAGACCGTTTTCCGCCAGCAGGTCAATCACTTGGCTGGCCTCCTCGACGGTGCGCACAAAAGGCACCATAAGCTCGACGTTGGTCAAGCCCATCTCGTTGCGAACGCGCTTCATTGCACGGCATTCCAACTCGAAACAGTCGCGGAAGGATTCGCTGATATAACGCGAAGCCCCACGGAAGCCCAGCATGGGGTTCTCTTCCTCGGGCTCGTACAGGCGACCGCCGATCAGGTTCGCATATTCGTTGGACTTGAAGTCGGACAGACGCACGATGACCTTCTTCGGCCAGAATGCCGCGGCCAGGGTGCTGACACCCTCTACCAGTTTGTCGACATAGAAGCCGACCGGATCGCTGTAACCCGCTATACGCTTCTCGACGCTGTCCTTGACCTCGGATGGCAGGTCATTGAAGTTCAGCAGTGCCTTGGGGTGCACACCGATCATGCGGTTGATGATGAACTCCAGGCGCGCCAGACCAACCCCTTCATTGGGCAGGTTAGCGAAATCGAAGGCCCGATCAGGGTTGCCCACGTTCATCATGATCTTGAACGGCAACGCCGGCATGGCGTCGACACTGTTGGTGCGAATATCGAAATCCAAGCGACCTTCATAGATCAAGCCAGTGTCCCCTTCCGCGCAGGAAACAGTAACAATCTGGCCGTCTTTCAACTCGCTGGTTGCGTTGCCGCAACCGACTACAGCAGGAATACCCAGCTCACGGGCAATGATGGCCGCGTGGCAGGTACGACCGCCACGGTTGGTAACGATAGCACTGGCGCGCTTCATCACCGGTTCCCAATCAGGATCGGTCATGTCGGAAACCAGCACATCGCCGGGCTGCACTCTGTCCATCTCTGACGCGTCGCGAATAATCTTCACCGGGCCGGCGCCAATGCGCTGCCCAATGGCACGACCTTCGACCAGAATGCTGCCCTTGTCCTTCAGCATGTAACGTTCCATGACGTTAACGTTGCTGCGGCTCTTGACCGTTTCCGGGCGGGCCTGAACGATATACAGCTGGTTGTCGTCACCATCCTTGGCCCACTCGATATCCATCGGGCAGCCATAGTGTTTTTCGATGATCAATGCCTGGCGGGCCAGGTTCACCACTTCTTCATCGGTCAGACAGAAGCGTGCACGCTCAGCGGCGTCAACATCGATGGTCTTGACCGAGCGACCAGCGCTGGCAACTTCGCCATACACCATCTTTATCGCCTTGCTACCCAGGTTGCGGCGCAGGATCGACGGACGACCAGCCGCAAGAGTAGGCTTGTGTACATAGAACTCGTCAGGGTTTACAGCGCCCTGCACTACCGTCTCGCCGAGACCGTAAGCACCGGTGATGAACACCACATCGCGGAAGCCGGATTCGGTATCCAGAGTGAACATGACGCCTGCGGTACCGGTTTCCGAGCGCACCATGCGCTGAACACCGGCAGACAGGGCAACCAGCTTGTGGTCAAAGCCTTGATGTACACGGTAGGAAATGGCGCGATCGTTGAACAGGGAAGCGAATACTTCCTTGGTGGCGCGGATGACGTTATCCACACCACGGATGTTCAGAAAGGTTTCCTGCTGACCAGCAAAGGAAGCATCGGGCAGATCTTCGGCGGTAGCGGAGGAGCGCACGGCTACTGCGAGATTGTCATTGCCAGCGGAGAGAGCGGCGAAGGCCTCACGGATAGCTTGATCCAGAGCGGCGGGGAACTCGGCATCCATGATCCACTCGCGGATCTGAGCGCCGGTGCGGGCCAGGGCATTAACGTCATCCACATCCAGCGCATCAAGTGCGGCATTGATTCGGTCATTGAGACCACTTTGCTCGAGAAATTCGCGATACGCATCAGCAGTAGTAGCAAAACCACCCGGCACGGATACGCCAGCGCCTGCAAGATTGCTGATCATTTCGCCAAGCGAGGCGTTCTTGCCGCCAACACGCTCAACATCTCCAACACCCAGTTGCTCAA
>CAYYUQ010000067.1:13964-19615 GCA_964474945.1 uncultured Halopseudomonas sp. | reverse complement strand
CCTTGGGCACTTCACCCATCATGCGCCGCTCGGCCATCTCCCGCTGCAGCTGACGAACACGGGATTTGACCTCGGGCTTGCCTTCGCTGTCCTTGTATTCATCCCGCACCTCCTGCTTGGTCATGAGGGTCTTCTGCTTGTTATCCCAGATCTGAAACGGCACATCGACCGCGGCAATCAGGATCAGGGAGCAGGCCAGCAGCACCAACGATGTACCCAGCACCCAGCCGCTGTGAGCAATCGCGGTTGGCAGCGGTTCATTACCCAGCGCCAGCAGATCATCGGTGCGCATATTCAGCACCACCAGCGCCATGACCAATACCACCAGAAACTTGGCCAGCGCTTTCAGCAATTCCACCAACGATTTGAGCGAGAACATGCGCTTGATGCCGGCCAGCGGGTTGAGTCGCTCGCCTTTCGGCGCCAGCAACTTGGCGCTGAACAGCCAGCCACCCAATAAAACCGGCCCGACCAGCGCGGCGACCAGCACCATCACCATGAACGGCGCCAGCGCACCAAAGCCGTGCTTGACCGAGGCAAACAGATGCAGGCCCATACTGTCCGTGTTGTACAGCGCCTCGCGCTCGATGGTGAAGTTGAACACCATCAGATCCATCAGCCCGCGAACGATCTGCGGCCCCAGCATCAACAAGCCAACGGCAGCAACCATCACCACCGCCAGTGTATTCAGTTCTTTTGATCGGGCGACCTGCCCCTTCTCACGGGATTCTTTCTGGCGTTTCGCCGTGGGGTCTTCTGTACGTTCCTGGCCGCTATCTTCCGCCATCAGCGCGCCCCCACCATTTCCCGGAGCCAGATCAGCACTTCGGAGGCCAGCATCTGATATTGCCCGGCGGTATTACTCAGCAGCACCCAGAGGATGAACAGGCCGAACACCAGAGTGAGTGGAAAACCGATAGAGAAGATATTCAGCTGCGGCGCGGCGCGCATCATCACGCCGAATGATAGATTGACGATCAGCAAGGCGGTAATCGCCGGCAGGCCGATCAGCAGGGCCGAAGCCATGACCCAGGAGAAACGCAGCACCAACGTGTGGAAATCCACTGCTGCCAACGTCTGACCGATCGGCAAGGTGGTAAAGCTTTCTACCAGCACCTCAATGACCACCAGGTGGCCGTTCAGCGCGAGAAACAGCAAGGTCACCAGCATGGTGAACACCTGGGCTACTACCGCAACAGAAATCCCCATGGCCGGATCGTTCATCGAAGCAAAGCCCAGCCCCATCTGCATGGCGATAATCTGCCCGGCAACAACGTAGATCTGAAACAGCAACTGCAGCAGGAAGCCCATACTGGCGCCAATCAGGATCTGCTCGGCAATGACCACCCAGGTACTCAATGCCAACGGTTCCAGTTGCGGCACCTCAGCAATCTGCGGCGCCACCAGTGCGGTCAGTGCCAGTGCCAGATACATGCGGATGCGCATTGGCAGCAGCTGCGTACCAATGACCGGCATGGTCATCAGCACGGCACCAATACGAAACAATACCCACAGATAGCCAGCGACCCAGCGGCCAATATCACTGCCCGCCAGTTCAATCATCAGCCGATCAATCCCGGAATATTGCGATACAGCTGTTCGGTGAATTCAATCAGTTGGCGTACCAGCCAGGGGCCGAGAAAGATGATGGTCAAAAAGGTGAACAGCAGGCGGGGCAGAAAGCTCAGCGTCTGCTCGTTGATCTGGGTGGCGGCCTGAAATACCGCCACGGTCAGACCGACCAACAGACTGGGCACGACAATGGTTGCCACCAGCACTGTGGTCAGCCAGAGCGCCTGGCGAAACAGGTCTACTGCTACTTCGGGTGTCATTATTCAGTTGCCTCCGGCAGAGATGATGGCCATGGATTGAATATCGAGTTCCATCTCGGCACAGGGTGCGTCGGATAACGCCCGTGGCTGGGATGCAACCCAGCCCTCCATGGACTATCTACGTCACCGCAAAACTGGCGGCGAGTGTGCCGATAATCAGCGCCCAGCCATCCACCAGCACAAACAGCATTATCTTGAACGGCAGGGAAATGATCAGTGGCGAGAGCATCATCATACCCATCGCCATCAACACACTGGCCACTACCAGGTCAATCACCAGAAACGGAATGAAGATCATGAAACCTATCTGGAATGCGGTCTTCAACTCGGAGGTAACAAACGCCGGTACCAGAATATGAAAGGGCACTTCTTCCGGGCCGGCGAGATCAGTGCGCCTGGCCAGGCGCACAAACAGTTCCAGATCGGTTTCCCGGGTTTGCGCCAGCATGAATTCACGCAGCGGCACACCGGCCTGCTCCAGTGCCTGCGGCGGTGTCAGTTGTTCATTCAGATAGGGTTGCAGCGCGTTTTCGTTGATCCGCTCGAATACCGGCGCCATGATAAACAGCGTCAGAAACAGGGCGAGGCCCACCAGAATCTGGCTCGAAGGCGTGGACTGCAAACCCAGCGCCTGCCGCAGAATGGCGAATACGATGATGATGCGGGTAAAGCTGGTCATCATCATGACAAAAGCCGGGATGAACGTCAGGGCGCTCATCAACAGCAGAATCTGCAGGCTTACCGAGTAGGTCTGCTCGCCTTCGGCATCGGTGGTCAGGGTGATGGCGGGCAAGCTCAACGGATCGCCAGCGGACTGGGCAAAAGCCATTGGCGCCAGCAGGGTCAATAATAGGAGTGCCCAGCGCATCATGGCTTCTGTTCCCTTTTCAAGATCGCCTGCAGCTTGCGAGCGAAATCACTGCTGGCCGCGCTGCTGTCATCCACTACCGGCTCATCCAATACGTGCAGTGTGGTAATACGCCCCGGAGAGATACCCAGCAACAGCTGCTGGCCGCCCACCTCGACCAGCGCCAGCCGGTCGCGCGGGCCCAACGGATAGCTGCTGATCAGCCGGATATGCTGGCCACCCTGGGGTGCCAGCGGCCCGACTCGGCGCATCAGATAGCCGAGCAGGAAAATCAGCCCAACCACGACCATCAACCCGAGCCCCATCTGCACCAGTTGCCCGGCCAGACTACCCGTCGAACCGGGTTCTACGGGCGCGGCAGACAATGGCAGGGCCAGTCCCATTGCCGGGACTGAAATCAGCCAGCGCGGGCGCATGTCAGCTCAACTTCTTGATACGTTCGGACTGACTGATCACATCCGTGAGGCGGATGCCGAATTTCTCGTTGACCACTACCACCTCACCATGGGCGATGAGGGTGCCATTGACCTTCACGTCCAGCGGCTCACCGGCCAACCGATCCAGCTCGACTACCGAGCCCTGGTTCAGCTGCAACAGGTTACGAATGGTGATATCGGTATTACCCACTTCCATGGAAATGGTCACCGGAATATCCAGAATCACATCCAGGTTGGGCCCGTCAGCCCCACCGAACAGCTCACCCATGGGCTGTTGCGCCGGAGTATTGAACTCTTCCATCGGTGGTCTGGATACGTTGTCTGCCAACATGGCATCAATGTCGTCCTGACTGGCGTTCCCCGCCTCGTCCAGCGCGGCAGCCCACTCATCAGCCAGCGCCTGCTCCTCTGGACTGATGTCGTCCTTTTTGTCCTCAGCCATCTTGCCTGACCCTCTTTTGCCTGTAGTACAGCATTAATACAGCCTACCGCGCACTGACAGCAGATCAACGCGGGCGTGTGATCGGCCCCAGAATCTGCAAGGCCAGATTACCTCTGGCCGCACCCAGCCGCGCCTTGAATGTTGGCACGCCATTAGCGCGCAGCACCATATGTTCCGGCATTTCCACGGGAATCACATCCCCGGCCTGCATGCTCAGCAGATCACGCAGCTTGAGTTCGCGACGTACCACTGTGGCACTGAGTGGCACCTTGGCGGCGGTAATTTCTTCTCGCAACGCGCGCACCCAGCGTTCGTCATGCTCATCCACATCCGACTGTACGCCTGAATCCAACACTTCGCGCAGGGGCTCGATCATCGAATAGGGCATGGTCACGTGCATTTCGCCACCGCCGCCATCGAGTTCAATATGGAAGGTCGATACCACTACTACTTCGCTGGGGCTGACGATATTCGCCAGCGCCGGGTTGACCTCGGAATTCACGTACTCGAAATTCACATCCTTGACCGCCTGCCAGGCTTCCTTGAGATCCAGAAAGGATTGCTCAAGCACCATGCGTACTACGCGCAGTTCGGTAGGGGTAAACTCGCGCCCTTCGATCTTGGCGTGCCGGCCATCACCGCCGAAAAAGTTATCCACCAGCTTGAATACCAGCCGCGCATCCAGAATGAACAGCGCCGTGCCGCGCAGCGGCTTCATTTTCACCAGGTTGAGACTGGTGGGCACGTACAGCGTGTGCACGTACTCACCAAACTTCATCACCTGCACGCCGCCCACGGACACATCCGCCGAGCGCCGCAGCAGGTTGAACATGCTGATGCGGGTATAGCGGGCGAAGCGCTCATTGATCATTTCCAGCGTCGGCATCCGCCCACGCACAATTCTGTCCTGGCTGGTCAGATCATAGCTCTTGACCCCGCCAGGCTCGTCGTCCCGGTCGCTATCGATAATGCCTTCATCTACCCCGTGCAGCAGGGCATCGATTTCATCCTGGGAAAGCAGATCTTGGACCGCCATATTATTCTTCCTATTGCAGAACCAGATTGGTGAACAGTACCGACTCGATTGTCGGCATGCCGAGCTCCTGTTCCATCAGGCTCTGTACTGCAAGGGTAGCCTGCTCGCGCAGCTTCTCCTTACCTTCGGCAGACGATAATTGGTCGAAATCAGCACTACTGAACAACATCACCAATTGATTACGAATCAGCGGTGAATGTTCCGCTGCTGCTGCTAACGCCAATGGATCACGCCCCATCAGCACCACACTCACCTGCATATAACGCTGCCGACCGCCGTGGTTGAAGTTGACGGTAAAAGCAGGCTCCAAGGGCTCGTACAACGCCGGCAATTTGGCAGTGTCCTTCGGCGCGGAGGTCTCGCTGGCCCGTTCATTGTTAGACAGCAAGGCATAAGTCAACCCCGCCGCCGACAATAACAGCGCCACCAAACCGACCAGAACAAGCATCAGCGGCTTGCCCTTTTCACTTGGTGCTGCCTGGGGAGCCTGCTGCTGGGCTCCCGCCTGATTTCTCGCCATGACAAAATTCCGTCGCCTGATGCGGTTTACACCGCTTATATGAATTAATTTGCATTGATCATGCCAAGAACGAAAAAACCGCCCTGCGCCGGGATCGTGCAATACCGCACAAGGATAAAGCCCGGCGCGGGAAATGTCTCATATTGTGGTGCGGCGGCGATTCATTAGTTGGATAGCGTGGCTGCCCGCGCCATTCTTCCCGTCATTCCCGCGCCAGTACCTCCGTCATTCCCGCGCACGCGGGAGTCCAGCGGCCGCAGCTCTGCACCAACCCCATGGATCCCCGGCTTTCGCCGAGGATGACGGGGCTGGGGCCGAGGAGGACGGGACGGAGGGCGAGGAGGACGAGGCTGGGGCCGAGGAGGACGAGGCTGGGGCCGAGGAGGACGAGGCTGGGGCCGAGGGTGGCGAAAGGAGTGGTCGGCATTCCCGCCATTCTTCCCATCATTCCCGCGTCAGTACCCGTCATTCCCGCGCACGCGGGAATCCAGCGGCCGCAGCTCCGCACCAACCATG
>CAYYUQ010000067.1:0-13864 GCA_964474945.1 uncultured Halopseudomonas sp. | reverse complement strand
CAGCGGCCGCAGCTCCGCACCAACCATGGATCCCCGGCTTTCGCCGAGGATGACGGGGCTGGGGCCGAGGGTGGCGAAAGGAGTGGTCGGCATTCCCGCCATTCTTCCCGTCATTCCCACGCCAGTACCCCCGTCATTCCCGCGCACGCGGGAATCCAGCGGCCGCAGCTCCGCACCAACCATGGATCCCCGGCTTTCGCCGAGGATGACGAGGCCGGGGGCGAGGAGGACGGGGCTGGGGATGACGGTCGGGGTGGTCAGGGGGAGGAGATTTCTCGTCATCCCCGCGAACGCGGGAATCCAGCGGCCGCAGCTCCGCACCAACCCCATGGATCCCCGGCTTTCGCCGAGGATGACGAGACGGAGGTCGAGGAGGACGGGGCTGGGGATGGCGGGCGGGGTGGTCAGGGGGAGTAGATTTCTCGTCATCCCCGCGAACGCGGGGATCCATTGGCGGTGCACAACCCTCCGTCAGGCGTAGTAATCCACCAGGCCACGCAACGGCTGAACCATACGTTCGACGAGCTGGCCAGCCACTTCGCCCTCCCCGGTACCCGCCAGGTTCTCACCTGCCGCGCGCTGATTCACTGCGCGTTCAGCCAATTGCCCCTCGCTCTGACGGGACTGATCTCCCGCCGAACGGTCAGCCACGGTAACCTCGGTCTGCTCAAGCCCCTGCCCGACAAACATTTCGCGTAACCGGTGCATCTGCCCCTCGAGCGCTTCACGGACACTGGGATTCTGGCTGATGAACTGAACCTGCAGCTCCTGGCCGCGGTTCTGAATATGAATTTCCAATGGGCCCAGCTCCGCTGGATCCAGCTGAATTTCCACACTGCGCAGGTTCTGGCTGGACATCCACATCACCCGCTCGACCATCGCCTCCCCCCAACTCTGATGACCGAAGGGCACAGTGGCGGGCTGCATGGCCGCGCTGACTGGGCGTGCTGTCAGCGCGGCGCTGTTAGTACCGGTCTGCGCCAGAGTGCGCTGAAGGCCATCCAGCGCATCATCCTCGTCACCGCGCCCCGCGGTGCCGCCTTCCATTTGCTCAACCAGCTTGCCAAACAGGGCGGCGGCGGTCGGATTGGCTTCAACGGCAGTACGCTGCAGCATGGCGCCGAAGTCCTGCTGGGCAGCTTGCACGGTCTGATTCTGGGCGTTCGGTTGATTACCCTGCTGCACAATACCGGCACCGTTCTGGCGAGCGGCTTCGAGGGTGGCTGACTCCCGACTCTGACTGGCACGACCCGGCAGGTCGCCGTCCGGCAACTCAGCGGCATCGCCCTCGGTCAGCATGGCTGCCTGTGTGCGGGTTGCAGCAGCATGCACCGGCTCACCGGCAGACGGCGTCGTTGCTGTAGTTGACGGGGCAGGACGAGTACCGTCCTGCTGCGCCCATTGTATCCATTGACCGATGACCGCGACGGCGTCCCCGGCATCCGCCTCGTCCTCCGGCAACTGTTGCAGCAGCTCCTGCAGCTCGGCCGGCAAGGTGTTGCCGCTAACGGCAAGCGCGGCTTGCTCCAGGCTGGCCAACTGTTCCGGGCTCAGCTGTTCGATTACCGCCTCCAGTTCCGCCGGCAGTTGCTCGGCCAGCAGAGCAGCAAACGCGTCGCCCTCCTCCGTAGTCAGCGACAGCTGTGGGCTGACCTCTGCGCTGACGGAGCGCAAATCAGTGCTGAATAGAGCCATCAAGGCCTGGCTGGTCGACATCAGAACTCTCCATGAAAAGCGCGCAAACGCGAATACTGAATGGAACAGAGCAAGTTCCGGGCCAAAGGGGCCATATCACGAGTGGAGAGTCACGCTGGGCGGCGTCCGGTTCAATCCCCGGTCGAGCTGCGATGGGTAAACAGACGCTGGGTAAGCTCATCCAGCAGCTTCTGCTCCTGCTTATCGGCGCGCGCCCGGGCTTCTTCCTGGTAGCGCTCAATCAGCTTGCGCAGGGCTTCAACCCGTTGATAGCGCTGCCGCCAGTTTTCCCGCGACCGTTCGAGGCTTTCCTGATGCCAGATCAGCGTCTGTTTCTGCTGTTCAATAGCAGTCTGCATCTGCGCCATGAAACGCTGATAGTTGAGCAGCCAATCACGGCCTACGCCCTGACTGCCCCGCTGCACCCAGCCCTTTTCATATTCACCGGCGTAATGCTCCAGATCCCGCAGCCGGTTACTCGCCTCATCCAGTTGCCGCTGGCTTTCGCCCAGGGTGCGCGCCGCCTTGCGCTCTTCATCCAGCGCCATATCCAGCACCGGCGCCATGCGCCGCACCCGAGGATCACTCATTGATCAGCTGTGCCAACGCTGCGCGGCTGTCGCTGAGGCTGACACTCTCCCGCAGCCCCTGACGCAGAAAGGCCTGTATGCCCGGTATTTTCGCTATGGCCTTGTCGGTCATCGGATCCGAGCCGGCGGCGTAGGCACCGACACTGATCAGATCGCGGCTTTGTTGGTAGCGCGCATACAACTGCTTGAGCTGTTGCGCCTGCTGCAGGTGCTCCGGGGTCACTATCTGTGGCATCGCCCGGCTGATCGAGGCTTCGATATCAATCGCCGGATAGTGACCCTCCTCGGCCAACCGCCGGGAGAGCACTACGTGTCCGTCAAGAATCGCGCGGGAGGCATCGGCGATGGGATCCTGCTGGTCGTCACCCTCGGACAGTACCGTGTAGAACGCAGTGATCGAGCCACCACCCTGCTCCGCGTTCCCGGCGCGCTCTACCAGCGCCGGCAATTTGGCAAACACCGATGGCGGGTAGCCCTTGGTCGCCGGTGGCTCGCCGATCGCCAGCGCAATCTCCCGTTGCGCCTGGGCGAAACGGGTCAGCGAATCCATCAGCAACAGTACATTCTTGCCCTTGTCGCGGAAATATTCCGCCACGCGGGTGCAATACATGGCCGCCCGCAGCCGCATCAGCGGTGCATCATCGGCTGGCGAGGCCACCACCACCGAACGCGCCATGCCGTCCTCGCCAAGAATCTGCTCGATGAATTCCTTGACCTCCCGGCCCCGCTCACCGATCAGACCAACAATGGTGATATCCGCCTCGGTAAACCGCGTCATCATGCCCAGCAGCACACTCTTGCCCACGCCACTACCGGCGAACAAACCCAGGCGCTGGCCGCGACCCACCGTCAGCATGCTGTTGATCGAGCGGATGCCCACATCCAGGGTGTCTTCAATAGGATGACGTTTGAGTGGGTTGATGGTCGGGCCGACCAGATCGACCCAGTCTTCACAGATGAACTGGCCCTTGCCGTCCAGCGGTCGACCGATACCGTCCAGCACCCGGCCGAGCATGTCGCTGCCCATCGGCAGCTTGCCGCCACCGGCGGAGGGTACCACTCGAGCGCCCGGTTGCAGGCCCTGCATAGGATCCACCGGCATCAGGTAGATCTTGCTGCCGGCAAAGCCCATGACTTCAGCCTCGACCCGTGTCTCCCCCTGCAGCGTCTCGTTGATCACCACACAGCGGCTGCCGACCCGCGCCTGCAGGCCCTCGGCTTCCAGCGTCAGGCCCACCATGCGAATCAGCCGACCTTCCACCACCGGCGTCGCAGGCAGCTCCACCGCGGCGCTATAGCCCGATAGCCGTCGAGCGAAACTGATCCGTTCAGGCCTGCTCACTCTCGTCCTCCGCGCCCATGATCAGATCGGCTTCCGGCGGTTGGGCTCGCTGTTCCTGGCGTTGTTCATGCAGCTGTTCAATGACCTGCTGCAGGCGAGTCTCCCGGGTGGCATCGACCTGGCTGTGTTCGGCTTCAATTCGGCAGCCTCCCGGCAGCAGCTCATCGTCCTCCAGCAACCGCCAGCTTTCCTCATGGCGTTCGCGGATGGTCTTGACGGCTTCGAAGTCGGCGGGATTGAGATAAATACGGATGTGCTCGGCACCCATCGGCAGAGCCTTGAGCGCGCTGCGCAGTACCTGCTGGATATGGCTGGAGTCGGTCTTCAGTTCGCGCTGGACGACCTGCCGCACCATGGTCTCGACCAGCTCCAGCAGCATGTCTTCGATCTGCTCATCCTGCCCGCGAATCGGTTCCAGCAGGTGCTGCATGACCGCTTCCAGCTCCGCCACTCTGGCATCCAGCCGGACTTTGGCTTCCTGCTGGGCTTTCAACTGGCCGGAATGGAATCCGTCCCGCTCACCGGTAGCAAAACCTTCGTTATAGGCCTCGGCGCGGATCTGTTCCAGCTCTTCTACAGTGAAGGGCTTGATCTCGGGCTCATCAGGCACCTCTTCGATTGGTTCAGGTTCAGGCTCTGGCTCGGGTGGTGGCTGGTCTTCGGGCTTTTCCTGTTCCCGGGGCACGTGGTGACCGCCGACGTCAAAACTGGGCAGATCCCATAGGTTGAATGCCGGTGCCTGGTCGGCGCGAATCAGCTCACTGTCGCTTTTCTCGGTCATGCCCTGCCATCCCTTGTATATGTCGGCGAATGCATACTGGCCTCACTTGCCAGCCAACCCGTGGGGGCGCCACTGCCAGGGCATAGCCGTCAGATCATTTCCTCGGCGCCCTTGCCGCCCAGCACAATCTCGCCGGCATCCGCCATGCGGCGAGCAATGGTCAGCACTTCTTTCTGTGCCGCTTCCACTTCACTGATGCGCACCGGGCCCTTGGCTTCCAGATCGTCCTGCAGCAACTCGGAAGCACGCTTGGACATGTTGCGGAAAATCTTGTCCTTGACCTCTTCATCGGCACCCTTGAGCGCCACTACCAGCACGTCGGAAGACACCTCGCGCAACAGCAACTGAATGCCCCGGTCATCAACATCCGCCAGGTTATCGAAGACGAACATGAGATCCTCGATCTTGTTCGAGAGATCCTCGTCCAGATCACGAATGGATTCTATCAGCTGCGCTTCGGTGGCGCTTTCCAGATAGTTCATGATGTCCGCTGTGCGTTTCACCCCACCCATGTTGGCGCGGGTGGTATTGGAGTTGCCGGCAAATTGTTTCTCCAGCACCTCATTGAGTTCCTTGAGCGCCGACGGTTGCACGGTATTCAGCGCCGATACCCGCAGCAACACATCCAAGCGCACCTTGTGATCGAAGTAGCTGATCACCTCTGCCGCCATATCCGGATCCAGATAGGCGACCACAATGGCCTGAATCTGCGGGTGCTCATAGCGAATCACATCCGCTACCGCCCGCGGCTCCATCCATTTGAGGCTATCCAGACCCGAGGTGCTACCGCCCATCAGGATACGGTCAACCAGGCTGTTGGCCTTGTCCTCACCCAGCGCCTGAGTCAGCATGGTACGGATATAGTTATCCGAGCCGACACCCAGACCGGTCTGATCGCTGACCACATCAATGAAATCGCCCATCACCTGCTGTACCTGATCCCGGTTCACGGTGCGCAGCCCGGCCATGGCGCTGCCGACCCGTTGCACTTCCTTCGGGCCCATATGGCGCAGCACCGCAGCGGCATCCGACTCGCCCAGACTCAGCAGAAAAATGGCCGCCTTGTCGAGCTTGTTCAGCTTGTGTGTACGTTTGTCATCACTCATCGGAATTGATCCATTCTTTGACTACCTGGGCAACCCGGCCCGGATCTTCAGCCAGCAACCCCTTGATGGCGTTCAATTGCTGCTCATAAGCCGCTCCCGGCGGCGGCAACAATACCGGGCCAGCCTCGGGCGCAGACAGACTGACGGTATCATCACGCAGGTCGTCACCGAGCATGGCATCATCACTAAGCGCCGGATAACCCTGACTGTCAGAGGTTTGACGATTGCCCCCACCGATGCCCTTGAGCACCGGGCGTAATACGCCGAATACCAGCACCAGCACAAACAGAATGCCCAGCGCCTGCTTGGCCATGTCCCAGAACCAGGGCTGTGTCCAGAAGGGCACCGGAGCAATATCCAGCACCTCGCCGGTCGGTACAAAGGCGCTGTTGACCACGCTGACGCTGTCGCCGCGGGCCTGATCATACCCCACCGCATCGCGCACCAGTTGGGTCAGATTACTCAGTTCTGCTGCGCTCAGCGGTACGCTGGTGACCTCACCGGTTGCCGCGTCCACTTGCCGGTGATTATCCACCACCACTGCCACCGACAGGCGTGTCAGACGGCCCTGCTGCTGGCGGGTGTAACTGATCTGCCGATCCAGCTCAAAATTGCGTGTTGCCTGCTCGCGGGAGTCACGGGCTGCGGCAACCACCACTGGCTCACCCGTTTCCGGATCGATGACCTGCTCCGGCACCTGGGTAGTGCCCGGCGGTTGATTACTCAATGCCCCAGGAATGCCCTGTGGCCCCTGGCCTGCGGCACGTTGCTCGGTAAGCACCTGCTCACTGCGCAGCGAGGATTCCGGGTTGAAGTTCTCTGACGTCGACTCCAGCGTGCTGAAATCCACGTCCGCAGAGACTTCAGCCTTGTAATTTCCGGTACCCAGCACCGGTTGCAGAATGCTGTGCACCCGACGGGTATAGGTGTCTTCCAGACGGCGGGTGTGATCAAACTGGCGACCGGCGATGGTCAGTTCATTCAACTCGTTCTGATCGGACAGCAGGTTGCCCTGCTGATCGACTACGGTGACCTGGTCCTTGCTCAGCTCCGGCACGCTGGTCGCCACCAGATTGACGATGGCCATCACCTGCGCCGGCTCCAGTTTACGACCGGAATACAGCTCCAGCAGCACGGAGGCACTGGGCTTACGATCATCACGAACGAATACGGTAGAGCGCGGCATGGCGATATGCACACGCGCCGCCTTGACGTTGTACAGACTGGAGATGGTGCGGGCCATCTCGCCTTCCAGACCCCGGCGGTACTGAGTGGTCTCCATGAACTGGCTGGTACCCAGGCTGCGCTCGCGATCCAGAATCTCGAAGCCGACATTGCCGTCACCCTGTACTACCCCGGCGCTGGCCAGTTGCAGTCGGGCATCCGCCAGGTCTTCTGATCGCACCAGCAGCGCGCCACTGTTGGGCTCGACCTTGTAGCGGATACGGCTCTGCTGCAGCACATCCACCACCTGACTGGCATTGAGGTTATCCATGCTGCCATACAGCGGGCGATACTCCGGCTGCTGCGACCAGAGCACCACGGCAAAACCAATTGCCACACTCGCCGCCAGCCCCACCAGCAGCGCAAATTGACGCATCATCGGCAGTTTGGCCAGATTATCCAGAAAGGCCAGGCCCGGAAGCGAGCGGCCGGGCGCTTCGGTAACCGGTTCCGGTCTGGTGGCGGGGGTGTTTGGGGTGGCAGCATCCATCAGGCATATCCTCGGTCAAGCACAGTGCAATCGGTTAGATGCAGACAGTTAAATAGGCATCTTCATGATGTCTTCGTATGCGGTGATCAGCTTGTTACGCACCTGCGTCATCGCCTGAAAAGCGACGCTGGATTTCTGCGATGCCACCATCACCTGGGCCAGATCAATCCCCGGCACACCGCGCTCGTAACCACTCTGCAGCTCGCTGGTAGTCTGCTGCAATTCGTTGACGCGGTTGACCGCCTGTTGCAGCAGATCATCAAACGCCGGGCCTTTCGTCTCCTGCGGCGCAGTGGGCGCCACAGCAGGCTGCGGACGGCTCATCGCCTCCATTTGCATGGATCGCATCTGCAACATCAGACGATTGAACTCAACACCCTGCGTCATGATCATTCTCCAGGCCGCTAATAATTTGACGGCAAAATCGACTCTGTAGAATATATAGCAAGAATGGTGCCAGAAATGGCATGAAAGGAGCGGCGCCTCGCCGCGACGGCGCGCCCAGCGCGCCGATCAATACTGTCTAAACCCGGCTCAGCTATCCTGCAAACAGCGCCTGCTCCACATCCACACCCGCATCGCGCATCTGTGCCAGCTTGTACCGCAGGGTACGCGGGCTGATGCCGAGTCTTTCGGCGGCTTCCTTGCGCCGGCCGCGTTCTGCACGCAGTACGTCGATGATCAACTGAAACTCCCGCTGTTTCACATCCTGCCCCAACCCACCGACAGAGACGGCCGCCGGCATGGCTACCGCCGGCTGACTGACCGCGGGCGCGGCCAACGGCGGCAGGCTGATTGAATTCGGCGAGATGGCGCTACCGGGAATGCTACCCAGACACAGATCCTGCGCCTGAATAATGCCGCCCTGTTGCAGAATCAATGCCCGCTGCATGGCGTTGTCCAGTTCACGCACATTGCCTGGCCAGCTGTGCTGGCGTAACGCCTGGCAGGCCTCTTCGGACAGACGCACCGGGCCCTGATTCATCTTGCTGGCGTGCTTGGTCAACAGGCGTTCGGCAATCGGCAGGATATCCGCCTGGCGCTGGCGCAGCGGTGCCCACTGCAGCGGGAATACGCCCAACCGGTAGTACAGATCCTCACGGAAGCGCCCGGCGGCCACCTCGGCCTGCATATCGCGGTTGGTGGTAGCGATGATGCGGATGTCCAACTGAATCAGCTTGCGTCCACCCACCCGCTCTACCTCTCGCTCCTGCAACACCCGCAGCAGCTTGGCCTGCAGCGCCAACGGCATTTCGGAAATTTCGTCCAGTAACAGGGTGCCACCGTTGGCCTGCTCAAATTTACCTGGTTGCGCCGCCACAGCGCCGGTAAAGGCGCCCTTCTCGTGGCCGAACAGCGTGGCTTCCAGCATGTTTTCCGGGATGGCTGCGCAGTTGATGGCGATAAAGGGTTGATCGACGCGGGGTGATTGCTGGTGGATGTAGCGCGCCAGTACTTCCTTACCGGTACCCGACTCGCCGGAAATCAATACCGTCGAATCACTGGCAGCAACCCGCTGGGCCAATCGCAATAACTGCTGACTGGCTGGATCCACCGCCACCGGGCCATCGGCACCAGAGCGCTGCAAACGGCCCTGCGCGTGCTGGGCCACCAGATCCAGCAAAGCGCTCGGCTCAAAGGGTTTGACCAGGTAATCCACCGCCCCTTCGCGCATGGCCGTCACAGCATTCTGCACTGTGCCATAGGCTGTCATCAGCAACACCGGCAGTTGCGGAAATTGTTCGCGCAGGGAACGCAGCAGCGCATGCCCATCCATACCGGGCATGTTCACATCGCTGATCACCATCGCCACGCTTTCACGCTGCAACACTGCCAGCGCCGCGACACCATCAGCGGCTTCCAGGTAGTCATAGCCGCCCAGTGCCAGGGTATCCGCGAGCGCCTCACGCAGCGCGCGGTCGTCCTCTACCAACAGAATCCGTGGCTTGCTCATGCCATCCTTCCTCCCTTGACCAATTGCGGCAGCACCGGCACTACCAGCTCCGCCCAACTGCCCTGCCCGGCCCGGCTACGCAACAGAAAGGCGCCGCCATGGGCCTGGGCAACTGATTTGACTACCGACACACCCAGCCCCGTGCCCTGATCGCGGGTGGTATAGAAAGGCTCACCTATTCTGGCCAGCTCGGCGCGGGTCATGCCCTGCCCGCCATCGACCACGCTGATGCTCAGCCGGCCTTCCTGCAGACGTTGGATGACCTTGAGACGGGCCGTTGGCGCGCCGGCTTGAATGGCGTTCTCGATCAGGTTGAGCAGCGCCCCAATCAGGGTTTCCCGGTTACATAACAGACGCACGCCCGCCGGCGCGCGATCTTCCCAGCGGCACTGCGCGCCAGCTTCATCAATCAGGGTTTCGGCCTGCTGTTGCAGCTCGGTGAACAGGCTTTGCGCGGTTACCTGATTATTCAATGGCAGATCACCCCGGGCGAACATCAACATGTCTCGCACCTGGTGTTCGATGGTCTGCAAGCGATCCTTCAAACGCTGACTGAAGCGCTGCCGATGGGCGCTGGAGAGCTCCGGCTGGTTCAGATGGCTGGCATACAGCAGGGCGGTGGACAGCGGAGTACGAATCTGATGAGCCAGCGAGGCAACCATGCGCCCCAGCGCGGAGAGGCGTTCGTTACGCGACAGCTGCGCCTGCAACTGGCGGGTTTCGGTAAGGTCGGTCAGCAGAATGATCTGCCCCGGCTCGCCGCGCAGCGAACGGGTAGCCAATGACACACGGCGGCCGCTGCGCAGGGATACTTCGTGGTAATCATCGTCACGGGGAGCAAAGCGGTCACGGATCAACTCGCGCCAGAGCTGGCCCTCCAGCGGTTCACCGAGCAGTTCGCGGGCAGCGGGGTTGGCTTCGCGCACCACACCCCGTCCGTCCAGCACAATCACCCCACCGGGGAGCAGATCCAGCAGGTTCTGCAGGCGACCGGCCAGGCAGGCCTTCTCTGCCAATTCACGGCTGCGCTGGGCGCTGACATCAGCCAGCTCGGCCTTGAGCTGAGCCACTTGCTGCTCCAGCAGACCCTGCGACTCACGCAGCTGTTCAGACATGCGACTGAACAGGGCATAAGCCTGCTCCAGATCCTGCGAGCTCTGAGGCGTGGCCGCGGTGTCCTGCGGCAGATGTTGAGCGGTGATGGCCATGACGACTCCCTGATAAAGACTACTGGGAGCTTTAAAGCAAGGCTTATGCCACTCGCATAATCACCTTTAAAATCAATCAGTTATAAAGAACAAGGAAACACAGCCGTCAGTCTTCTGGCGTTTCGCGACCGGCACTCGCTTCAGTGTCGCGATTCATGCCGTATTTACGCATCTTCTCGACCAGCGTTGTTCGTCGAATCCGCAGCCGCTCTGCCGCCCGGGCCACGACAAAGTTGGCATCATCCAGCGCCTGCTGAATCAATGACTGCTCCAGCTCAGCCAGGTACTCTTTCAAATCGAGCCCTTCCGGCGGCAATCCTGCTGCGGCATTGAAGCCGGCCATGGGCGGGCGCCAGGCATTATCGTTCTGCGCCTCCTGCAACTGGCGCAGATCCTCATGATCGTCGTCCACATAGCGGAACTTGCGCGGCAGCTCACCGACACCGATAACGCCGTGGGGGTGCATGATCGCCATGCGCTCGACCAGATTAGCCAGCTCGCGCACGTTGCCCGGCCATGGATGCTTGCACAGAGACATGATCGCTGCGCTGCTGAAACGGATGGAGCCACGGCGCTCCTTTTCCAGCCGTGTGATCAGCTCATTCAACAGCAGCGGGAGATCCTCGATCCGCTCACGCAACGGCGGCATCTCGATGGGGAATACATGCAAGCGGTAGTAAAGATCCTCGCGGAACAGACCATCCGCGATCATCTGCTCCAGATCCTTGTGCGTTGCCGCAATCACCCGCACATCTGCCTGCTGCGGCTTGTTACTGCCGACCCGCTCGAAGGTACGCTCCTGCAACACACGCAGCAGTTTGACCTGCATGTTCAGCGGCATATCGCCGATTTCATCAAGGAACAGGGTGCCGCCGGCGGCCAGCTCAAAGCGCCCGGCACGGCTGGTGATAGCCCCGGTAAAGGCCCCCTTCTCATGACCAAACAGCTCGCTTTCCAGCAACTCAGCGGGAATCGCCCCACAGTTGACCGGCACAAAGGGCCCATCCTTACGCTGTGAATGAAAATGCAGGTTACGCGCGACCACTTCCTTGCCCGTCCCCGAGTCACCCAGAATCAGAACCGTTGCTTCGGTATCCGCCACCTGCTTCATCATCTGACGCACAGACTGGATCGCCCGACTGGTGCCAACCAGGCTACGAAACAGATTGGGTTCACGTTGAGACTTGCGCTGGCCATCATCAACCACCTCACGGTAAACCTGAGCGCGGTGCAACGTATCCAGCAACTGGTTATAGGTCAGGGGCAGTTCGATGGTAGCGAGCAAACTGTGGCGCAACTGATCCGGCCAATCGGCAACGCGCTCACGGCCAATCACCACCACAGGCACATTGGCATCCCACTTGTCGATCTGCAGTAACAGCTCTTCCAGTCCACCGGGCTGATCGCATTGCCCGAGAATCACACAATCGAGCGCCGCCGGAGAAGGCAGCTGCGCCTGCACCTGCTGCCAATCAGCAGCCGCAGCGTGAAGGGAGTTCTCTCCAAGAAACTCGAGAATCAGATTGAGGTCGTGGCGGCTCTGGGGGCAATCATCAATCAGCAGGACATAACTATCTGGCGACATGGGTAAAAGCAGATCCTTAAACTCGCGGAGATACACGACCTGGTGGCGTTACGCCACGATCGCATTCCTTGGAGGACAAGTTAGAGAGAAAGGAGACCGGAGTCAAATACTTGGCGCACATTTTCCGTGCGTTCCGTCCGATAGTTCAACTGATGACGGAACCAATACAACGCTGCATGGTCACGCGAACCACTGCCAGATAGGCGTGGGCAACCGCGACCGATCAACTGAACATCTGATACACCCGGGCACCCTGCTTACTGCGTTGCACGCCCTGCAGCTCTTCCGCCAACTTGCCCTGCACCGCCTGGCACAGACCAATCACTTCACGGTAGGTAGCGGACAACGAACCCAACACCTCCGCCAGCTCGGCTTCATTGCGCTCCGGCTCGGCCATTGCCTGCTGCACCAGCTCACGGCACAGATTATCCAGCTCGCCAACCTGCTGCCAATCGCCCGCCTGTACGGCCGCAATCAGCGCTGCATGGGTGTCCTGCAATTGTTCTACGGCAATGGCCATGAATACATTCCTCGCGTATCAGGACTAACGAATACCGTCCCAGCCCTGTTTGATTTCACGCAATGTGGTTGCCACCTCGTCCAGCATGGCTGGATCGTTCTGCAGATTCGCCAGGGTCAGGCGCTGCTGCATGAAGGCGTATAGATTATCCAGGTTAGCGGCTATCTCGCCACCTTTATCCTTATCCAGCGAATCACGCAGGCCACCGATAATGCCAATCGCCTTGCCGATCAGCTCACCCTTGAACCCCACATTGCCATGTTCCATCGCGCCCTTAGCTTGGGCGATACGTTGCAAACCACCTTCCATCAGCATCTGAATCAGACGATGCGGATCAGCTTCGCTGACCTGAGCATGGACATTGACAGTCTGGTACTGCTTCATTGCGTAGGCATTCATGAGACAAGAAATCCTGAGGTCTGTTACACATGATTCTGTTATCGGCAGCAGCTGGGAATCTTGAGGAGTATTTTTGTCTGGCATCCCCCAACCGGCCAGCGCAGACCCAAAAAGCCCCTCTCCCCTCGCGGGAGAGGGCGCACCGCGGTCACATCCATCGATGCAAAGCCGGCCTTTCGCTACGCAGCCCTGGGAGTGATTTCCTTGGTGATGGCATGTCCTGCCTCTATCTCAGCCATACGCAAATCATAAGCACTCTGCAAATTCAGCCAGCTCTGGGCATCACCACCAAAGTAACGGGCCAGGCGTAAAGCAGTATCAGCCGTAACTCCCCGGCGCTCCCTTACAATCTCATTGATCCGAGCCGGGGTAACATGCAACGCCCTGGCAAGGGCATTCGCGGTCATACCCAATGGCTCCAGAAAATCCTCCCGCAAAATCTCACCCGGGTGAACCGGGCGCATACCGTTCTTGATCATGGCCTGCGCCTCTCAATGATAATCAGTAATCTCAACATCAAATACACTTTCATCCCGCCACACAAAACAAATACGCCACTGCTTGTTGATACGAATGCTGTGCTGACCGACACGATCACCTACCAGGACTTCCAGGTGATTACCCGGCGGACTGCGCAAAAACTCGATTGTCACAGCAGCATCCAACTGTGCCAGCTTCCTCGTAGCTACTCTGGCAATACCAGACCACCTCCGAGTCTTCCCGCTGACAAAGAGTGTTTCTGTCTCGGCACAGCGAAAGCTAACGATCATGAGTATATCGCATATCGGTATTCGATAAGCAGCAAGCGATCAGATTCGGACACATCAAGATGCTCTCCTGTATACGACGGCTCGAACACCGGTACATGCAGTGTCAAGACAAGCGCAAACCAGAGCAAATCGGATGCTCAAAAATGGGGGGTGTCATAAATTTTGTGTTTGGGCATAACATGTTGCAGCAGAGGATGCAT
>CAYYUQ010000066.1:0-19759 GCA_964474945.1 uncultured Halopseudomonas sp. | reverse complement strand
GAACAGGCGGTCACGTTGAAACGGAATGGGTGGTCACGATGGCGCGGAATACGCACCGTTGCTGTGCAGACGATAGAGAGGAGGATTGTCTGACGTAAAGGTTGCGTCTGCCAGTTCCCGTATCTTCTTGTCTTTTTGATGGTCAGAGAGGCCACGCAAACTCTCTGCAAAGAAAGGTGTGAGCAGACGCTGTGGTACGTAGCGTTTCAGCGCAGCCGCGCCGATGTGCTCGAACTGGGTGGCAATGGCAAGGCGCAGGGCTGGGTGCGCCTGCGTTGACGTAACCGCGCGCTCGGACAGATCAAAAGCCAGTCGATCCAGCACATTTCCGATCTGGTCCTGCACGCCAAACGAGAGCTTGAAGAACCGATGAGGGTACCAGCCAAAGCCCAGCAAACTCTCGGTAATCTCATCCAGAGTAAAGGTTCTGCCCGCTTCGAGCCGACGCATCCTGTTTTCAATCAGCTGCAGTAAGCCGATAAAGAACAGGAGCTTGTATGAGGTAGTCGTCTTGTGAAAGATGGCTGATAGCGCGCCCACGTTCAGGGAGGCTGCTTCGGGTGGTGTCAGAGTCATGCCCAGTAATTCGCTTTGCTCGGTATCACCCATCGCACCCCGCCTCTGGGGTCCTCTACATCGCCGTCATATCGGGGGATGACGTGGATATGTACATGCGGGACAGTCTGGCCTGCAGCTGCGCCATTATTGATCCCGACGTTGTAACCATCGGGCCGGTGAGATTGATTGATAAGTTCTTTCGCCTTGTTGATCAGGTCGAGCAAGTGCAATTGCTCGTCGGCGGGCATATCAAATAGCGTTGGGTAATGGCATCGTGGCGTAATCAACAAATGACCGGGTGAGACCGGGTAACCATCAGCAAAGATGTTGGCAACCTCATCGCTGTGGAGCAGGCGTTTCGGCGGAAGATTGCAAAATGGGCAATCGCTATCAGCTGCAGCGTGAGGGTGACTGGTCGCATTTTTCATCATGAATCGAGTTGGGCTTTCTGCAGGTCACTACGTTGAATCCATGGCCGCCATGGCTTGGCCGGATTGTTGTTGGTAGAAGTGTGCCTCAGCTACTGCTGAGGGTATATACCCAATTGAAGGGTTCGATGGAACAGTTCTGGGACAGGGTTTGGGAGCCGGTTGACGGCGTTTTGCACCGGTGCGGTATCAAGGGTGTCCAGCCCCGGCTGCTCGGCAATATGTGCCCGTGCTTCGGCAGTGTACAACCCGACTCCGCCGTGGAGGAGGATGTGCTGCAGCACCAGCTGGTTCACGGCCTGAGGCTGTTCCCAACTGGCTCTGTAGGTGTCGTCTTGGGCGTTAGCCCACTACACACATGCAATGATCAGAGTTGCATTCAACCGCTTGGTGAGTTTATTCCAAACGGGCCTTCTGAGTATCTTGAGTGGATTCTTCCGCAGTTGTTGACGCCTGCCAGCCGCCGCCGATGGCGCGATACAGGGCCACTTCGCTGGTCAGCTGTTGCAGGCGGTAGACGAGTTGCTGTTGTTGTGCGGCGAACAGCTCCCGCTGGGCATCCAACACCACCAGATAGTTGTCGACGCCCTCGTCATAACGTTGCTGGGCCAGTTCGTAGTACTCACTGCTGGTCACTACCAGGTCGGTCTGCGCCTGTAGCTGTTCATCAAAGGTGCCCTGCGCGGCCAGTCCGTCACTCACTTCGCGGAAGGCGGTCTGGATGCTCTGTTCGTACCGGGCAACGTTGATATCCCGCTGGATCTCGCTGTACTCCAGGTTGGCCTTCAGCCGGCCCGCAGTGAAGGTGGGAATATTGATCTGTGGGAGGAAGCTCCAGGTGCCGGAGCCGCCGTCGAACAGACCATCCAGGTCTGCACTGGCGGTGCCAGCGGCGGCGGTGAGGCGTATGCTCGGGAAGAACGCAGCACGTGCCGCACCGATATCGGCATTGGCGGCGCGCAGCTGATGCTCGGCGGCGCGGATGTCCGGTCGTTGCTGCAATACATCCGCCGGCAGGCCAGCGGGCAGGGTGGCCAGTAAAGGCCCATCCAGCTCGGTGCTGAGCAGCAGGCCGGGCGGGATGGCTGTGCCTACCAGTAATTGCAGGGCGTTGCGGTCCTCGGCCAGTTGGCGGGTATACAGCGCAAGTTGTACTCGGGCCTGTTCCACCAAGCTGCGGGCCTGACGTACATCCAGTGCCGAGGCAATGCCACCGGCATGGCTGGCTTCGACCATCTCCATGCTCTCGCGGTAGCTGTTCAGCGTGGCCTGGGTCAGTTCCAGCAGGGCGTGGTCGGTATTCCAGGCCAGCCAGGCGTTGGCTACGTCGCCAACCAACGCGATCTGGACGCTGCGCTGGGCCTCCTCGGTGGCCAGATAGCGCTCCAGGGCGGCGCCCTGCAGGCTACGCACCCGGCCGAAGAAGTCCAGCTCCCAGGCCGTGCCCAGGGTAACGCCATACTGGCTGTTGATGCCGGCGTCGCCTGTCGGCGACAGGTCGTCAGGCAGGCGCTCGCGGTTACCACTGCCATCCACGCCGACGCTGGGGAACAGCGCGGAACGCTCGATGCGATACAGAGCACGGTAGGCTTCGACATTCAGTGCGGCCTGGCGCAGGTCGCGGTTGTTTTCCAGCGCCAGGTCAATCAGTTGCCTCAGATGGGCATCCTGGAAGAACGCCCGGCGGTCCAGCGGCAGGGTAGCCACGGTGCTGGTGTTCTCGTCGGCGTAGGCCGGGCCTTGTGGCCAGGTGTCAGTAACCGGCGAAGCCGGCTGCTGGTATTCAGGGATCAGGCTGCAGCCTGTCAGGCCAAGGGCGACCGCCAGGGTGAGATAGCGGATTTTCATGTTTGATCTCCTGCGGCATTGGCATCTTCTGTGGCAGTCTTGCCTTTCTTCCCTTCGAACAGCTTGACCACTACCACGAAGAACAGCGGCACGAAAAACACGACCAGTACCGTAGCGGTAATCATCCCGCCGACCACGCCGGTAGCGATCGAGTGCTGGCTACCCTGGCCGGCACCGGTGGCCAAGGCCATCGGCAGTACGCCGAAGGTGAAGGCCAGCGAGGTCATCAGGATCGGCCGCAGACGAAGCTTGGCGGCTTCAATGCCAGCCTGAACGAGGCTGCGCCCCTGGTTCTCATAAAGATCCTTGGCGAACTCGACGATCAGGATGGCGTTTTTCGCTGTCAAGCCAACGGTGGTCATCAGACCGACCTGGAAATACACGTCAGCGGTCAGGTCGCGCAACAGCGTGGCCGATACCGCACCGATGATACCCAGCGGAACAACCAGGATCACCGCAACCGGGACCGACCAGCTCTCGTAGAGAGCAGCCAGACACAGGAATACGATCAGCACGGTCAGCCCGTACAGCATGGGCGCCTGGCCACTGGTCTGGATTTCTTCATAGGACAGGCCGGTATACGACAGGCCGATACCCTGCGGCAGTTCCTTCATGATCCGGTCGATGGCAACCATGGCGTCCCCGGTACTGTAGCCGGGAGCCGGCTCACCGAGGATCTCCACCGAGGAAATACCGTTGTAGCGTTCCAGCTTGGGCGAACCGTAGGTCCAATCGCCGGTAGCAAAGGCGGTGAAGGGGATCATGTCGCCCTGCTGGTTACGCACATACCACTTGTCGAAGTCCTCTGGTGCCAGGCGCGAATCCATGTTGCCCTGCAGATAGACCCGTTTGACCCGGCCCTGGTCGATAAAGTCGTTGACGTACATCGAGCCCCAGGCGGCGGACATGGTTTCGTTGATGGCGGCAATGCTCAGCGAGTGCGCACGGGCCTTCTCTCGGTCGATCATGACACGGAATTGCGGCTCGTCATCCTTGCCGTTGGGGCGCACGGAGGTCAGCACCGGGTCTTCTTCGGCCAGCATCAGGAATTGATCGCGGGCTGCCATCAGTTGCGCATGCCCCATCCCGACGTTGTCCTGCAGGAAGAAGTTGAAGCCCAGGGCGTTACCCATTTCAAGAATGGCCGGTGGCGGGAATACCAGTACCTGGCCGTCCTTGATATGGGAGAAACGTTCCTGAGCGCGCTGGGTCAGGCTGAAGACATCCTGGCCGGGCTCAGCACGTTCAGCCCAGTCCTTGAGCATGACAAAGGCTGCCCCGGAGTTCTGACCGCGGCCGGCAAAGTTGAAGCCGTTAACGGTCTGTATCGAAGCGACGAGGTCGGACTCTTCCTCCAGCAGGTATTCACGTATTTCGGTCAGCACCGCCTCGGTGCGTTCAGCCGCGGTATTGGCAGGCATGCGCACTTCGACCATCAGCAGCCCCTGGTCTTCATCAGGCAGGAAGGCGCTGGGAATCTGCGTGAACAGCCAGCCCGTACCACCGACGATCAGTGCGAATATCGCCAGATAGCGGCCACGGTGACGCAGCATGCCGCCTACGCCACGTTCGAAGCGGGCCGTGCCGCGATCAAAGGTGCGGTTGAACCAGCCAAAGAACCCCTTCTTCTCATGATGGGCACCGGGTTTGGGCGCCTTGAGGAAGGTCGCACACAGTGCCGGCGTGAAGATCAGCGCGGTGAGTACCGACAGGCTCATGGCGATCACGATAGTGGCGGCAAACTGGCGATAGATGATACCGGCGGAGCCGCCGAAGAACGCCATCGGTACGAATACCGCTGACAGCACCATGCCGATACCGACCAGTGCGCCCTTGATCTGGTGCATGGACTTGCGTGTCGCTTCCAGTGGCGACAAGCCTTCTTCGTGCATCAGGCGTTCGACGTTTTCCACCACCACGATGGCGTCATCCACCAGCAGGCCGATCGCCAGCACCATGGCGTACATGGTCAGCACGTTGATGTTGAGACCGAACAATGGCAGCGCGGCAAAGGTGCCCAACAGTACTACCGGCACGGCCAAGGTAGGAATCAGCGTGGCCCGCCAGCTTTGCAGGAATACGAACATCACCACGAAAACCAGCGCAATGGCTTCGATGATGGTATGTACCACCGAGCTGATCGAGGCTTCCACCACCGGGCTGGTGTCATAGGGATAGACGATTTTCACGCCGTCTGGCAGGAAGGCTTCCTGCTGCTTAACCACCGTACGAACCCTTTCGATGGTTTCCAGCAGGTTGCCACCAGGGGCCAGACGGATGGCGATACCAGCGGAGGGCAGGCCGTTGTAGTTGCCGGAAATGGCGTAGCTGTCGGAGCCCAGGCTCACTTCGGCAACATGCTTGACCCGCACCTGTGAGCCGTCCTGGTTAACCTTCACCAAGATCTCGCGGAACTCGTCAGCATTACTCAGGCGAGTGCTGCCGATCACCGTGGCGTTGAGCTGAGTACCAGAATGGGCGGGCAGACCGCCGAGCTGGCCGGAAGAAACCTGTACGTTCTGTTCACGAATGGCCTGAGCCACGTCGCCCGGCGTCAACTGATAGCTGTTGAGCTTGGTCGGATCCAGCCAGATACGCATGGCATTCTGCGAACCGAGCAGCAGGAAGTCGCCAACGCCGTCGATACGTGAAATCGGATCCTGCAGGTTCGAGGCAATGTAGTTGCCCAGGTCGAAGTCGTCCATGCGCCCGCTCTCATCGATCAGGCCGATGATCTGCATGAAGTTGACCTGAAACTTGACGACCCGGATGCCTTGGCGTTGCACTTCCTCGGGCAGTTTCGGGGTGGCCAGTTGCAGTTTGTTCTGCACCTGTACCTGGGCAATATCCGAGTCGGTACCTTGCTCGAAAGTGACGATGATCTGGGCACTGCCATCGGAGTTGCTGGTCGATGACATGTAACGGAAGCCATCCAGACCGCTGAGCTGCTGCTCGATAACCTGAACCACGGTGTCCTGCACGGTCTCCGCTGATGCGCCGGGGTAGGCGACACTGATCATTACTGCCGGGGCGGCGAGGTTGGGGTACTGACTGATCGGCAGCTTGCCCAGCGACAGCGCGCCGGCAAGCATCAATACGATGGCCAGCACCCAGGCGAAGATCGGCCGGTCAATAAAAAAGTGGGGCACGTGTTTCTCCTCAGTTGGCTGCAGCGGCGAGCGGCGCGCCAAAATCGGCAACCAGATTGACGTTGCCGGCCGCAACCGGGGCTACTTCGATGCCGTTGCGTACCCGTTGCAGTCCCTCGGTGATCACGCGTTCGCCATCATTGATGCCGTCGCCGATCAACCAGGCATTGCCAACGGTGCGCAGCGTTTCCAACTCGCGTTGCTCAACGATATTGTCGGGGCCGACAACCCAGGCGTTGGCCGCTCCCCGGGAGTCGCGGAAAACCGCCTGCTGGGGTATCAGGATGGCGTTTTCCTGCACGCCTTCCTGCAACTGGGCGCGTACAAACATCCCAGGCAACAGTTTGCGATCGGGATTGGGGAACTCGGCGCGAAGGGTCACGGAGCCAGTGCCTGGGTCGACTGTCACTTCGGAGAACTTCAGCGTGCCGGGCAGGGGGTAGGCACTGCCGTCATCCAGCTGCAACCTGACCTGGGCCTGGTTGTCACCACTGGACTGCAGCCGTCCGGATTCGAGTGCGCTTTGCAGGTGTAACAGGCTGGTGATGGGTTGGCTGACGTCCACATAGATGGGATCCAGCTGGGTCACGGTGGCCAGCTCCTGGGCCTGACCGTTGGTGACCAGCGCACCTTCGGTGACCGCCGAGCGGCCCACCTGGCCGGAGATCGGTGACAAGACCTTGGTGTATTGCACATCAATACGTGCCACTTCCACCTCGGTTCGGGCGTGCTGCCAGCCGGCCACGGCATCATCGTACTGCTGCTGACTGACGGCGTTGGTGCTGAGCAGACGCTTATAGCGTTGAGCCAGGTTCTCGGCGGTCTTCAGGTTGGCTTCGGCGCGGGCCAGCTGCGCTTCATAAGTACGTGGATCAATCTGATACAGCTGTTGACCTTTTTCAACCTCGCTGCCTTCGGTGTATAGCCGCTCCTGCAGAATGCCGGTGACCTGTGGTCGGACTTCAGCTACGCGGTAAGCGCTGGTGCGTCCGGGCAGGTCAGTAGTCAATGTCAGCGCTTGGGACTCGACGGTATATACCCCGACTTCCGGAATGCGTGGCGCCTGTGATTGCTCATCCGTTGGCTGGCCGCAGCCAACCAGCAACAAGGCCAGCGCTGCCAAAGGGGCTGCCTTCGCAACGCGCAAAACTCGTGGGTACTTCACCGGCATTTCTCCATTCGGTATAAACTGCATGTATCGTAATGCGGTATAGTGTATCGCCAGATGGTTTTTTATGTAAGGTTTTTTGCAAGCCGATGTGTCTGCGATCGGGTTTTGGAATGGTAAAAGCACCGGAGGTCAGGTATATCAGGGAGGGCAACGCAGTGGGCCGATCCAGGCACTGTGGTTGGGTAAAATGCCGCATTCAGGGAGACAAACATGAGTCAACAGCACGAGCCGGATCAACCCAGGCAGGCGGGTATTCAGGTAATTGCCCGGGCCGCGCAGATCATGCGCGCCCTGGGCCAGGCGCCGCAGGGGCTGAGTCTGGCGGCTATCGCCCAGGAGGTGGATCTGCCGCGTTCGACCGTGCAGCGCATCATCAATGCGCTGGCGGACGAAATGCTGGTGGAGCACGCTGGCCCGGGAGGTGGCGTGCGGTTGGGTCCGGCTCTGGGGCAACTGATCAATCAGACCCAGACGGACATCATTTCCCTGACCCGATCCTATATGCAGAGCCTGTCCGATGAGGTGCAGGAATCGGTTTGCCTGTGTTCATTGTCCGGCGACAAGATCTACATCATCGATCGTATTGTCGCTGAGCAGGACTTGCGGGTGGTGTTTCCCATTGGCATCCATATGCCGGCCTACGCGACCTCTGCCGGAAAAGTGCTGCTCAGCGAAATGCCCGAAGCCAGCGTTCGCAGCCTGCTACCCGATCCGCTGCCGTCGCTGACCGCACTGACGCTCAGCCTGCCCCGGTTGCTTGAGCAACTGAAGCAGATTCATATCGACAAGGTGAGCATTGATATGGACGAGTGTACCGATGGGATCGGCTCTTGCGCGGCCGTACTGGATACCTACCTGGGGCTGTTCTCCCTGGCTGTGGTGGCACCGACCGCACGGATTCAGCCAAGGGGCGAGATCATTCGTGAGGCGTTGCTGGCCTGCAAGCAGGACATAGAACGCGCCATCGGGCATACCTTGCGACAGGCTTGAGAGCCCACAACCGGGCTGAACGGTTTTACTGAAGATGACGCAGGGTGAAAGGAAAGCGGAGTGCTTACCGGCACGGCGACGCAACCACCCGGGCTGCGTCGCCCCTCCCGTCAGGCGGTTTGCTTGAGTAGCAGCTCGGCCATCTGCTCCGGACATTCCACCGCCGGTACATGCCCGATTTCCCATACCACCGGCTTGGCTACGCCCAGTGCGGCGGACAGCGCTTCCAGCGAGCTGGGCGGGGTTGCCACATCATCGGTTCCAGCGATTACGTTCACCGGGGGCAGGCTCTTGCCCTTGAAGGCGTTGCTGAAGTTGCAGCGGCCGAGCATTTCACACAGCAGTGCATAGCTGCGCTTGTCGGTGCGGCCCAGTTGTACGCGCCAGCCGGGTACCAGTGCCGGGTTCTGCTCGCAGGCGCGGGGGCCGAACCAGCGGGGCACGATGCCTTCGGCCATGCTTACCAAACCCTGTTCCATGACGTCAGCGGAACGCTGTTGCCAGCCGTCTGCGGTGCCGATCACCGGGCCGGTGTTGGTCAGGGTGGCGGACAGCAGTTTGTCGCTGTGCTGGCTGAGCAGTTGCTGGCCGATGACGCCGCCGATGGAGGTGCCGGCAAAATGGAACTGGCTTGCGCCGGCACGGCTGGCCAGGGTGATGGCTTCCTGGGCCAGGTCTTCGGCTTCGATGGGGCCGGCGTCTTCGGGCCAGGCGCTGCTGGCGCCGTGACCGGGCAGGTCCCAGGTCAGTACCTGGAAGCTTTCGAGCAGGGCGGGGAACATGTCGTCCCAGATGCCCTGATTCATACCCAGCGGGTGGGCCAGTACCAGCAGGGGTTTGTTGGTGGCGCCGAGCAGGCGGTAGCTGATGGTGCGGCTCTGGTGCATGCAAAACGTCATGGCGTTCCCGTCCTGTAGATGTCTACGATGGTTCGCAATACGAACTAATGTTTTATAGGCGAACATATTGCGATGCCTGCTTTTAACCGTCAAGCGTCACGCGCAGTTCTGCGCCGAAAGTCGGGTACAGATCAGCTTTGTTCTCCAATGCTGGACGCCATCCGGCAGAGCGGGTCAGGGATAGCGCCCGGTGAGGCGGTTTTCGATCAGCTCGGCGAGGATGGTATTGGTCAGGCGCATGATGGCGTTGGGGTTCTCGCCCCTGCGTCGGGACAGCAGCACCGGTACCGTTATGTTGTCATCCGCCAGCGGCATGTACTCCACATCTTCACGTCGCAGCCGGCGTACCTGTTCCGGCACCAGGGTAAAGCCCATGTCCGATGCGACCAGTGACAGTGCGGTTTGCAAGTCATTGACCTGCTGGATGACATTGACCTTGAATCCGCGGCGACGAAACAGACCCTGGGTCAGATCCGCAAAGTTGGGGCCGGCGCTGGCCGGGAAGGCAACCATGTTGATTTCGGACAGTTCCTGCATGGTGGGTGGCCGGGCAGTAAGCGGATGCGCGGCGGGCAGGGCGGCGATCAGCGCTTCGTCGAACAGTTTCTCCTGCTCCACGTCGGGGTCTTCGATGGTGATGCGGCCGAAGCCGATGTCGATCTTGCCGGCCTTGAGCGCCTCCACCTGTTCCCGCGTCTTCAGTTCGTGCAGGACGATTTCCAGATTCTTGTTCTGGCGCAGACGGCGGACCATGAGCGGCAGTTGCCCGTAGAACACCGACGGCACGAAGCCGATGGAGAAAATGGTCTTGCGGTTGCAGGCGATCCGCCGGGTGTCGATGATGGTGGCCTCCAGTTTGTCGAGTATCTGCTGGGCATGGGCGAGAAAGTAGATGCCGCCGGAGGTCAGCTCCAGGCCTCTGGCCTTGCGAATGAACAGCTCGACGCCAATCTCTTCTTCCAGCTGTTTGATAGCCCTGGTCAACGGCGGTTGAGCGATGAACAGCTTTTCCGCGGCGCGGGTGAAGTTGCGCTGTTCGGCCACTGCGACGAAGTAACGTAGGTGTCTGAGCTCCATTCATACCTCCAGGGTATCGTTCGCTACTAATTCAATATTGGTTAATAAAAATTAAACTTCGTACTGTTCGAATCACAGATCTTTCACCTCGGATTCGGAGTACACATGTCCGTCACTATTCAGTCCATTGATGCCATTCTGGTCGACATTCCGACCATTCGGCCGCACAAGCTCTCAATGACCACCATGGGTGTGCAGACCATGGTAATCGTGCGTCTCCGAGATTCCGACGGCCTCGAAGGACTGGGTGAAGCGACTACGATCGGTGGTCTGGCCTACGGTCCGGAAAGCCCCGAGAGCGTCAAACTTACCATTGACACTTATTTCGCTCCACAACTGATCGGACAGCCGGCGGGAAATATCAATACCCTTAGGGTAATGCTCGATCGCTCCAGCCGAGGCAACAATCTGGCCAAGTCGGCGGTTGAAACCGCCCTGCTGGATCTGCTCGGCAAGCGGCTGAACCGCCCGCTGGCGGATCTGCTCGGCGGTGCGGTGCATCAGCATATTCCGGTGCTGTGGACGCTGGCCAGTGGGGATACGACCAAAGATATAGATGAGGCGCTGACGCTGATGGCCGCAAAACGCCATTGCGACTTCAAGCTGAAGATCGGTTCGCGCCCGCTGATGGATGACGTGCGCCATGTTGCTGCAATCAAGGCAGCGGTGGGTGACCAGGCCAGTGTGCGGGTCGATGTGAACCAGGCGTGGGATGAAGCTACGGCCGCCAGAGGCATGGCCGAACTGCAGGCCGCGGGTATCGACCTGGTTGAGCAGCCCACGCCAATGAAGGATTTCGCTGCGTTGGCCCGCCTGTCCGCCAAGTTTCATATCCCGATTCTGGCAGATGAGGCGGTGGCCGACGCTACTGATATGTACAAGCTGGCCGCGGAGGGTTTCAGCGGCGCGGTAGCGATGAAGATCGCCAAGGCCGGTGGCCCGCTGCGCGCGCTGGAACAGGCCGCTGTGGCCAGGGCGGCCGGTATCGGTCTGTACGGCGGCACTCTGCTGGAAGGCACCATCGGCACCGCCGCCTCACTGCATGCCTGGTCGACGCTGGAAACCCTGCACTGGGGTACCGAGATGTTCGGCCCGCTGCTGATGAAAGATGACATCGTGGTTAAGCCACTGAACTTCCACGATAACGGTGTTGATCTACCGACTGGCCCCGGTCTGGGTGTCGAGATCGACGAAGACAAGCTGGCTGAATACCGCCGCAAGTAACGGAGACATACCCATGCTGTTCAAGGTCGAGATGAAGGTAAACATTCCGCACGATGCTGATGTGGACGTCATCAACGAAATCAAGGCGCGGGAAAAAGCCTATGCCCAGGATCTGCAACGTCAGGGTAAATGGCGTCACCTGTGGCGTGTGGCTGGCAGCTACTCCAACGTGAGCATTTTTGATGTGGCCGACAATGCCGAGCTGCAGGATCTGATCAGCGGCCTGCCGCTGTTCCCCTACATGGACATTACTGTTGCACCGCTGTGCCGTCATCCATCCTCGATCCATGAGGATGACCGTTAAGCGGAGCTGTACTGAGGCGTCGTAAGGCAGAAGACAGGCGCCCTTAACAATATTGCCAACTTAGAAAAGCGTGAATCCGGCAATAACAATAACTACTCAGGAGTATTTCCGATGACTGTCAAGACTACCCACACTGAAGAAGTGAAAGAGCTGCTGCACAAGGTTGCCGGCCTGCATACTGAAGGCGGTGATGCCCGTATGAAGAAGATCGTTCACCGTTTCATGAGCGACCTCTTCCAGTTGATCGAAGACTTTGACGTGACCCCGGAAGAGTTCTGGACTGCGGTCAACTATGTTGGCGAGCTGGGCAAGAACAATGAAGCGGCGCTGCTGGCGCCGGGCCTGGGCATGGACAAGTACCTGGACATTCGTATGGATGCCGAAGATGAGGCTGCTGGTCTGGCCGGCGGCACACCGCGCACCATCGAAGGCCCGTTGTTTGTTGCCGGTGCGCCGTTGGCCGAAGGCTTTGCGCGTATGGATGACGGCACTGACACCACCTCCGAGACCATGCTGCTGCGCGGCCGCGTGACCGACACCGACGGTAAGCCGGTGGCCAACGCCATTGTCGATATCTGGCACGCCAACGCCAATGGTGGTTACTCCTACTTCGACAAGTCGCAGAGCGACTACAACCTGCGCCGCCGGATCAAGACCGATGCCGAAGGCCGCTACGCTGTGCAGTCGATTGTTCCCTCCGGTTACGGTTGCCCGCCGGAAGGCTCCACCCAGACCCTGCTGAACCTGTTGGGTCGCCACGGTCGTCGTCCTGCGCACATTCATTACTTCGTGCAGGCGGATGGTCACAAGCACCTGACCACGCAGATCAACCTGGCCGGTGATGAGTACACCTACGATGACTTCGCTTTCGCCACCCGCGACGAGCTGGTGGTTGAAGGCAAGCAGGTTGAGCGTTCCGCCGAAGGCGAGCGTTACGGCGTGACCGGTCCAGTCACCGAGCTCGAGTTCAACATTGAGCTGGTACCCACCGACAAGGCCGATCTGCAGGATCGCCATGCACGCAAGCGTGCACTGGAAGAAGCTGCCAGCGCCTGAGGTTCCCTTTCAAGTCTGTTGTAGTCCGCAGCCAGCCTGTGATGGGCTGGTCAGCGGATCCTTACGCCTGAATAAGCGTTAACAACAATACAGATGGAGTAAGACTCATGACTCGTCAACTGGACCAGCTTGAGAAAAAAATCCGCGGTGCGATCCAGGTCGACCCCGCCAGCGGCAAGTACCGTGGTGATCGCAGTGCGTTCACCGACCAGGATCTGTTTGAGCTGGAGATGAAGTACATCTTCGAGGGCAACTGGGTGTTCCTTGGCCACGAAAGCCAGGTGGAGAAGCCCAGTGACTATTTCACCCTGACCCTGGGCCGTCAGCCGGTGGTGATTACCCGTGGCAAGGACGGTGAGCTGCAGGCGCTGCTCAATACCTGTTCCCACCGTGGCGCTACCCTGTGCCGCAAGAAGCGCGGCAACAAATCATCCTTTACCTGCCCGTTCCACGGCTGGACCTTCCGTAACGACGGCAAGCTGCTCAAGGCCCGGGACGAGAAGAAGGGCGGTTACCCCGAGAGTTTCAACACCGAGGGCTCCCACGACCTCAAGCGTCTGGCGCGTTTCGAGAACTACCGTGGCTTCCTGTTCGGCAGTGTGAACGCCGACGTGATGCCGCTGGAAGAATACCTGGGCGAAAGCGCCAGAATCATCGACAACATCGTTGATCAGTGCGAGGACGGTCTGGAGATCCTGCGCGGCACCTCGACCTACACCTACGAAGGCAACTGGAAGCTGACCGCCGAGAACGGCGCCGACGGCTACCATGTAGGTACCGTGCACTGGAACTATCTGTCAACCATGGGCCAGCGCAACTACGCGAAGGGCGGCACCGAGGCAGTTGACGCCAAGGGCTGGTCCGGTGACGGCGGCTTCTACTCTTTCGCCAATGGTCACATGATGCTGTGGACCAAACTGAACAACCCGCAGGTGCGTCCGGTGTATCAGCACTTCGACCGCCTGAAGGAAAAGTTCGGTGAGGAGCGTGCGGACAATATCGTCAACACCACCCGCAACCTGTGCATCTATCCGAACCTGTATCTGATGGACCAGTTCTCTACCCAGATCCGCGTGCTGCGCCCGATCTCGGTGGACAAGACCGAGATCACCATCTTCTGCTGGGCACCGAAGAACGAGCCGGCGGAGGAGCGTGCCAAGCGCATCCGCCAGTATGAGGACTTCTTCAACGTCAGCGGTATGGGTACCCCGGACGATCTGGAAGAGTTCCGCGCCTGTCAGGAAGGCTACTCGGCTGCCGGTCTGAAGTGGAACGACATGAGCCGTGGTGCGGCGCACTGGATCGAAGGTGCCGACGAGGCTGCCAAGCGCATCGGCCTGGAACCGGCGCTGAGCGGTGCCAAACCGGAGGATGAGGGGCTGTATATCACTCATCACCAGCACTGGGTCGAGGAAATGCTGCGTGCAGTTGAAACCGAGCGTGCGCGCTTTGTGGCCATCAGCACAGAGGAGAGCGGAGCATGAACATGAGTTTCGAACAGATCCAGGCGTTCATCTTTCGTGAAGCACGCCTGCTCGATGACCGTCAGTGGGACGAGTGGCTGACCTGCTACCACGAGGATGCGGTGTACTGGATGCCCTGCTGGGACGATGAGGACACCCTCACCGAAGATCCGCAGACTGAACTGTCGCTGATCTACTACCCCAACCGCAACGGCCTGGAAGACCGCGTGTACCGCATCAAGACCGAGCGTTCCGGTGCCAGCTCCATGCCGGAGCCGCGTACCACGCACCTGCGTACCAACCTGGAAGTGCTGGAGCAGGCCGGCGACACGGTCAAGCTGCGTTACAACTGGCAGACCAACAGCTATCGCTACCACAAGACGCAGATGTTCTTCGGTACCGCCTTCCTCACTCTGGATATTTCGGGCGAGCAGCCGGTGATTACCGATAAAAAGGTCATTCTGAACAACGATTACATCAATCAGGTGATTGATATCTATCACCTGTAATTGATCGGGAGCCACCGACATGAGTTACAACATCGCACTCAACTTTGAAGACGGCGTTACCCGCTTCATCATTTGCAACGAAGGCGAGACGGTTCTGGATGCGGCCTACCGCAACCAGATCAATCTGCCGATGGACTGCTCCGATGGCGTCTGCGGTACCTGCAAGGGCACCTGTCAGCAGGGCGACTATGATCTGGGCGACGAGTACATCGAAGATGCGCTGACCGACGACGAAGCTGAGCAAGGCATGATCCTGACCTGTCAGATGGTGCCGTCCAGCGATTGCGTAGTGCAGATTCCGGCGGCTTCCACGTTGTGCAAGACTGGCAATCAGAACTTCACCGGTACCGTCGCGGAGGTCAATCTGGTGTCCGCGACGGCCATTGAGCTGAAGATCACTGCCGATCAGGATGTGGCCTTCCTGGCCGGGCAGTATGTGAATATTCAGGTGCCGGACAGCAACGAGAGCCGTGCCTATTCCTTCAGCTCGGCGCCGGGCAGTCGTGATCTGAGTTTCCTGATCCGCAATGTGCCGGGCGGTCTGATGAGCAGCTGGCTGGTCGGTCAGGCCAAGACCGGTGACCAGCTCAGCCTGGCTGGCCCCATGGGTATCTTCTACCTGCGTCCGGTGACCCGTCCGCTGCTGATGCTGGCTGGCGGTACCGGCCTGGCACCCTTCCTGGCGATGCTCGAGCAGCTCAAGGCGAGCGGCTGCGAACAGCCGGTGCACCTGATCTACGGTGTAACCAACAACGAAGACCTGGTGGCGATGCAGGCGCTGGAAGCCTTTGCCGCGGCCATCGACAACTTCACCTTCAAGACCGTGGTGGCCGATCCGCAAAGCGGTCACCCGCGCACCGGCTATGTGAACAATCACATGGAAGATGCGCCGCTCAACGACGGCGATGTGGATGTCTACCTGTGCGGTCCGCCGCCCATGGTCGACGCGGTACTGGGCTTTTTCCGTGAAGAAGGCATCCAGCCGGCCTCCTTCCACTATGAGCGCTTCACGGCCAGCACGGTAGCCGGGGAGGCCGCATGAAGGCGCGCTTCACCGGCAAGGTGATGGTCATCACCGGTGCCGCTCAGGGTATTGGCAAGCGGGTTGCAGAACTGGCCGGCGCCGAGGGTGGCCGGCTGGTACTGGTGGACATTGCCGACTATGTCCAGAGCGTGGCGTCCGACCTGCGTGAGCAGGGTATCGAGGCGCTGGCGCTGCAGGCCAACCTGGAAACCTGGGAAGGTGCCGAGAGTGTCATGGCCGCAGCCCACAAGGAGTACGGCCGTATCGATGTGCTGATCAACAACGTCGGTGGCACCATCTGGGCCCAGCCGTACGAGCACTATAAGCCGGAGCAGATCCAGAAGGAAATCCAGCGCTCGCTGTTTCCGACTCTGTGGTGCTGCCGCGCGGTGTTGCCGTACATGGTTGAGCAGCAGCAGGGTGCCATCGTCAACGTCTCGTCAGTGGCTACCCGTGGCCTGATGCGCGTGCCCTATGGGGCGGCCAAGGCTGGCGTGAATGGGCTGACGGTGAACCTGGCGTTCGAGTATGCCGAGCAGGGTATCCGCGTGAATGCCGCCGCCCCGGGCGGTACCGAGGCGCCGCCGCGCTTGACGCCGCGTAACACCGAGGCCCAGGGCGAGCGGGAGCAGGGCTGGTACCAGACGCTGATCGATCAGACCAACGACAGCAGCTTCATGCACCGCTACGGTACTCTTGATGAGCAGGCCGAGCCGATCCTGTTTCTGGCGTCGGATGCGGCCAATTACATTACCGGCACTATTCTGCCCGTGGCGGGCGGCGATCAGGGCTGATCGCCACCGTAGTCCATATCTCGCGCTTATCAGGCTGTCGGAGGCTCGCCAGCCCAGGCGCGTTCCAATAGCTGGAGCAGGGCTCCCTGCTCCAGCGCCCGGCTGCGCGCCGCCAGATCCTCTGGCGCGACCGCGATCCGGGGCAAGGAATCATTCATCTGCCAGCTGCTACCGACTGCCGCTCCCAAAGAGGATGCGGGCGGGGTTGGCGTTCTCCGTTGCAAGGTGGGCTGCGGTCAATCAACCCAAGGAGGAGCGCACCAGCGAGCGTACGGTGGTGGCCAACTCCTGCAGTTTGGGCAGGTAATCCCAGGTCAGTGTTTCCATCGGCACGCGGGCGGCGTTGGTGCTGATGTTGATGGCCCCGAACAGATCCCCATTGGCGGCAAAAACCGGCACCGCGACCGAACGCAAGCCCAGATCCAGCTCCTGATCCAGCACGGCGTAACCCTGCTCCCTGGCCTGCTCGATGCGCTCGCGCAGCTGCGCGGGCGTGGTGACCGAGTGAGAGGTGTGGGGTATCAGCTGCACCTTCGCAAGGTAGGCCTCCAGCTCCGCTTCCGGCAGTTGGGCAAGCAGTACCCGGCCCATGGAAGTATAAGCCGCCGGCAATCGGGTACCTACCGACAAGGTGATCGCCATCAACCGGTGGGGCGCGGCCGAGCGCAGCACATAGACCACATCTTCGCCATCCAGCACGGTGAGCGAGGATGACTCATGCAGCTCGGTGGTGATGTTCTGCAGGTAGTGCTGGATTACCGCCCGGTGCTGGTTGGAGCTCTGGTAGGCATAGCCCAGCTGCAATACCCGGGGCGTCAGCTCGAACAATCGGCCATCCCGGCGGATATAGCCCAGCGCATGCAGGGTCAGCAGAAAGCGGCGGGCCTTGGCTCTGTCCATGTCGGTACGAGCGGCCACTTCGCTCAGGGTCATCCGCGGGCATTCAGCGCCAAAGGCTTGCAACACCTGCAGTCCTGAGGCCAGAGCGCCGACGAAATCCCGGTCGCCCGGCTGAAGACTGTTTGCGTCCATTTCTGTTCCTTTAATCGCGCCCGAGATGGGAAGCCCGGTAGCTCAGATCAGCCAGGCTTCCAGCTGCTCCCGTAGTCCTCTCGGCAGGCTGGTCGGCCGACCGATAGCCGGATCGATCACCACCATGACGCTGGACGCGGCGACCTGGACGTCGCCCTTGTGTAAGGCGCAGCCGGTAAAGTGGAAGGAGCTGTTGCCGATTCGACTGATGCCGGAGGCCAGCTCAAGGGGTGTCCAGCCCATGTGAAAGTCAGTGAAGCTGATATCCACCGCGGCGACCATGACCCGGGTTCCTTCGAAATCCAACAGACGTATGCCACCAAAGCGCGCCTGTTCCATATAACGCCCCAAGGCCGCTTCACTGCGCTGACTGTCGGCATCCACATCGGAGAAACGAGGCGTGAGTTGTTGGCGCACCGGAAAATTGTGCGCATGCTGCAGCTGTTCACAATAACTGGCGGCGTCCGGCGCTGCCAGGTCATGGGTGGCTATAGCCTGCAGATGCTCTTGCATATGTGCAGGAAGAGCCACCCGTTGGCCCTGTTCAAACGCCCCCATGATTGCCTGCTGGGTGCCGACCAGTTGCTCGTTCTGATACAGCTCGCTGAGTACACGAAAGCTGTCCCGGCCACATTCGATTATCTTGACCTGTGCCTGCATATCCTTGCCGTACCAGCTCTCTTTCAGATACTGGGTATGGGTGCGAAGCGGGCGCAGTCGAACGCTGTCAGAGAACCAGGCATTCTCGCCGAACTGCTGAATATGGGCACGCATGCGCGCCTCCTGATGCAACTGATAGATACGCGAGTTGTTCACATGGCGCCAGCTATCCAGATCGGTGTAGCGCGGGGAAAGGGTGCAGCTGAACAGCGTATTGTCATGGGTCATGTCGTCATGAACTCGGAAAATCAGAATAGTTATAGTGTTTGAGCATCCGACTTTACGGCATCCGACGCAATCTTATCAGTCTGGTAAATGTAGCCCGATCAGCCAGTGAGTTTGCCTGTCCGTCAGGCATGAAAGCCTGAACTGTATCGCTTTTCCCCGGGTCGAAACTTTACATACCTCGCATCCGGGAGTTGTTCATGTTGAAATTTATCGTCAGCACGGCAGGCATCTTTTTTCTGGTTGGACTGCTGGTCATTATCGGCCTGCTCATGCTGATCTTCTGAGCCGCGCCGCCCAATCGTCCCAGCGCACATTCAACCAGAGGGACAGGCCGATAATTGCCCCCCCCAGTGCCAGTCGGAGCAGATCGGCCTGTTGATTCCAGATCAACAGGTTGACCAGTAAACCCGCGGGTATAAGGGCGTTATTCATGATGCCCAGGGTGCCGGCGTCGACTTGGGTCGCGCCGCGATTCCAGAAGAAGAAACCCAGTCCCGAGGCCACCAGCCCCAGCCACCCCAGTACGCCCCAATGCAACCAGCTGGAAGGCAGCCGGGTGCTGTCGCCGAGTAACAGCCAGGCCGGCAGCACGACCAGCAGGGCACCGATAAAGAACAGGCCAAAGCCCTGCCATTGCTGACGCCTGCTGGCGCCGGTGTGTTGCATCAGATGGGCATAGCCGACCTGTCCGGCAGCGAAGGCGATATTGGCCAGCTGCAGCAATAGAAAGCCCTTCACATAGGCATCGCTGAGACCGTCATAGCGAATGATCCCAGCACCCACCACGGCAACCAGCGTAGCCACCACCGGCCCGGTACTGAAGCGCCGGCGCAGGGCGTTATCCAGTAACGCGATATACAGCGGGGTAAAGATGGTAAACAGCAAAACCTCGGGAACGGTGAGCAGTTCCAGCGAGAGGTAAAGGCAGATATAGGTAACACCGAATTGCAGCGCGCCAATACCCAGCAGCCCGGGAATCATCCGGCTGGGTAATCCACCCGGTCGCAGCAATGGCAGAAACAGCAGGCAGGCCAGCAGCACGCGGGTCAGCACAGCGAAATAGCTATCGACCTGTCCGGCCAGGTATTCACCAATAAGGCTGAATGAAAAGGCCCACAACAGGGTAACGGCGATCAGATAAGGCATGGTGATCCTTGTGGCGGGGCGTAGGTGTCCTGCTCGGGAGGCGCATGATGATAATCGCCTCTGCAGGGCTGGTGCAATTTGTTCAAAGCTGTGGCAGATTTGGCTGCTGCCAAAACATGGGCGGCGCATTTCACTTGGAGAAAGGAAGGGCGGTTGCAGACACTGAGTGCAACAGGTTAATGGAGCGACAGTGACGGCT
>CAYYUQ010000065.1:0-20037 GCA_964474945.1 uncultured Halopseudomonas sp. | reverse complement strand
CCTTCTTTCAGGTGGACGGGTTTGCCGGCTTCGCCGGGCAAACAAAAAAAAAGGGATGCCAATTGGCATCCCTTTTTTACCCCAACGGAGGCAGAGCCATTATCCCCCCAACAGCTGCGGCTCCATTTCCAACGCCACACCGAATTTCTTCAACACATCCTGACGGATATCCTCGGCCAACCCCATGACGTCCGCCCCCTGAGCGCCACCCAGATTGACCAGCACCAGCGCCTGGTCACAGTGCACGCCCACCCGCTCTCGACAATGACCTTTCCAGCCAGCCTGTTCAATCAGCCACCCGGCCGCCAGTTTGAAGCTGCCATTGGTCTGGGGGTAATGTGGCATGTCCGGCCAGCGCACCAGGAGCGTCCTTACCTGCTCTTCAGGCAATAAGGGATTCTTGAAGAAGCTACCGGCATTACCCAGCCGGGCTGGATCAGGTAATTTGCTGCGACGGATATCACACACCAGTTGACTGATGACGCGACTGTCTGGATGACGCAACCCGAGCCGCTGCCAGGCCGCTGCCAGCGGTGCATACTCCAACCGTGGTACCGGCCGGGTACTCAGGCGCAAACGCACCCGCAGAATCACATGCCCCCCTGGTTGTTGCTTGAACACGCTATCACGATAGGCGAAGCGACAGTCCTCGCGGTTCAACCAGCAGGTCTCGCCAGTCGAACGATTCAGCGCTTCAAGGCTATCGAAGACATCACAGAGTTCAACGCCGTAGGCGCCGATATTCTGTACCGGAGCGGCGCCCAGAGTACCGGGAATCAGCGACAGGTTTTCCAGTCCGTGAAACCCCATGTCCAGGCTCCAGCACACCAGCTGGTGCCAGCTCTCCCCTGCTTCCCCTTCGATAATGACCGTGTCGGTTGTCCGCTGAACCACTCGGCGCCCGCGGCTGCGCATGGCCAGGGTCAGGCCGGGCACCGGCCCGGCCAGCACCAGATTACTGCCACCACCCAATAGATTGACCGGCCAGCCATGCTGACTGGCCAGCGCCAGCGCAGCGCGCAGCTGCACATCATTATCAATGAATGCCAGCCGTTCGGCCTGCTCGCCGATACCAAAGGTGTTAAGTGTGGTCAGCGCAGCATTACAGAGATACTCAGGCTGCATCAACGGGAGGCCAGCAATTGACGTACCCGCTGCAGGTCCTCCGGCGTATCCACACCAGCCGGCGGTACCTCACAGGCATCAGCAACGTGGATACGGCAGCCAAACCATAACGCCCGCAGTTGCTCCAGCGACTCCGCAGTCTCCAGCGGGCTGGCTGGCCAGCGTACATAATCGTGCAGGAAACCGACCTTGTATGCGTACAAGCCGATATGGCGACGGAAAGGAATACCCTCAGGCAAACGTGTGGGGCGACCCGCGGCGAAGGCATCCCGGCACCAGGGCATGGGTGCCCGACTGAAATACAGCGCGAAGCCCCGGTGATCCGTTACCAGCTTGACCGCGTTGGGATTGAACAACGTCTCCACATCGTCCAGCGGCTCACCCAGCGTCGCCATGCTGGCGTCAGGAAATGCCCGTAGATCGGCCGCAACCTGATCAATCAGCCTGGGAGGAATCAGCGGCTCATCGCCCTGGACATTGACCACATGGGCCTGATCGTCCAGCCCCAGCCGGGTAACGACTTCCTGGAGGCGATCAGTACCTGACGGATGATCGGCGCGGGTCAGCACAACATCCGCGCCAAAGCCGCGGCATGCATCAACAATGCGTTGATCATCTGTAGCGATGGTAACCGATGCGGCAGAACTACTGCGCGCCCGCTCCCATACGTGCTGAATCATTGGCTTGCCGAGAATGTCTTGCAGAGGTTTACCTGGTAGCCGAGTTGAGGCGTACCGGGCAGGAATGATGACGTGAAACATGTTCAGCGATCCAGCCTCTCATCCGCATCCAGTGCCCGCGCTTCGCTCTCCAGCATGACCGGAATCCCATCCCGAACCGGATAGGCCAGGCCATCAGCCCGACACCACAGTTCTGTTTTATCCTGGCTCTGTACGAGGGGACCTTTGCACAAAGGGCAGGCGAGGATATCGAGCAGTTTCGGATCCATTATCAACTCCGGTCGCTAGTAGTATTCGGGCTGGGCGGCAGATGCTTATCCAACCGGGCATGCAGCGCTTCGATAAAGGCAGCGCTCAATTTGGCATCGACGCTCAGGTACCACCAGTTGTCACGCGCAAAACCTGCGCATTTGACTGCATCTTTCTCAGTCATGATCAACGGCTCACCATGATCGAATGCCGCAAAACTGTTCTCATTGTACTGGGCATGATCCGTAAAGGCATGAATTTCTGGTACAAACCCGTAGCCTTCCAGTGTCTTGCAGAAGCGCTCCGGATTACCGATACCGGCGACTGCCTGCACCCGCGGGGGCGCGCTCCACTCTTCTGGCTGGAGCCGCTCACCGGTTTTCATATTAACCAGTTCGGTGGCCCGCAAACGCATGGCAAAAGCGCCATCGGCATCCTTCTCTGCACCGGTACGCACCAGCATGTCCGCTGAATCCAAGCGGCTGGCGGGCTCGCGCAGCGGGCCCTCCGGAAGACAGCGGCCGTTACCCAGGCCGCGAGCGTGATCAATCATGACCAGTTCCAACGTGCGCCCCATGCGGTAATGTTGCAGGCCATCATCGCTGATGATGATGTCTACCGGCGCATGCTCCATCAGATAGCGCCCGGCTCTGGAGCGATCAGGGTCAATGACCAGTGGCACCTGACAGCGACTGGCAATCAAGAGCGGCTCATCGCCGACCTGTGCAGGGCCATCCTGAGTCGGTTCCACTCGCCAGGGCAGCGAAGGCGGCTTGCCACCGTAACCTCGGCTGATGACGCCCACACGCAAACCACGGCTGCGCAGATGCTCCACCAACCAGATCACCATGGGGGTCTTTCCTGTCCCGCCGAGCGTGATATTGCCGACCACAATAAGCGGAACCGGTGGCTGCCAACTGGAGGACGGATCATCCAGATAACGCTGACGCTTGCCCTCTGCGAACCGACGATAAAGCTGTGACAACGGCCTGAGTAAAACCAACCAACTGCGCTGCTCATACCAGGCACGCAACATCATCTGCTGCAGATCCAATGGCCGCGTCATGGGCCGGCCTGTTCCATCTCGTTGGTCGTCAGGCGCAGGCGAGTAAAGCCTTGCTGACCTGCCGCATCCATGGCGGTGATTACCGCCTGATGGGGCGTATTGGCGTCGGCAGTAATCACCACCGGCAAGCTATTGTCCCCACTGGACTCTCGCGTCAACGCGGTCTTGATGGTTTCCAGATCAGGATTGATCAGGGTCTTGCCATTGATAGCGACTTCCCCGGCTGCCGATATCAGCAGTTCAATCTGCTTCTGGGTCGACCCATCAACATGCTCGCCGGAGACCGACTGGGGAAGATCGACTTTCAACTGTGTTTCCCGGGTGAAGGTGGTCGACACCATGAAGAAGATCAGTAACAGAAACACCACATCAATCAAAGGTGTCAGGTTGATATCTGTCTCGACCCTGATTCTGCGTCGGAAATTCATGACTCAGTTTCCCTTGACCGGCGTAGCCGTGCGGCGTGGCGCACGCTTCTCGGTCGCCGCAACATCGGCAGATCCGTTACCTGAGCCATTCAGCCCGTCGCGTTGCCCCTGAATCACCTCGACCAGTTTGGTCGCTTCCTGCTCCATGGCTACCACCAACTCGTCTACCCGCCGAATCAGGAAACGATGGAAGAACAGTGCCGGGATAGCCACGGTCAGACCCGCTGCTGTGGTAATCAGCGCCTTGGAGATACCCCCAGCCAGAACGGCTGTATTGCCCGTGCCTTGCAGCATTACCGCGTTGAACACATCAATCATGCCTATCACGGTACCCAGCAGACCCAAGAGAGGAGATACCGCAGCTATGGTGCCGAGGGTGCTCAGATAGCGTTCAAGTTCATGGATTACCTTGCTCGCCGCCTCCTGGATGCATTCCTTCATGACCTCGCGACCCTGATGCGCATTCGCCAGGCCGGCAGACAACACTTCCCCCAGTGGCGAGTCGGCACGCAGCGCCTTCAGGCGGTTGGTATCCATCTGTCCTTCTTTCACCCAGCGCCAGGCCTGGCCTACCAGATTGGGTGGAGCTACGCGGGCACTACGCAGCGTCCAGAGACGCTCAAGAACAATGGCAGCGGCGACTACCGAGGACAATATGATCGGTAGCATCAGCCAACCACCGGCTTGGATTAATTCCCACACGGACGTTCCCTCCACAATGGTCTTTTCCGGGCATGACGAGCTTGGCTAGCGTTCAGCCAATCGATCATCAGCCTGATGTTCATGCCAAAAGCGTTGTGCATGCTTGCGCCAGGCCCAGGCCTGACGGGTCTTCCCTGTGTCATCCAGGACAAAGCGTGTCGCTCCAGCGGTGGCAGTATAAACCGGTTCGGCATCCAGTTCGCGGTATCGTTCTACAACCTGCGGATGTGGATGACCATATTGACTATGTCGACCGGCACTGAACACCACCCAGCGCGGATCAACTGCACGAATGAAGGCATAGGACGATGAGCTGCGACTGCCATGGTGAGGCGCCAGCAACAGGTCAGCGCTCAGCTCCCGCACCAGCATCTGGTATTCCCCCCGGATTCCGACATCACCGGGCAAGAGTACCGCACCTGAGCCGGTCGCGACCCGCAGCACGCAGGATTGCTCGTTGGCGGAGGCGGGAGGCGGTGGGCTATGCACTATATCGAACTGTATCCCGCCCCAGTTCCATTGCTGACCCGGCATGCAGGCTTCAACCGCCAACCGATCATCCTGATCTGACGCTTGTCCAGCGAGTACCCGCGCAACCGGCAAATGCTCAACGATATAGCGTGCACCTCCCGCATGATCGTTATCTGCATGACTGAGCAATAATATGTCCAGCTTACGTACGCCTAATGCCAGTAACGCCGGATGCACCACTGCTTCACCAAGATCAAAGCCACTGGCAAAACGTGCTCCGGTATCGTAAAGCAGATCATGCTCTGCTGTTTGCAGCAGCACCGACAGCCCTTGCCCTACATCCAGCACCGTAACCCATAACTGCCCTGACGGTGGTCTTGGCTGGGGCGGTAACAGCAGCGCCAGCACGCAGGCTGCCGCGGGTAATGCGAGGGGTCGCGCCAGAGGACTGAGCAGCGCGGTGACACCCATCATTCCCAGCACGAAGCCGGGCCATCCCGGGTAAGCCAGGCGTTCAGCCGGACGAATCAACGCTATCCACTCCAGCGCAGCAAATAGCCAGTTGAGTAATAACGCAGACAACTGCACCAGCCACGGCCAATCAAGGAGCAACAGCAGTACCGTTCCGAGCATTGCCGCTGGCACAACCAGCAGGCTGACCCAGGGAATGGCAACAATATTGGCCAAGGGTGAGCTGACACTGCCTGGCATTGACCAGAGCAACAACCATGGCCATAACCCAACAAACACGACCCATTGCGCGCGCCCCCACCGCCACCAGAGATTGGTTGCATTGAGCCGCCCATGCATACCGTAGAGCAGCAGCCCAACGGCCATGAAGGACAACCAGAAACCAGCCCGTAACGGCGCGGCCGGATTGTATGCCACCACCGCGGCAAACGTCAGCAACCAGAACGTCCATAACCCTGGTTGCCGGTAAAGCAGCTGGATCAACAACCCCAGGCTGATCATCAGCAAGGCCCGCTGCACCGGGACATCAAAGCCGGCAAGCAACGCATACAGCGCGGCGACCAGAATCACCAGAGGGATTGCCAACCAGAGCCGCGGCCAAGGCCAGAGCAACATCCCGCTTCGCCCCAGCAGGGTAATCACTCCGAATACAGCCGCCGCCAGCATACCCACATGGAGCCCGGAGATGACCATCAGATGAGCTGTGCCCGTGGCCTGCAAGCTCAGCCAGTCGTTTCTATTGAGTACGCTCTTGTCTCCCACCACCAGCGCAATCAGACGTTCGCCCCCTGGTTGATCAGCCAATACCTCACGCAGCTGACGTCGTATCTCATGGCGCAGAACAGCAATACCCGAAGGGCGCAGCTCTGCTTCCAACCGGGTCCCGTTACGTACGCTGCCAAGCGCGCCTATACCCTGTGCATATAGCCAGGCTTCATAATCAAAGCCGCCGGGATTGGACATCCCCGCCGGTCTTCGCAAGCTGATTTCGAAGCGCCACCGCTCACCGGGGGAGACCGGCTCACCCTGGAACCAGTGCGCTCGGATGGGGGGTAAGGCCTGCCCTGTCTCAACCAACTGTGCGTGCTCCAGTTCAAAGCGCCAACCGGTCTCGGTTGGCTGAGGCAACCCACGGACTTGGGCGGTGATAACCATCCTGCGCCCGTCCAGTTCGGCTGCTAACCGCTGGTCAATCGCTTGATGGTGGAACAGACTGGTCCAGGCCAACCCCATGAGCAAGGGAATCAGATAACAGAAATGGCGCTTCCACCAGCACAGCGGAAGGGCTGACAGCGGCAGCAGAGTGGTCAGCCATAGCGGCGGAAGACTGGCCCAGGTGAGCGGCAGTAACATGCCAATGATCAGCGCAACCAGAAGCAATGGCACAACCATGTGCAAGAACTCCAATATGTTGAATTACCACGCGCACGGGTAGTTCTGACTACCTATTGGGCGCATAATCCCTGTTTAGCTGCCAACCCGACCACCCGCGATGCCACGTGAGCTACTGAAGCGCTACATGCCCAGCCCGGAACGGATCAAACGCGCCAAGTCGCTGCGTTTTCTGGGGAGCATTCTGCATGACCCGAATCTATGGCACATCACTCGCCACAGCGTGGCCCGGGCGATGGCTTGCGGTCTGTTTGTCGCAATGCTGCCTATTCCCATGCAGATGCTGGTATCAGCCTTTCTGGCGATCATGATTCGGGCCAACCTTCCCATCTCGGTGGGCATGGTCTGGCTGACCAATCCCATCACCATGCCGCCGGTCTTCTTCGCCCAGTACAAGATTGGCACCCTGCTATTAGGCGCCCCTGAACGCAGCATGCCTATGGAGTTATCTCTCAGCTGGCTGGGGGCGGAAATCCAGCATATCTGGCAACCCATGCTGGCAGGATCGCTGCTGACCGGCGTGGCCGCTGCCAGCATTGGCTACTTCGGCACCCTGTTGTATTGGCGATTCTGGGTCGCGCGCAACTGGAAGCGCCGCAAATTGCGACGCCGTCGTCAATCCTGATGCACTTTAGAGCGCGCGCTCTACCAGTCGCCCTTCGCTGAGAGTCAGCGCCCTGTCCATTTGGCCAGCCAGCTCCAGATCATGGGTGACGACGAGGAATGCGGTATTCAGTCGCTGGCTCAGTTCAAGCATGAGCTGCTGCACACTGCGTGCGGTGTGCTGGTCGAGGTTGCCGGTAGGCTCATCCAACAGCACGCAAGCAGGATCGTTGATCAAGGCGCGGGCGATGGCTACCCGTTGGCGCTCACCACCTGATAATTCCGCCGGCTTGTGCCCTGCTCTGGCAGCCAGACCGACCCGTTCAAGCATAGCCATTCCACGCTCACGCGCCTCCTTGATCGGCGTCGCGCCAATCAGCAGCGGCATGCAGACATTTTCCAGAGCAGTGAATTCGGCCAGCAGATGATGAAACTGATAAACGAAGCCCAGTGCATTGTTCCGCATCTTGCCGCGTTCGGATTCCTTGAGTGCAGACATTTGCCGGCCAGCAAGCCAGACTTCTCCCCGGGAGGGAGTATCCAGCCCACCGAGCATATTCAACAGCGTGGTCTTGCCTGACCCGGAGCTACCGACAATGGCCACCCGCTCACCCGCTCGCAGCAACAGATCCACATCGTCCAGTACCCGCAAACGCTGTGGGCCGACCGCGTATTCTTTATTCAGCTTACGGCATTCCAGCACTACTTCAGTCATAACGCAAAGCCTCCGCCGGTTCGGTACGGGATGCGCGCCAGGCTGGATACAGAGTAGCGAGGAAGCTCATGCCCAGTGCGGTACTACAGATCACCACGACGTCTGACCAGATCAATTGCGACGGCAGATAACTGATGAAATACACATCGGAACTGAGAAACTGCGTACCCAGCAAGCGCTCCAGACCGGCCACCATGGCCGACACATTCAATGCCGCCAGAACGCCCAGCACCCCCCCCGCCAGCGTCCCGACGACACCGATAACAGACCCTTGCACCATGAAAATACCCATGATGGTACCGGGCGATGCGCCGAGGGTACGAAGAATAGCGATATCAGCCTTCTTGTCGGTAACCACCATCACCAGCGTGGAAATGATATTGAAAGCCGCCACCGCAATAATCAGCAACAGCAACAGCCCAATCATGGTCTTTTCCATCCGAATAGCGGCGAACAGGTTGCCGTGGCTGCGGGTCCAATCCTGGGCGTAATAACTCCCCGGCAATGTGGTTACCAGATCCCACGCTACCTGCGGTGCCTGAAACAGATCCTCCAGTTGCAGGCGTATGCCCTGCACCTGGCTTGGTTGCCAGCGATTCAGCCGCGCCGCATCCGCCACATGCACCATGGCGACCGAAGCGTCCAGTTCAGCACCCACCTTGAATACGCCTGCGACATGAAAGCGCTTCAACCGTGGAAACACACCTGCTGGCGTCACCGAAGCTTCCGGCATGACAAAGGTCAGCTTATCGCCCAACTGGACACCGAAGCGCTTGGCAATCAACTCACCGATAATGATGCCAAACTCCCCTTCCTTCAGATCCTCGAGGCTACCCGCTTGCATGTGCTGGCCAATGATGGACACCCGCTGTTCAGCCTCGGGATCAATCCCACTGGCTAGTACAGGGGCGACACTGCCATTGTGGGTCAGCATGCCTTGCATCTGAATAAAAGGCGCCGCCGCAACAACCTGCGGATGGGTTTCCAGCTCGCCGGCCAGAATGCGCCAATCGTCTATCGGCTGGTAACCGTTAATGCTGGCATGAGGCACCATGCCGAGAATCCGTGTGCGCAACTCTCGATCGAAGCCGTTCATGACTGACAGGACGAGAATCATGACCAGCACGCCAAGGGTCAACCCCAGCATGGAGATCAGCGAAATAAAGGATATAAAATGATTGCGACGTTTGGCCCGCGTATAACGCAGCCCGATAAAAAACGGTAAGGGTCTGAACATGAATTACCAGTTACCTGTGGGTGATCCCGATGGATGGCTGTTCGGCTGCCCATGTTACACTGAAATCGGTTTCAATCAGCAAGGACTGTGTCATGCAGCGAGATAATCCGCCCGATGTGCACGCAGGTTACTTTCAGCTCCCGGATCAGTTGGCGCTGGATTATCAGTTAATCGAGCCGCCCAGCGATGACCAGCTAGCCATGGACGATACATCCCCGCTGTTTGGATTGCTGGGGGAGCTGAAGCTGCTGGATCACGAATCGCAGCATTTAATACGTCAGATCGGCGAGCGCGACCGGGTTCTCGCCGCCTGCTTGAAATCCTTCAGCAAGCGCATCGACTTGCTTGGCCAGGCGGTCTCGTTACAACTGACGACCGACATGGGCAAGCCGGTACCCGTCATCCTCAGCGAAGCCGGATTGACCTTTCCCTCTGACGACTCGCTGGCCGTTGGCCAGTGGCTGTCACTCAGACTGCTATTATCAGAGGCGACCGGCCTGGCAACGATTGCGCAGACTGCCGACTGTGCCCGGAACGCATCTTCCGGGCAGTACTCCGTGCAGGTAAGCTTTCACTACAACAGCGACGCCCAACGACAGTCGCTGGCGCGATATATCGTGCAGAGACAGGCACAGGAAATCCGTGCTGCCAAACAAAACGAAAGGACATCGACATGAACTATCTCCTGCCTCTGACCCTGACTGCGGCCCTCTTTACCGTTGCCTCTGTGCAAGCAGACACCTTGAGTATTCCGCTGGGCCAACAAGCAAGCAGCCAACAGATCAGCCTTCCACAGCGTGGCACCAGCACCAGTCAGGTTCAACGGCAACACGGTGAACCCACTACCCGTCATGCCGCCATCGGCCAGCCGCCGATCAGCCGTTGGGACTACCCAGGCTACAGCGTCTACTTCGAGTACGATCATGTGATTCACGCAGTTCGTCAGCACACTCCACGCAGCAACTGAGGCGCAGCATGCTCATATATGGGCACCGGGGCGCTCGCGGCGAAGCACCGGAAAATACTCTGGCGAGTTTTGATAAGGCGCTACAGGCCGGCGTCACCCGGGTGGAGCTGGACCTTCATCTGTCATCCGACCAGCAATTGATGGTCATTCATGACCCGACGTTGCAACGCACCACCGGCATCAAGGGCAAGGTGGCCAGCCATACCGCCGCGCAATTGACTCAGTTGGATGCTCGACACGGTTTGCATGGCTGGCCTGATCCCTGCCCGATCCCTACCCTGGAACAATTATTTCAGCAATTTCCGGAATTCGAGCATTATCAACTGGAGGTCAAGGGTGGCTCCCGTGCCCAGGCCGAACCTATGCTCGATGCCATTTGCAGTCTGGTCGCTCGGTATGACCTGCAGGACAAGGTAGTGATTACCTCCGCCAGCCGTCACCTGCTTCGCCGCGCCAGAGATACTCAATGCCCCCTGCCAACGGGGCTGGTTGAAGAATACGGCATGCTTGATCCGGTCAAAAGCGCCCTCCGTTACCGCTGTCAGTTTCTCGCATTGAACTGGAAGCTATGCACCCCCGCGCGGATAGCACACGCACACCGCCACGGTCTGCATGTTTCAACCTGGACGGTAAATGATCCGCAACTGATGCTGAAATTGCGGGATATGGGAGTGGATAGTCTGATTACCGATGTACCGCAGTTGGCGGTTACTGTTTTGGCGGGGTAATTCCCTTACCTGCTTCGGAGTCTGTGCCTTCTTTGCTCCGGGTATGGCCCACCTTGCACAAAGGCATAAGTATTGGTGTGGCGGTGAGAAAACCCATCGAGAGCATAAATCATGTCGACCCGCTGCAGATTTAAAAACCATCCGCAACACAAGACTTCCGGACGAGGCGGGTCGGCAGGGTTGTGCCGACCGTCGGTTGTCAGGGATGACAACCGTGAGCTTACAGGGATGTACTTGCAGCGTGTCGGCACGGCGCTGACGACCAGCCTTGTCCCTGCAGAGTCCTGAAGCACCCCAGAAAAAACGGGTCAGAACAACCGTCCCAACCCATCCAGCGCCGCCACCCGATAGGCTTCCGCCATGGTCGGATAGTTGAAGGTCGTGTTGACGAAATACTTGATGGTATTGGCCTCACCCTTCTGGTTCATGATGGCCTGACCGATATGCACGATCTCGGATGCCTGGTCACCAAAGCAGTGAATGCCCAATACCTGCAGTGTCTCGCGATGGAACAGAATCTTCAGCATACCGACCGGTTCACAACTGATCTGTGCCCGGGCGGTATTCTTGAAGAACGCCTGACCAATTTCGTAGGGCACCTTCTCGTTGGTCAATTCGCGCTCGGTCTTGCCCAGCGAACTGATCTCCGGAATGGTGTAGATGCCGGTTGGCACGTCATCCACAAAACGCCAACTGTCCTGCTCGACAATATTACCCGACGCGGAACGCCCCTGATCAAAGGCAGCGCTGGCCAGGCTGGGCCAGCCGATCACATCCCCGGCAGCATAGATATTCGGTACTTCGGTACGGTAGCTGTGATCAACCGTCAGTTGCCCGCGGCTATTGGGTTTGAGACCAATATTCTCCAATCCGAGACCATCCGTATTACCAGTACGTCCGTTACACCAGAGCAACGCATCAGCCTTGATTTTCTTGCCGGACTTCAGATGAAGGATCACCCCGCCATCCTTGAGCCCCTCGATCTTCTCGTACTCCTCATTGTTACGGATCAGCGCCATGTTATTGCGCAAGTGGTAACTCAAGGCGTCAGAAATTTCATCATCGAGGAAGCTCAGCAGACGGTCGCGATTGTGGATAAGATCCACTTTCACCCCCAGTCCACAGAAGATAGAGGCATATTCACAGCCAATCACCCCGGCACCGTAAATGATCAAGGTGCGCGGTGTGTGGTTCAGCTTGAGAATGGTATCGCTGTCATAGATGCGCGGATGATTGAAATCGATATCCGCCGGGCGATAGGGCCGCGAACCGGTTGCGATGATGAACTCCTGAGCTATCAAGCGATCCACCGCACCCTCGTTATTGACCAGCTCCACCGTATTGGTGTCAGCGAAGCTGCCCTTACCGAAGAACAGATCAATTCGGTTACGCGCGTAATAGCTGTGACGCGAGCGAACCTGCCGTGCCATGACCTTCTCGGCACTATTGAGCACATCCGGGAAAGAAAAGTCGCGTGGCTCAGCAACAACCCGAAACATCGGGTTGGTATTGAATTGAATGATCTGTTTGACCGAATAACGCAGCGCCTTGGATGGGATCGTACCCAGATGAACGCAGTTTCCACCCACCATGTTACGCGCTTCAACTACCGCCACCCTGCGCCCGAGTTTTGCCGCATTGACCGCCGCGCCCTCACCTGCCGGACCTGCGCCCAGCACCACCACATCATAGTTGTAAACAGACATTCACATTCAGTCCTGTATCGGCCTCAAATACCAGCATCCGGATTCCCGGTCTTACTTATCTGCTGAAGCGTCGTAAAAGGTAGCACTCGCCTTCGCAGGGGAATCCGTTCTGGACTCCTCGCATTTAACCGGGTTGCCGCCGCACAGAGTACAGGTGCTTTCAATACCCGTCGCACCCATGCCACCGCAGGAACCAGCGATGGGCTTGCGGCCGGCCATGACGCCAACCGCCATACCGGCGACCACCAACAGCATTACCGCGAAAGTGACTAGCCACAACATATTCTACTCCTCGCCCTGTTGCAGGGCCTTGAAACGGGGGGTGCTTCGCGAGACAAAGCCCGTCCCCTCGCGAATGACAAACATCGCCGGCAGATCATGCGCCAGAGCGTAATCCCAGCCCCGTTGACTGCCCTTGACCAGTAATACAGTCGACAAACCATCTGCCCAGGCCGCTGACGGATGCAGCACCGTCACCGCCGCCAGGCTCTGTAAGACCGGCCTACCGCTTACTGGGTCGAGCGTGTGTGAATAACGCTGCCCTTGCTGTTCAAAATAATTGCGATAATCGCCGGACGTGGAAACGCCAAATCCGCGCACCGGCAATACCAACTGCGCCACCCGACTCTCATCGCGCGGCTCTTCAACGGCAATACGCCACGGGCTGCCGTCCGGTTTGACGCCGTCAGCCTTGAGCTCCCCGGTAAGCTCTACCATATAACTTTGGATACCCAATGCAATCAGACGTTCAGCTACCCGGTCGATCATGTAACCGGCAGCGATACCACTGACATCCAGCTCCAGTTGCCGATCCTTACACAACTGTTGCCCACGAATCTGAAAGTGCGCATGCCCGACCCGTTGCAGGGTCTCGGCCACTGCCTGCTCGCTGGGCACCTGCAGACCAGCGTCACCATGGAATCCCCAGAGACGCATAAGTGGCCCCAGGGTCAGATCGAAACTGCCACCACTCTGCTCATGCAGTTGCTCGGCCAGCAGCACCAATTCCAGAATCGGTTGCGACATATCCATACAGCTGCCCGCAGGCGCAGCATTGAAGCGTGACAGTTCTGAAGTCGGACGCCAGGTCGAAGCGATGCTCTCGAATGCTTCAAGCATCTCATCCACCTGCATTTTGACCTGCTCCGCTGACGGGCTGTTGTCGTCACCCACCCACTTGATCGAGTAGGTGCTGCCCATGGTCGTGCCGTAAATTTCAGAAACGCTGTCTGCAGAATTGAAACAGCCCATCAGGGCAGCTGCCAAGGCAGCAACACTGATGGGCCGGGTAAATCGGCGCCACATACTAGCCGCCGAAGTCGTCGAGCAGGATATTCTCTGGCTCAACACCCAGATCCTGCAGCATCTTGATGACCGAAGCGTTCATCATCGGCGGGCCGCACATGTAGAACTCACAATCCTCCGGAGCTGGATGATCCTTCAGATAGTTTTCATACAGTACGTTATGGATGAAGCCAGTTGGCCCCTCCCAGTTGTCCTCCGGCAACGCGTCGGACAACGCCAGATGCCATTCGAAGTTCTCATTCTCTGCTGCCAGCTTGTCATACTCATCGACATAGAAAGCTTCACGCAGCGAGCGGGCGCCGTACCAGAATGAAATCTTGCGCTTGGTCTTGAGCCGCAACAACTGATCCATGATGTGCGAGCGCATTGGCGCCATCCCTGCACCACCACCGATGAACACCATCTCCGCATCGGTATCCTTGGCGAAGAATTCACCGAAGGGACCGTACACGGTGATCTTGTCACCCGGCTTCAGGCTGAACACGTAGGACGACATGATGCCCGGTGGGATTTCGTCACGACCCGGAGGCGGCGTGGCTACGCGGATATTGAACTTGACGATACCCTTTTCGTCCGGGTAGTTGGCCATGGAGTAGGCACGGATAGTCGGCTCGGTGACCTTGGACACATAGCGCCAGATATCGAACTTGTCCCAGTCAGGATGAAACTCCGGCTGGATATCAAAGTCCTTGTAATGCACCGTATGCGGCGGGCATTCCAACTGCACATAGCCACCGGCGCGGAAATTCACATCCTCGCCTTCTGGCAGGCGCAATGTGAGCTCCTTGATGAAGGTCGCCACGTTGGGATTGGACTCAACCACGCACTCCCATTTCTTGACGCCGAATACTTCTTCCGGCACCTCGATCTTCATGTCCTGCTTGACCGGGGTCTGGCAGGACAAACGCCAGCCTTCACGGGCCTCACGCTTGTTGAAGTGGGACTCCTCGGTAGCGAGCATCTCGCCGCCGCCGCTTTCCACAATACACTTACACTGGGCGCAGGTACCGCCGCCGCCGCAGGCTGAAGACAGGAAAACACCATTGTCGGCCAACGTCCCCAGCAGCTTGCCGCCTGCAGGAACGGTGATGGTCTTCTCGCCATTGATCTCGATATTCACATCACCGCTGGAAACCAGCCGTGTACGGGCCAGCAGGATGATGACAACCAGCGCCAGTACGATGCAGGTAAACATCGCGATGGGTAACAGCAAATCAAAAATCGACATGTCCATTCCCTTATAGTTGCACGCCGGAGAAGGACATGAAGCCCAACGACATCAGACCTACGGTGATGAAAGTGATGCCCAGACCGCGCAGGCCTTGAGGAACATCACTGTATTTCAACTTCTCGCGGATAGCCGCCAGCAGCACAATGGCCAGCGCCCAGGAGAAACCCGAGCCAAGACCATAAACCATGCTTTCGTTGAAGTTGTACTCACGCTCCACCATGAACAGGGTGCCGCCCATGATCGCGCAGTTCACGGTAATCAGAGGCAGGAAAATACCCAGCGCCGCATAGAGCGCAGGCAGGTATTTATCGAGCACCATTTCCATGATCTGCACCAGCGCGGCAATCAGCCCGATGTAGCTGAGCAAGCCGAGGAAACTGAGATCAACATCAGGCATACCGGCCCAGGCCAGCGCGCCATCCTTCAACAGGTAGGTATAGAGAAGATTGTTCGCGGGGACAGTGATGACCTGCACCACCACCACAGCGATGCCCAGCATCAGTGCCGTTTCCACCTTCTTGGAAATAGCCAGGAAGGTACACATGCCGAGGAAGAACGCCAGGGCCATGTTTTCCACGAACACAGCCTTAACGAACAGACTGATATAGTGCTCCATCAGTAGGCCTCCTTACTGGATACATGCGGCGCCATCTGGTAATCCGGTTTTTCTACCTGGTCGACTTTCCAGCTGCGAATTGCCCAGATAAACAGACCGATGAGGAAGAACGCCGATGGCGGAAGCAACAGCATGCCGTTAGGCTGATACCAGCCACCGTTGTTAACCACGGAAATGATCTCGTAGCCCATCAGCGTACCTGCACCGAACAGCTCACGGACAATACCCAGCGCGATCAGCATGGCACTGTAGCCCAGACCGTTTCCAATGCCGTCGAAGAACGACAGCACCGGCGGGTTCTGCATGGCAAAACCTTCGGCACGGCCCATGACGATACAGTTGGTGATGATCAGCCCGACGAACACCGACAGCTGTTTACTCAGTGCATAGGCGTAGGCCTTGAGCACCTGATCCACCACGATAACCAGCGAAGCAATGATCACCACCTGTACGATCATGCGGATCGAACTGGGTATCTCGCTGCGAATCATCGAGATGAACAGACTGGAGAAACCCGTCACCAGCGTCAGCGCGATACTCATCACCAACGCAGTTTTCAGGTTCGACGTAACCGCAAGTGCCGAACAAACCCCAAGGATCTGCAGGCCGATAGGGTTGTTATTGAAGATAGGGTCCAGCAGGACCTGTCTGATTGTCGGCTGTGACATGCTCAAGCCTCCCCTGCGCGCAGGTTATCAATAAAAGGACCGAATCCGCTTTCACCCAGCCAGTATGTGAGCAGATTGTTCACACCATTGGCCGTCAGTGTTGCACCGGCAAGGCCGTCAACCTGGTGATCTGCATTCGGGCCAGCCGAATCCACAGTACCCTTGATCACACGAATGGCTAGCTCGCCGCCCTCGTTGAATATCTGCTTGCCAGGCCACTGACCGCGCCACCGCGGATTATCCACCTCACCACCAAGACCGGGGGTCTCAGCATGTTGGTAGAAGCCAAAACCCTGAACGGTAACCAGATCTTCACGTAACGCCATGAAGCCATGCAGGGTCGACCAGAGTCCATAACCGCGTACCGGCAGGATGAGGGTCTCCATCTGGCTATCAGCGCCTTCTACTATGTAGACCACACTGTAGTTTTCACGGCGATTGATGGAGGCAACGTCCTCGGCACCGGTGAGGTTACGGGAGATGGAAGGATCCTTGGCAGCCGCCACTGGATCAAAGGTTTCAGCGTCAAACTCATCGCTGAATTGCCCGGTTTCCAGATCCACCAGTCGAGCGACAATGCGCTCCTCGAAGATCGCCTTGACCTCAGCACCGGTCATGGATGGATCGCCCAGACCGGCAATCGCGAGAATATTACGCTGCTTATCCAACAGACTGTTCTCGACCTGAATCGGGCGCAGGGCAACAGCCGCGCCGGACACCAGTACCGAACATACCAGACACACCAGCAACGCCACCAACAGCGTGCGTGCAGTTGATTCTTTCTTACTGGACATGACGCGTCAGCCTCCGCTTGATGTTCGCCTGGACGACGAAGTAGTCGATCAATGGTGCACACAGGTTGGCAAACAGAATGGCCAACATCATGCCCTCGGGAAACGCAGGGTTAACGACGCGGATCAGCACTACCATCACGCCGATAAGCCCGCCGAAGATCCATTTGCCCGCGTTGGTCATCGACGCAGACACCGGATCGGTCGCCATGAAAATCATACCGAAGGCAAAACCGCCGGTGACCATATGCCAATACCAAGGCATGGAGAACATCGGATTGGTCTCCGAACCAATGGCATTGAACAGCGTGCTCAGAGCTATCATGCCGATCATCACCCCGGCGACGATCCGCCAGGAGGCAATCTTGGTCATCAACAGCACGGCACCACCGATAAAGATGGCCAGGGTACTGGTTTCACCAATGGAGCCATGCATGGTGCCAATAAAAGCATCCATCCAGCTCAGGCCGTCCCGGACCAGAACGTCGATACCGCCGGCTCCGACCATGCTCAGCGCGGTTGCGCCAGTAAAGCCGTCGACCGCAGTCCATACCGCATCACCGGAAATCTGTGCCGGATAGGCAAAGAACAGGAAGGCCCGGCCAGTCAGCGCCGGGTTAAGGAAGTTCTTGCCGGTACCACCGAACACTTCCTTGCCGATCACCACGCCGAAGCTGATACCCAGCGCGACCTGCCACAGCGGGATGCTGGGCGGCAGGATCAGGGCAAAGAGTACCGACGTAACGAAGAAACCTTCGTTGACTTCATGCCGACGCACACTGGCGAACAACACCTCCCAGAAGCCACCGACAATGAAGGTCACCGCATAGATCGGCAGGAACCAGGTCGCGCCGTGTATCAGGTTGTCCCAGATGCTGCCGGGGTCAAACCCGGCGAGCAGGCCAATTACCGCGACACGCCAGCCATCCTGAGCAGCCATCAGTTCGGGATCTAACGCCAGCACGCTGTTAGCTTGGTAGCCAACGTTCCACATGCCGAAGAACATCGCCGGGAAGGTACACAACCAGACGGTGATCATCATGCGTTTGAGGTCAATACCGTCACGCACGTGAGCCGTGGTACGAGTCACACTGGCGGGTTTATACAGAAAGGTATCCAGCGCTTCGTACAGCGGATACCACTTTTCGTAGCGACCGCCGCTCTCGAAGTGGTGCTCGATTTTATCAAGGTAGTTACGCAATCCCATGGATTACCCCTCCTTCTCGATGTGCGTGAGATTGTCACGCAGGATCGGGCCATATTCATACTTCCCAGCGCAGACATAGCTGCACAGCGCCAGATCCTCTTCATCCAGTTCCAGACAACCCAGTTTCTGCGCCATGTCGGTATCACCAACGATCAGCGAGCGCAGCAATTGGGTTGGCAGGATATCCAACGGCATGACTTCTTCGTAGTTACCCACTGGCACCATAGCGCGGGCGCTACCGTTGGTACTGGTGGTGAAGTTGAACAACTTGCCGGGGTTCAGTTTGGAAATGAAGATATTCAGTATCGAATGTTTTTCAGCACCAGCGCGCAGGTAATGCAGCATTTCACGCTCGGTACCTTCCAGCAGCACGGACACCTGCAGGTGATAACGTCCCAGATACATCGCCGCGCCGCGGGCCAGACGGCCACCCAGTACAGAGCCGGAAATGATCCGATTGACCCCAGGCTTCACTTCACCTGCAGTCAGCTCTTCCAGGTTGGCTCCCAGCAGGGTGCGCAACAGACGTGGGCGTTCAACTTGCGGGCCGCCCAGAGCGATGACTCGCTCGGCAGACAGATGGCCGGTGGTAAACAGCCGGCCTACCGCGACCACATCCTGATAGTTGATATGCCATACCTGACGGTTATCACTGACCGGATCCAGCATATGGATATGAGTGCCGACCAAGCCCGCAGGATGCGGCCCGGTAAAGCTCTCGGTACGCACACCGGCCAGACCTTCACCGGGAATCACCGCCCCTTCAGCCTTGCACAGCCAAATGCCTGCCAGACGAGACAACACCTTGAGGCCATTTTCGAAGTCAGCGGCACAACTCTGCAGCACCACTACCGGATCAGCAGCCAACGGATGCGTATCCATGGCCGTGACAAAGATGGAAGCAGGCGTAGCGTCTACCGCCGGCACCTTGCTATAGGGGCGTGTGCGCAACGCCGTCCACAGACCGGACTGGATAAGCTTGTCGCGGACTGCCTGGGAATCAAGACTATCCAGAGCACTGACTGGATGACTGCCGAAATCAATCGACTCACCGCCCTGCACGTCAATCACTACCGACTGCAGGACACGCTTCTCGCCACGATTGACTGCGTTTACCACACCACCGACCGGGGCTGTATAAATCACCCCCGGCGTTTTCTTATCGCTGAACAGAATCTGTCCCGCTTGAACCCGATCACCGACCTGCACTTCCATCGTCGGCTTCATACCATGGTAATCGAAGCCAACAACCGCAACGCTTCTCACAGGACGTGCGTCCTCAATACGTTGCTCTGGCGAACCGGTGATTGGCAGATCCAAGCCCCGTTTGATTTTTATCATTCGAATAGCCTAATCACAATTTGGAATGGGTAGAACAATAGCGATGCACGGAGCAGGATTACCCCATTGAAATGACAGGAGGAAAACGCCAATTTTCGCCGCTAAAGCTCTGATCAAAAAATCCCGTCAAGTATAAAGAGCATGCCCATTCAAAGCTACTCAAGCGGCGCTTTTTCAGGTATTTCCATGACGAGGTATAAGCAGGCGAGAATGTCATCTGAAGTACGCGTACCATCTCGAACACCACTGATGGCAGTCGCTTCGATAGTGGTGACCGTACAGAAAACATCGAGTAGGGTGAGGCGTCGCCGCCTCATCCCTCTCACAGAACCGTACGT